>JBBQVX010000095.1:0-14916 GCA_038211115.1 Elusimicrobiota bacterium | reverse complement strand
GCTGGTACTCGTACACGAGGGGGGCGGCGACCGCGATCGACGAGTACGTGCCGAGCAGGTTGCCGACGACCATCGCGAGCGCGAAGTTGTGAAGGACGGGGCCGCCGAAGAAGAAGATCGTCATGCTCACGATCTGCACGGTGAGGACCGTGATGATCGTGCGCGACAGCGTCTCGTTGATCGACGAGTCGATCAGGGCGCGCAGATCGTGCGTGCGGTCCGTGTGCAGCTTCTCGCGCATGCGGTCGAAGACGACGATCGAGTCGGAGATCGAGTACCCGGCGATCGTCAGGAGGGCGGTCACGATCAGCAGGTCCATCGGCAGTTGCAGAAACGAGAACAGGCCGGCAACGCCGATGACGTCGTGGAACAGCGCCACGACGCCCGCGAGGCTCCAGATCGGGTTCTCGAAGCGGTAAGCGATGTAGACGAGGATGCCGAGAAGGCTCAGCACGATCGCCCAGACGGTGCGGCCGCGCAGGTCCTTGCCGACGACCGGACCGATGACGTCCTTGCGGTCGAGCGTCGGCTCGGTGGGGGCGAACGCCTTCTTCAGCGTCGAGAGGGCGTCGTTCGCGAACTTCGTCGCGGCGGCGTCGTCGGCGGCCTGCTCGCGCAGGATGAAGGTCGGGCGGGAGCCCTCGACCGACTGGATCTCCGTCTTGAGGTCCGCGGCTTCCAAAGCCTTGCGGACGCCGTCGACGTGGATCTTCGAGTCGGCGGGGAAGCTGATCTGCACGAGCGTGCCGCCCGTGAACTCGATCGAGTAGTTGAAGCCCTTCGTCGCGATCGAGATGAGGCTGGCGATCATGACGACCACCGAGCAACCGATGGGAATCCAGCGGTTGCCGATCCAGTCGATTTCCGGCTTCTTGAAAAGTTCCATTAGATCGAGAGCTCCTCTACGTCGTTATTCGCGAGCCAGTAGTCGAAGATCATGCGCGTGACCACGATCGCGGTGAACAGGGACAGGATCAAGCCGATGGTCAGCGTGACGGCGAAGCCCTTGATCGGCCCGGTGCCGAACTGGAACAGGAATGCGGCGGAAATCAGCGACGTCACGTGCGAGTCCAGGATCGCGCTGAACGCGCGGTCGTAGCCGACGGACAGCGCGAGCTTCACGGGCTTGCCGAGGCGCAACTCCTCGCGGATGCGCTCGAAGATCAGCACGTTGGCGTCGACGGCCATCGCGAGCGACAGGATGATGCCGGCCATGCCCGGGAGCGTCAGCGTCGACTTGAGGTAGGCCATCGTCGCCAGCAGCAGCAGCAGGTTCATCCCGAGCGCCATGATCGCGATGAAGCCGGCGGCGCGATAGTAGATCAGCATGAACAGCACGACGAGGCCGAAGCCGATCGCGCTCGAGCGGAAGCCGTCCTTGATCGAGTCCTCGCCGACCGTGGGGCCGACGACGCGCTCCTCGATGACCTTGACGGGCGCGGGCAGCGCGCCGGCGCGCAGGACGATGGCGAGAGACTTCGCGTCGTCGGAGGTGAACTGGCCCTCGATGATGCCGGAGCCGCCGCCGATGCGTCCCTTGATGACGGGCGCGGAGAACACCTTGTCGTCGAGCACGATCGCCATGCTCTTCCCGACGTTCGACGCGGTCAGCGAGGAGAACGTGCCGGCCGCGTCGGGCTTGAACTTGAAGGCCACGACGGGAAGGCCGTACTGGCCGCCGCCCGTCTCGACCTTCGCCGTGTCGAGCGAGGCGCCGGTGAGGGGGACTTCCTTGTGCACGAGGTACATCGAGCTTTCCTTGCCCGAAAGGAGCTGCAGCCCTTCGGGCACGAGCTTGACGGCGGCGGTCGAGGGCGTGATCGTGTCCTTCTCGAACGGGTTGCCGAGCTCGAGGATCTTGTTCATCGCCGCGCGGGCTTTCTCGGAATCGTCGACCATGCGGAACTGGAGCTGCGCGGTCTTGCCGACGAGCTCCTTCGCGTGCTGCGAGTCGGTCACGCCGGGCAGCTGGACGACGATCCAGCGCGCGCCCTGGCGCACGATCAGCGGCTCGGCGACGCCGAACTGGTCGATGCGGTTGCGGATAATCTCGATGGCCTGCGTCATCGCCTCGTTGAGGGGGGTCTTCGGGTCGAGTTTGTCGACCTGGAGCTCCATGACCATGTGCGTGCCGCCCTTGAGGTCGAGGCCGAGGTTGACGAGCCATTTCGGACGCTCGCGCAGGGCTTCGAGCTTCGCGCGCTCCATCGGGTCGAGCTGGTACCAGTTGACCGTCGGGTAGAGCAGGAAAACGGAGCCGACGATCAGGGCGAGGAGCCCGAGCCACTTCGTCTGGGTCTTGGTCATGTCGATTGGATCCTTTTGGGTTAAGAGACGACGACGCCGGTCTTGACGTCGCTGACGACCTGAGCCACGGCGGAGCGCGCCAGCGTCAGCTTCACGGTCTGGGAGAACTGCACTTCGAGATCATTGCCCTTGAAGCCGGTGATCGTGCCGTAAAGGCCGCCGGTGGTCAGGACCTTGTCGCCGGACTTGAGGTTCTTCAGCATGACCTCGTGCTCCTGCTGCTGCTTCTGCTGCGGCCGGATCAGGAGAAAATAGAAAATGACGAAGATCGCGACGATCGGGGCCAGGTTGATAAGCGGGTTCGGGGCGGGCTGCATTCGGTCTCCTTATATCAGGGCGTCATGCTAGCAATTTTCCCGCAATACGGCTACACTGGGCCCATGAAAACCCTCTTCGCTCTTCTCCTTCTGAGCGGTCCCCTGCGCGCCGCGGACGACGGAATGCGCAACTCCGCCGTGAAGATCTTCACCACGTCCCAGAAAGCCGACTTCTACCAGCCCTGGCAGACGAGCGCCCAGGACAGCCTTTCCGGGTCCGGCGTCATCATCGAGGGCGACCGCATCCTGACCAACGCGCACGTCGTCAGCGACCAGATCTTCGTCCAGGTCCGCCGCCCCGGAGACGCGAAGAAGTACGAGGCGACGGTCGAGTTCGTCGCCCACGACTGCGAGCTGGCCATCCTCAAGGTCAAGGATCCCGCCTTCTACAAGGGTGCCAAGCCCGTGACGCTCGGCGAGCTGCCGCGCCAGCGCGACAAGGTCTCGGTGTACGGCTTCCCGGCGGGCGGCGACGACCTGTCCATCACCGAGGGAATCATCTCCCGCATCGAGGTCATCGACTACTCCCACTCCACGCGAAACCTCCTCGCGCTGCAGACTGACGCCGCGATCAACCCCGGAAACAGCGGCGGGCCGATGATGAAGGACGGGAAGCTCGTCGGCGTCTCGTTCCAGTCCTATTCCGGCGCCGGCGTCGAGAACATCGGCTACGCCGTGCCGATCCCGCTCGTTCGCCGTTTCCTGCGCGATATCCGCAACGGGCATTACGAGCGCGTGCCGTCGGTCGGCCTCATCTGGCAGAGCATGGAGAACGACGGCCTGCGCGCGCGCTATAAGATGAAGGCCGGCCAGACGGGCGTCCTCGTCACCCGCGTGGTCTACGGCTCCGCGGCCTGGGGCCAGCTCAAGGAGGGGGACGTCCTCACGGCGGTCGACGGCGTCAAGGTCGCCGACGACGGCACCTACCTGTTCAGCCCGGACAAACGCCTCGCCTTCACGCACCTGATCAGCATGCGGCTCGTCGACGAGACCGTCCCGTTCGACGTCCTGCGCGACGGGCGCCCGCTGCGAGTCGAGCTCGTGATGAAGGCGTCCAAGGAGGACATCGTCGGCGAGCCGCTGTACGACGTCCGGCCGCGCTACTTCATCTACGGCGGCCTCGTGTTCACGCCGGTTACGAGCAACTACCTGGCACTTTGGCCCCCGAACGACGTCCCGATGGCCCTGCGCTACCTACGCAGCTTCGTCCTGCCTTCCGAGGACCGAACCGAGGCCGTCGTGATCCCGTTCATGCTCCCGAACGAGGTCAACGCGGGCTATCACGACTTCCGCGGCGTCCTCGTCGAGTCGGTCAACGGACGGAAGATCTCGCGCCTCGAGGACGTCCTCGAGGCGCTCAAGCACCCCGTCGACGGACTACAGATCATCAAGGAGGACTCCGTGACCGACTTCGGCGCGACGATCGTCCTCGATGCCGCGAAGGCGACCGCGGCGGGCCCGGAGATCCTCTCGATCCATCGCGTGCCGGCCGACCGCTCCGCCGATCTCGTCGAGACGCCCGTCACGACCTCGACCCGCGGCGCCGTCAAATAAAAGAAGCCGGCCGGGGCTTTCGCCCCGGCCGGCTCTTTTTTACGGGACGGATTAAGCGGCGGCGAAGTACTCCTTCGACTTGACCGGGTCGGCCTTCATCGTCTTCTTGCCCTCGGTCCAGCCGGCGGGGCAGACCTCGCCGGTCTTCTCGACCTGCTGGAAGGCCATGAGCACGCGCAGCGTCTCGTCGACGGAGCGGCCGACCGCGAGGTCGTGGACGACCGAGTAGGCGACCTTGCCCTTCGGGTTGATCAGGAACAGGCCGCGCAGCGCGATCGAGTCGTTGACGAGGACGCCGTAGGAGCGGGCGATCGACTTCGTGATGTCGGCCAGGAGCGGGTACTTGATTTCGCCCAGACCGCCTTCCTTGCGGGACAGGTTCGTCCACGCGAGGTGGGAGAACTGGCTGTCCACGGAGCAGCCCAGGATTTCGCAGCCGAGCTTCTTGAAGTCGGCGGCCGCGTCCGAGAACGCGGTGATCTCGGTGGGGCAGACGAACGTGAAGTCGAGCGGGTAGAAGAACAGCGCGACCCACTTGCCCTTGTAGTCGGCGAGCTGGATTTCCTTGAAGCCTTTTCCGACGAGCGCCTGGGCCTTGAAGTCCGGCGCGTCCTTCTGCACGAGGGTATCGGCCATGATGATGTCTCCTGTTAGCGAGTCTTTTGAACGGAAGCCTTCGCGCACCGTGCGCAGAGGCCGTGAAAATGGACGGAATGCCCGGCGATCTTGAAGCCCGCGGCCTTCGGGGCGGGCAGGGCGTCGAGGCGCGGGTCGAAGAGATCCTCGATGCCGCCGCACGCCGAGCACACCGCGTGATGGTGGGTCTCGAGGACGGCGTCGTACCGGGCCTGCGCCGCGGGAGAATCCACGCGCGACACCATGCCCAGCTCGTGCAGCGTCTGCAAAGTCTTGTAGACGGTCGCCAGCGAGAGGCTCGGATACGCCTTCTTCAGCGACGCGTGCAGCGACTCGGCGCTCGGATGGTCGCGCCGTCCCGCCAGCTCCTCGTAGACGGCGAGGCGCTGATGGGTGAGGGGGACCTTCTTCGCCTTGAACAGGCTGCGGACCTCGTCGCGGTTCTTCATGATATCCAGTTAATAATAATTATCAACTAGGAATAGCATACGATTGCGCGAGGCCCGCGTCAAGAGGCTTCAGCTCCCGGCGGCTTCGTCGGGGTTCAACGAGCGCCAGGAGTCCGGGTGGGCGAGGTTGAACTGGTTAACGTGCTTGAGAACCGTCGGCTCGAAGCCATCCTGGCGGATCGTCTGCGCCAGATCGGCGAACTCGCCGGTGCGCTTGATGTCCGTGGACGCCGCCTGCTTCTTGATCTGGTAGTCGGCCACGACCTTCGCGCCGCGGCGGTCCGGAGGGCAGTCCCGCCCGTCGCGGTAATACTGGGACAGGACCAGCACGCGCGTGGACAGGAACAGCGCTTCGGGAATGTCGTGCGTCACGAAGATGACGGTCATCTTGCGCTGTTCCCAGGTCGTCAGCAGGTGGATCTGCAAGCCCTCGCGCACGCTCGGGTCGAGCGCCCCGAAGGGCTCGTCCATCAGCAGGACCTTGGGGCGCATGATCATCGCCTGCGCGATGGCGACGCGCTGCTGCATGCCGCCGGACAGCTCGTGCGGGTATTTGCCGCCGTCATTTTCGAGGCGCATCGCCTTGAGCAGGGCCATCGCGTCGTCGAGGAAGCCGGCACGCTTGGCCCGCCACTCGAAGAAGCCCGTGCTCATGCGCGGGCCGAGCAGGACGTTGTCCAGGATCGACAGGTGCGGGAAGAGCGAGTATTTCTGGAAGACGATCCCGCGCTGCGCGTCCGGCTCGCCGATGGGCGCGCCGTCGATGAGGATGCGCCCGGCGCCAGGGCGCTCGGCGCCCAGCAGCAGGCGCAGCAAGGTGGATTTCCCGCAGCCGCTCGGCCCGACGAGCCCGCAGAATTCCCCGGAGCGAACGCTGAGGTCGATGTCGTCGAGAATGACCTTGGGTCCGTACTCCTTGTAGACGTTCTCGATGTAGAGCAGCTTGCTCGCGGGATCGGCGTCCTGAGAGGGAGGGGGGGTCACTCTTCCTCCGACGAGTACCACGGATAGAGCCGGCGGATCAGGTATTTGAGGCCCCAGTCGAACACGAAGCCGAGCGCCGTGATCCACAGGGCGTAGGGGATGATCACGTCCATCGCGAGATAGCGTCGCATCAGGAAGATGCGGTAGCCCAGCCCGTTCTCCGAGGCGATGGCCTCGGACGCGATGAGGAAGAGCCACGCCGAGCCCAAATTCAGGCGCACGGTCTCGAGGAGACGGGGGACCAGCTGCGGCAGGATGATGAGGTAGATGACCTCGAGCTCGCTCGCGCCCAAGGTGAGGGCCTTGACGATCTGCTCGCGGGGGATGTTGCGCGCGGCCAACGTGATGTCGCGCGTGATCACGGGAAAGGTCCCCACGAAGATCAGCACGACCTTCGAGAGCTCGTCGACGCCGAAGGCGATGAACAGGATCGGCAGGACGGCCAGGGGAGGGATGATCGAGACCGCGGTGACGAACGGCTGCATCAGCGCGGAGAGGCCCGGCAGGAGCCCGAGATTGATGCCGAGAAAAAGGCCGAGCACGGCGCCGCAGCCCATCCCGAGGCCCAGCCGCTTGAGGCTCGCGCGCGTGTCGAGCCACAGCAGGCGGCTTCCCGAACGGCGGTCCGGCTCGACGGCCATGCGCGTCGCCGACTCCGCCATGCGGACCGGGGAGGGAAGGAGCTTGTCCATCGGGTTGTCCCGGAGCCTCGCGTTCGAGACGCCGAGGTAGACGGCGAACGCGATCAGAAAAGGAAGCACCCCCAGGATCCGGCGCATCCACGCGCTGGGACGCGCGTGGATGCTCCAGATCGCCGGGTTTCGGGCGACGGCTTGAGCCGGAGCCCGGGTCTCGCTCAAAGCTTCCCCTGGGCCGCCATGCGCATGTAGCGGTCGGTGAAGCGCAGCTTGACGACCTTCTTGTCTCCGAGGACGCTGCCGTCGACGAACTCGATCCCGACGAGGTCCTTGGAGGCGGCGTTCTGGCCGAAGAGGCCGTGCTCGAACGAGAAGCTCCGGACGTAATCCATGGTCTTCTTGATCTCGGGGCTCTTGGCGAAGTCGGCGCCCTCGTCCGCCTTGTAGAACATCCGGGTGGTCTTAAGCTGGGCTTTGAACTCCGCCGTCGTCCCGCCCGCGGTCTTGGCCATCGAGTCCAGGGCCTCGGCGCTCTTCTTGCTCTTGCCGGACATCACCGACATCGTCTCGTACCACGCGCCGGTCAGGGCTTTCTTGAGCACCTCGGGGGCGGCGGTCTTCACGACGAGCAGGTCCATGATCTCGCCCGGGATCGACGAGGAGTCGTACACCAGGACCGCGTCCTTCGCGTTACGCGCGTGCATGAGGATCGGGTTCCACGTGACCGCGGCGCCCGCGGGATCGGCGGCGAACACCGACCCGATGTCCGCGTCGCTCGTGTTGACGAGCTTGACCTGCTTCTCGGTCATGCCGTTGTTCGCCAGCGCGCGGCTCAGGAGGTAATGCGAGACGGAAAGCTCCACGAGCTTGATGCTCTGCCCCTCGAGGTCCTTGACCGTCTTGCCCTTCTTGACCACGACCCCGTCGTTGCCGTTGGAGAAGTCTCCGACGACGAGCGCCGTCGAATCCACTCCGCCCACGGCCGGGATCGTCAGCGCGTCCATGTTCGTCATAAGGCACGCGTCGAACTTGCCCGAGGTGTACAGGTTGATCGACTCGACGTAGTCGTTGATCAGCGAGAGCTTGATTTCGATCCCGTACTTGTCCGCCCACTTCTTGAGGATGCCGGATTCGTCGGCGTAGGCCCAAGGCTCCCACCCCGTGTAGTGCGACCACGCCACCGCGAACGACTTCTTCGGGGAGGCGTCGGCGGCGCGCGCCGGTCCGGCCAGGACGGCGCCCAGCGCGAGCGCCGCCGCCAGCGCGACCTTGATGTTCGATTTTTTCATTGTCATGGCTCCTTGTCGTCTACTCGAGGTCCAGCGGAATGACCGGGGACAGCTTAGTCCCTTTCTCCATCTTGGCGACGGCCTTGCCGGCCACGGCCGTGAGGTCGTCCATCTCCTTGATGGTCGCGGCCATCTGGGGCAGGGCGAGAGTGCGGAACTTCGCGACGTCGTCCATGGCCTCATGGATGTCGGCGAAGGCCTTCTTGAGCGAGTCCATGCTCAGCTGGGTCTGCGAGGCCTGCTTGTGGATCTCCACTCCTTGAGTCTTGAGGCGGGCGGCCGTGCTCGAGATCAGGTCCGAGGTGGTCTTCGACAGGGCCTGGACTTTTTCGAGCGTCTGCTGCTGCTCCGCCAGCGCCAAAGCCACGGTGACCGCGACCTGGAGGGCGCTGACCGTGACGTTGAGCGCGCGGTTCACGCCGCGAATGAGCTCCTTGTTGTTTCGGATGAGGATCTCCATCGCCAGAACGCCCTGCTGGTTGACGGCGAGCTGCTGCTGCAGGTCCATGATGCGCTGGCGCAGGGGGAAGAGCAGCTCCTCCGCGATGAACGCGCGCATCGGATCGGTCTCGGGCAGCGAGTCCACCTTCGCCTGAAGCCGCTTGTCGAGCAGCTGGGCGAAGCGCACGGCCTGGATCAGCTTCTCGGCGAACTCGGTCATGCGCTTCTGGTCGTCGCCCAAGGTGATGTTGTCGCGCTTGAGCTGCTCGCGTCCGATCTCGAGGGACTTGATGACGGCGTCGATGACGGTCTGCGCGCTCTCGTAGCGCGAGAAGTAGCGCTTGAGGGGGGTTCCGACCCCGGGGATGTAGCCCATCATGCGCGACATCCAGCCGGCGTCGAAGCTAAAGCGCGCCGGGTCCAGGCTTTCGACCTGCTCGCGCAGCTCGAGGAGCGAATTGGCGACGCCGCCGCCTTCCTCGGTGCGGCCGGACAGCTTCTTGATCGGCTCCTTGAGCTTCTCGCTCTGGAGCGCGGCTTTGCGCTGGAGTTCGGAGCCGAGCGTATCGACGGTCGTCTTGCTCCGGAGCTTGGCCTCCTCCTTGTCGCCTTTCATATCCAGGAGCTGCGCGATCACCTCGTCGGCTTTCTTCTCGAGCTTCGGGTCTTCACCGGCGCTCAGAGCGACCTCCGCGGGCTCGACGAGCCCCAGGTCCTTCTTGATTTCCTCTTTGTCAGCCGTTTGTAGGTTCACGATTCGCCTCCTTGCCCCCGGCCGTACCGGTAGGCTTGCTTGGCCAGCTCTTCCATCTCACGGATGGCGGTGTCCAAGTCCACCGCCGCGCCCCCGGGCTGGGTCCGTAGTTCGGCTAAAGCCGTGCTCAGCTTGTCCATCTGCGTGATGGCCACCTCGTTGCGCGTCACGAGATCGTTGACCTTGTCGAGCGTCTCCTTCACGAGGTGGGCGCGCTCCTCCAAGGTCTTGAGCTCCTCCTGGTCCGCCTTGCACGGATCAGAGAGGGCTCGCAGGGCCTTGCGCCGCGAGGCGATATAGCGCGTGTCGATGGCGCCCACGCTCTGCAGCTGAGCGGACATGATCGTCAGATTGTCGAGCACCGAAAGATAGACCTGCTCCGCCGCGCCGAGGTAGCGGCCGTACGTCAACTCTCCGGGCTGGAGCTTGTCGTCGAGCGTCTGCTTGAGCGTCTTGAAGCGCTCGCCGGCCTGCGCGAACTGCTCGGCGCCCTGCTCCGCCTGTTCTCCGACCTCGCCTTGCGCCTTCTCGCCGAGGCGCTTGAGAGACTTCTCGAGGCCGTCCATGACCTTGAGCCTGGCCTTAGCGAGATCTTCGTAAAGCTTCCTGACATGCAGATCCGCGAGGGCCTCCCCGCGCACGAAATAATTGTACAGCGCGCTGCCCATGCCGATGCCGAGACCGCCGAGCGCCGCCGCGACGGGCACCGTCGCGGCGCCGAACAAGCCCACGGCGAGGGTCCCCAGGATGCCGACGCCCGCCGAATACATCGTGACGGGATGCTCCAAGGTGGCCATGAGCACGGCCTTCTTCGTCGCCTCGCGCGAGAAATCGGCGATGCCGGGCATCAGAGGCTCTCCATGACGAGATAGAGCTCCACCCGAGGCAAGCGGTAGTTGTACGCGCGGTCGGATTCGCCCGGAGCACGCGGAAGCGGCTTGGTCGGGCCCAGCCCCGCGGCGCGCAGGCGATCCTCGTCGATGCCGTGCGCGACGGTCAGGTAACGGCGTACCGCGGCCGCCCGCTCGAGGGACAGTATCTGGTTCTGGACGGCATCGCCTTTCAGGCCGGTGTGCCCCTTGAGCACGACGCGAAAGCCCGGATAATGCAGCAGATGCTCCGCCGCCTTGTCGAGCTCGCCCTTGCCTTCCAGGCTGAGCTCGGCGGTCCCGCTCTGGAAGGTGATCGGAAGGACCTTAAGCGTGCCGACCTCCTTGAGCAGGCCCCACGCGCGGTCGTCGAGCGGCGGGAAATCATGGGCGGCGGCCGCCGGCCCGAGGTGCTCGACGCCTCCCGATTTGAGGAGGCTCTCGACGAACGTGCTGTTGAGCAGCCGGTACGGGTCGCCTCCGGGGATGGGGCTGCGGGGAAAATCCCCGCTTTCGAGCAGGATCTGGACCGTGGACTCGATCGTGTCGACGAGCCCTTCGTCCCCGGTCTCGGCGCCGATCGACAGCCCGAACCAGCGCCCCGCGTTGTCGGCCATGCTCACCCACTCGACGCCGTGGAGCATCGCCTCCACCTGCTTCGTGCTCAGGCGAGCCGACGCGATGAGGTCCTTCGTGAGGCTCTCGGGGGCCTGCTGATAGGAGCGCAAAGTCCGGAAGTAGTTCCCGAGGAGCACCTGCACGGCCTGCGGGTCGCGCGTCGCGAAATCACGGTTGACGAGCAGGACATCGACGATGAGCCGGCGCGTGCTCTCCGTGCCGAGGAGCTTGACGACTCCCGGACGGGAGGTCGCGCGCGAGACGTCGGGCTCCCACAGGACGGCGGCGTCCACTTCCCCGCGCTCGAGCTTCTTGAGCGCGTCCGAGGAGCCGGACGCCTCGACCCTCCAGGGGCCCTTGTGGTTGCGCAGGGCCGGGATGTCGAAATGGACCGCCACCGACTTGAGCAGATGCTCGCTCGGCGAGGCGGGGGTGAAGGCGATCTTCAAGCCGGCCCGGTTCTTGAGCTCGTCGATGCTCTTGATCTTCCTCTTGTCCGCGACGATCGCGTCGCCGCCTTTGGACTCGTCGATCACGGCGACGATGGTCCCGGGGAACTGCGTCGGGGCTCCGTTGATGAGGAAGGAGTCCACCGTTGCCACCGCGAAGTCGAGCTCGCCGCTCTGAAGCTTCTTCATGCGCCCGGCCGTGTCGGCGCTGTCGTCATCGCACTGCAGCAGGTACTTGGCGCCGCGCATCCGCTTCTTCATCTCGGGGCTGCAGAGGGGGAAATAGCCGACCCAGTTGTCCATGCCGACCCGCAGGGTCCCCTTGGTATCCTTGGCGTCGGAGGTCTCGCGCTGGCGCTTCTCGGTGAAGCGCGGCAAGAGGAAGTAGGCCCCCAGCAGGCTCATGACTCCGAGCGCCAGGAAGGCGATGAAGAATTTGACCTTCCCGTTCAATGGTGGGGTGCGCCCTCCTTCGGCGCGGCGAACTTGGCGGCGTCGAAGGTCTCCGCTTCCACGAGCACGTCTCCGAGGCCGGCACGTAGCTCGGCGGGATTCTCCGCGGTCTTGTAGACCGTCCGCCCGGGCTGATTGAGGCTGTGATCCGGGCCGATGCAGAAGCCGATCGTATGGATGTTCACGGGGGAGCGCGAGAGGACGGCGTCGACGACCGCGCCCGGATCTTCACCGCTGGAGGCCGCCCCGTCGGTCACGATGACGAGGTTGTACTCGCCGTAGCCGAGCTGCTTGCGGGCCTGGTCCTCGAGCTTCTCGATGCCGAGGGTGATCGCGCTCTTGAGAGGGGTCTCGCCGTTGGCCATGACCGCGCGGACCTCCTCCATGAAGCGGTCCCGGTTTCCGCGGCCGAGGGGGAGGCGCTCAGAGGTCCCCCGGGAGTCGAAGGCGGCCAGCCCGAGCTGGGCGGACGCCGGCACCGACTTGGCGAACTCGGCCAAGGCCTGCTTCGCGGCCTCGATCTTGGTGGTCCCGCCGCCGCACTCCCGGTCCGACATGCTGCCCGAACCGTCCAGGATGACGTAATAGTTCCGCATCGTGAGGTCCGCGGCGAGCTCCACTTTGGCGTCGGAGCCGCCGTGCGGCCAGTCGAATTTCGCGGCGGTCGGCCGGCGCTGCGCGTGCTTGGCCAGCGCGTTGGCGGGAGCGGACGGGCTCTTCTCGCACCGGCGATACCCCGCGAACAGCGCCAGGAGCAGCACGTACCACTGCCAGCCGCTCCCGCGCTTTTCCTGCTGGATCATAGGCATTCGATTATCAGAGCGGCTTGAAGACCGCGTCCTCGGCCTCGACCTGGATGATGCGGAACTCGACGCGCATGTTGTCGAGCCAGTCCTTCTCGGATTTCGGGGCGCAGGGGATATCGCCGCACATCCCGCTCCGGGGCTGGGTGATGCCCAGGCCCACGATCGCGAACTGGGACGGGTCCAGGCTGATGCCCTGCGTCTTCGCGTACTTCACGATGCTGTCGCGAACGGCGTTCGCCCGCGAGAGGCTCAGGTTTTGAGCCGCCTGGCGCATGCGCTTGAGCACGAGCTCGGACTCGTTCTCCTTCACCTTGCGCAGATACCCGAGCGGGTCGGAATGCCCTTCGACGGTCAGGACGGCGCCGCCGTACGTCGCGGCGAGATCGATGGCCTTGCGGAAGGAGTCCTCGTAAAGGGCGACGGGGAAGTCCGCCTGGTTGGGCTTGAAGAAGACCTCGAACGAGAACAGCCCGCTCTGGCCGAGGGTCCCCTGCTTCTGTCGCTTCGAGACGACCTGGGCGACCTCGGCCTTGTCGAAGTGGGGGGTGACCGCTTCGGCCGTCACCTTGAGGCCAGCCTTCAGCTCCGAGTAGTCCCAGCGCGCGGTCGCGATCGCCTGCTTGGCGCCGAGGAGGCCGAGCGGCACGAAGCCCGCCTGGATCTCCGACAGCAGCTTCGTGAAGCGGCGCGGATACTGCTCGCTCGTGAAGAACATGACGTTGCCGGGATAGCCGGCGAACTCGGCGTCGCCGTACAGGCCTTCCACGTCCTTGGTCGCCTGCGCGCTGTCCATCAGAAGTTGGCCCGAGCCGGACAAGAGCTTCCCGTACTCGGCGGCCCGGGCCTGCCGGTCCTTGAACAGGCCCTTCACGTCCTCCTGCGCGCGCAGCAGGCCTCGCACGAAGGTCTCCACCGCCTCGCGGTTGTGCTCCAGGTAATCGGCGCGCACCGCGTAGAGGTCGGCGATGATGCGGTTGGCGGATTTGGTCGTCAGCAGAATCCGGGCGTCCTTCACCGAATCCTCGGATCCCGTGCCCACCTTGCCGCCCGACGTCAGGGCCATCGCGTCCGGCGTGATCACCGTGGCGGCGTCGACGTCCGCGTCGTGGAACGCCGCGCCGGGGGTCTTATCGGTCCCGGTCAGGTCCTTGGTCCACCGGATCTTCACATCGGCGAAGGACAGGCCTGCGTCGGCCAGGATCTTGCCCAGATAGTCGACGTGGGGGCCGTAGGACTGGACGGCGATGGTCTTGCCCTTGAGGTCCTTCGGCGAGCCGATCCCGCGCTTGACGACCAGCGCGTCGCCGCCGGCGGACCACGTGAGCTGATAGATCGCGACGGGCTTGGTGCGGGGGTCCCGGTTGGCCGCCTCCGACGCCATCGCGATCATGCCCGCCGTGCCGCGCAGGTAGGGAGAATCGCACTTCAGGTAGGCCTCGAGCTGCTTGGCGAAGACGTCTTCCCGGACGAGCCTCAGGTTGAGACCGTCCTTGGCGAACTGGCTGCCCGGGGAAGTGGCGGCCTGGCCGCCGTTCGCGTAGATCGTCGGGATGTCGCCGCCCCAGGTGATGATCGGGACCTGGACCGTCGGGCCGGCGGAGCAGTCCTGGACCGTCGTTTTCACCGCCTCGGCCAGCGCGGTGGGGGAGGCTTCCGCCGAACCGGCCGCGCCTATAAGCGCCGCCGTCAGAATCGCCAGCAATTCATACGCTTTCATTTGACGAAGTCTCCTTCGCGGGCTCGCGCCCGCCGCCAAGCCGCAGTATAGGATGCAGGGTGCGCGTTTGCAAGCCCGCTGGCAAATAAGATCATATTGAGGCTCGCAAGCAAAAGATGCACTTCGTGGGGGCCCGCGCCGCATGAACATCGCCGACGATCTCGACGTCCTTCTCCGCTCCCGGGCCACCTTGATCGTGATCGTCACCTCCGAGGAGACCCGCGCCGCCGAGCTCATCCGCGGCGTCTGCGAGAAAAAGGCCCGCCCCTGCTACTCGTGGGACCAGGCGGACGGCTTCAAGTCCATGAGTGCCGTCGACGTCCCCCAGCAAACGGGAGCCGACGCGCTCTCGGCTCTCGAGCAGATCCGCAAAGGCCCGGAAAAGGCGGTCTACCTGCTGCGAGACTTCCACGACGCGTGGACGGACAAGAAGGTCAAGCGCAAGCTGCGCAGCGTGGCGCAGGAGCTGGTCTTCACCCGCCGCTCGATCGTGGTCACCGCCCCTTCCGGCGAGATTCCCGAGGAGCTCCGTGATCTCGCCGTGCTCCTGAACCTCCCGCTGCCCGGCGAGGCGGAGCTCGGGCTCGCGCTCGACGAGCTCCTGAAGAATCCCGATCTCAAGATCACCGTCGACC
>JBBQVX010000094.1:0-14925 GCA_038211115.1 Elusimicrobiota bacterium | reverse complement strand
CGTTCACGACTTTGTCGCCGAACCTCGGCGTCGCGTACCACAAGCACGTCAGCTTCGTCCTGGCCGACCTTCCGGGCCTCATCGAAGGCGCGGCCGACGGCAAAGGGCTCGGCGTGAAGTTCCTCAAGCACACCGAGCGCTGCCGCGTCTTGATCCATCTCGTGGACCCCGCCGGCTACATGGGCGAGTCTCCGCTCGACGGGATCAAGACCATCGAGAAGGAGCTGAAGAAGTTCAGCCCCAAGCTCGCGACAAAGCCCCGGATGCTCGTCGTCAACAAGATGGACCTGCCCGAAGGCGCCGAGGTCCTGAAGCAGCTGAAGAAGAAATACCGGAACACGCTCGCGATCTCGGTCGCGACCGGCGACGGCATCGAGGTCATCCTCGATAAGGTCATCGCCGAGCTCGCCAAGCACAAAGGCCCGATCCACTTCGCGGAGCGGACCGTCGACGACTCGATCCACAAGGTCGAGCAGGGCTTCACGGTCGAGAACCTGGGCGGCGGCCATTTCGTCCTGCGCGGCAAGTTCGTCGAGCGCGCCTCCGCGATGCTCGACGTCAGTCTGCCCGAAGCGATCCACCGCTATCAGAACACGCTCAAGCGCATCGGCGTCGACCGGGCCCTCAAAAAGGCGGGCGTTCAGGCCGGCGACCGCGTGCGCTGCGGCGTGTTCGAGTTCGAGTGGTCGAACAACCCTCTCAAGCGCATGAAGCCGAAGACCGCCGACGGCCGCACGCGCATCGGCATCGGCAAGAAATAATGGCCGATACGCTCAAGGCCTACGAGGCGAAGCTCACGGACCCGAACGACGTCTCGGGCGCCTACCGCTTCTGCCAGGACTTGGCGGACGGCCACTACGAAAATTTCCCGGTCGCGTCGCTGCTGTTGCCTAGGCACCTCCGCCGGCACGTCGCCGCGCTGTATGCGTTCGCCCGCATCGCCGACGACATGTCCGACGAGCCGGAATATGAGGGACGGCGCCGCGAGTGCCTGCTCAACTGGCGCTCGATGCTCGCCGACACGGGCAAGCGCCCGCCGACGCACCCCGTCTTCCTGGCCCTCGGCGCGACGCTGAAGGAACTGGACCTCCCGAAGGAGCCGTTTGACGACCTGCTCTCGGCTTTTCTCCAAGACACCGAGAAGAGCCGCTACGCGACCTTCGACGAGGTGATGGACTACTGCCGCCGCTCGGCGAACCCCGTCGGCCGCATCGTCCTGATGATCCACGGCTACAAGGACCCCGAGCTGTTCCGCTATTCCGACGCGATCTGCACCGCGCTGCAGCTCGCCAATTTCTGGCAGGATGTCTCCGTCGACTTGAAGAAGGACCGCGTGTACATCCCCGACGAGGACTTCAAGGCGCACGGCTACTCCGAGGCCGACCTGCGCATGGGCGTCTGCAACGAGCGCTTCAAGAACCTCATGAAGTTCGAGGTTTCCCGCGCCCGCGCGCTGTTCGAGCAGGGCAAGCCGCTCCCGGAGAAGCTGCACTGGCCGCTCTCGCTCGAAATCCGCCTGACCTGGTACGGCGGCATGCAGATCCTCAAGCTGATCCATAAGCTCGATTTCGACACCATCCGGACGCGTCCGACCCTGAAGAAGAGGGAGTGGATTCCGCTGGTCGCGCGCGCCTTAATCGGCACATGACCGGAGCAGTGCCTCGAGCCGAGAAGAAGTCGAACTTCTTCCTCGGCTTCCTGTTCCTCCCCAAGCCCAAGCGCGAGGCTCTGTCCGCCGTGTATTCCTATTGCCGGCTCATCGATGATATCGTCGATGAGGGTCTCCCGAAGGACGAGGCTCGCCGTCAGCTGGATTTCTGGCGCGCGGAGATCGAGCGGCTCTATGAAGGGAAGCCCGAGCATCCCGTCGCGCGCGCGTTGCTGGGGCCCGTCGCCGCGTACAAAATCCCGAAGGAGCCTTTCCTCGAAATGATCCGCGGCTGCGCGCTGGACCTGGACGGCGCGCGCTACGAGACGATCGAAGACCTCGAGAGCTACATGCGCGGCGTGGCCTCCTCGGTCGGGATCATGTGCGTCCACATCTTCGGCTGGTCGTACACGTCGAAGGAGCGCATGTACGAGTTTGCGACGACGTTCGGCTACGCGTTCCAGCTCACGAACATCATCCGGGACGTCGGCGCGGACCTCGAGATCGGGCGCGTGTACCTTCCGCTCGCCGAGATCCGCGACGCCGGCTACTCCGTCGAGCGCCTCGTCCTGCGCGACCACGGTCCGGCCTTCGACCGGCTGATGCTCGGCCAGTACAAGCGGGCGAAGACGTACTACGCGCGGGCGCGGAACATGGTGGATTTCCGCGACCGTCCGGGCCTGCTGCCCGCCGAGGTCATGGCCCACATCTACGAGGGCCTCCTCGACGAGATCAGGGCGCAGGAGTTCCGCGTGCTCTTCCAGAAGACGAGCCTTCCCTCCTGGCGCAAGCTGGCGCTCGCCCTCCGGGCGTGGCTGTTCTGCCATGGGCTCTGAGAAGCCCGACGTCCTCGTCCTCGGCGGCGGCTTCGCCGGGCTTTCGTGCGCGGCCGCGCTCGCCGGAAAGGGTAAGAAGGTCCTCGTTCTCGACAAGAAGCCGCACCTCGGCGGCCGCGCCTACTCGTTCAGCGAGAACGGCCTCGATATCGACAACGGCCAGCACTTGTTCATGGGGTGCTATTGGGAAACCCGGAAATTCCTGACGGCGATCGGCACGCATGATCGCCTCGATATTTATCATGACGTCGTCGTCGATTACGCCGAGGCCGGGGGAAAACGAGATCGTTTATCCTGCCCTTCTTGGCTGCCCGCCCCGCTTCATCTTGCGGCGGGCCTCCTGGGGCTGAGAGGGGTGACCCTCATGGAAAAATCGGCTTTACTCGCCTTCGACATCGCCCTGAAATCGATGAAGTCGGGCCCGATCCCCGACGGCGTCGAGAAGCTGACGGTCCGGCAATGGCTGACGGGCCTCGGGATTTCCCGGAACTTCCAGACGCGCTTCTTCGATCCGGCCGCGATCGGCATCCTCAACGACGATCCCGCGATCGCGTCGGCGGCCGGGTTCATTCAGGCCCTGCGCCAGATGTTCCTCACCGGCCGCGAGTCCTCGCGCTTCGCGCTCGCGAAAACGGGGCTGTCCGAGCTCTACACCGACGCCGCGCGCGACTATATCGAGGCGCGCGGCGGACGCGTGATCTCGAACGCGCGGGCCGCGGGCCTGATCGAAGAAGGCGGCCGCGTGCGCGGGATCAAGACGGACATGGACTCGCGCTTCGAGGCGGACCACGTCGTCTCGACTTTGCCGCCGTGGGACCTCAAGAAGCTGGCCCTTCCCGCCGCGCTGCGGGGCTCCTGGGAGCAACTCAAGCCCGCCCCGATCGTCGGCGCGACCTTCAAGCTCGACAAATCCGTAATGAGCGAGCGGTTCCTGGGAATGCTGAACACGGAAACGCACTGGGTGTTCAATAAGACATTGATCCATGATCTGAAAGGCCCGCACCAGACGCTGGCCGTCGTGATTTCCGGCGCGCACAAGCAGATCGGCTACTCGCCCGAAAAAATCCTCGACGCGGCCAAGCGCGACCTCGCCTCCTGCCTCCCGGAGTTCTCGAAGGCCAAGATCCTGGCGAGCAAGGTCGTCAAGGAACCGTTCGCGACGCTCTCGCCCGTTCCCGGCGACGAGGCCAAGCGCCCCGAGCCCGGCACCGGCATGCCGGGCTTCTCCTTCGCCGGCGACTGGACGCGGACCGGCCTGCCCGCGACGATCGAATCCGCCTGCCTGTCGGGACACATCGCCGCCGGACGGATTTAACTGTTTCCGGAAACAGTTATAATTATTCAGACGGCAGAGGAGCCCATGATCAAGTCCGATATTTGGATCCGCGAGATGTCCCAGAAGCAGAAGATGATCGACCCCTTCGTCGAGCGTCAGGACGGCAAGGGCAAGATCTCGTTCGGGCTGTCCTCCTACGGCTACGACATGCGCGTCGCCGACGAGTATAAGGTGTTCACGAACGTGCACGGCACGCTCGTCGATCCCAAGAAATTCGACGAAAAAGCCTTCGTTGATATTAAGGCGCCCGAATGCGTCGTCCCTCCGAACTCGTTCGCGCTCGCCCGCTCGCTCGAGCGCTTTAAAATCCCCCGTGAGGTTCTCGCGGTCTGCCTCGGCAAGTCGACCTACGCCCGCTGCGGCATCATCATCAACGTGACGCCGCTCGAGCCGGGTTGGGAAGGCTACCTGACGATCGAGATTTCGAACACCACGCCCCTGCCCGCGAAGATCTACTCGAACGAAGGCATCGCCCAGCTGCTGTTCTTCGGAGGCGATCAGCTGTGCGAAACGTCCTACTCGGACCGCAAGGGCAAGTACATGGACCAGGTCGGCGTCGTGTTGCCCCGTATTCTCGCCGCCAAGTGACGCTCGCTCTTCTCTTGCTGCTGGCGGCTTCGGCTCGCGCTCAGGATTTGGGCGGTCACGCGCCGGCGGCGGTGGAGCCGGCCATCGCGACCGAGGACCGCGCCGCGGTGCTGGCCGAGATGTGGGAGCGCCGCATCCTGTCCCCGGACCAGCCGGCCTGGGCGCCGGCCGACGCGCAGCTCCTCGGCAACATCCGGATGAACGAGACCGACGCGATCGCCTATCTCAAAAAGAAGTTCGGCGACACGCGCCCCTTCACCGCCTCCCGCCGCAAGGAGCCGGCGCGGCGCCTGCTCACGAAGGACGGGTACGACAAGTACCTGTTCAGCATGACGCAGGACGCCATCGAGTATTTCGAGGCCAAGGGCGCCGGGGCTAAATGGGCGCTCAAGCTCACGGACTGGGACGGCAAACGCCTCTTCGACGGCGACGGACGCCTGACGCCCGCCGGCGTCAAGGTGTACACCCGCGCCAGGCTCAAGCTCGAGGTCTACTGGAAGTCGCCCAACGGGCAGGCTTTCGGCACGCGCCGTCCCCCGAAACAGCCGTAAAAGGGCTTGTTCCCGACGGGGGAATTTGTTAACATTAACCACTATGCCTCAGAACAGCTACATGCATCCTCCCCGCCAGGCGGCTATCAGCCGCAAATGGCATCATATCGACGCGAAGGGCCTCGTGCTCGGACGCATCGCGACGAAGGCCGCCGATCTACTTCGTGGAAAAGGCAAGGTCACTTACACCGATTACGTGGATTGCGGCGATTTCGTCGTCGTGACGAACTGCAAGCAGATCAAACTGACCGGCAACAAGATCGATCAGAAGACGTACTTCTCGCACTCCGGTTTCGCCGGCGGCGCGAAGGTCATGCCGATGCGCCGCCAGATGGAGCGGGATTCCCGCCGAGTCATGATGCTCGCGGTGCGCCGCATGCTCCCGAAGAACCGCCTCGCTCGCAAGCAGCTGGTTCGCCTCAAGATCTACGTCGGCGACAAACACCCGCATTCGGCCGTCGTTGCGCCGAAGGCCAAGTAAGGACACCATGAGCAAGAACGAAGCGATTTGGGCCACCGGCCGCCGCAAAACCTCCGTCGCGCAGTGCCGCCTGCTGCCGAAGGGCGAGGGTAAAGTCACCGTCAACAAGAAGCCCGTCGAGGCGTACTTCCACGGCCTTCCCCATCAGGTTCGCGACGTCACCGAGCCGATCACGATCATCGAGGCCGCCAAGAACCACGACTACATCGTCAAGGTCAACGGCGGCGGCATCTCCGGCCAGGCCGGAGCGGCGCGGCACGCGATCTCTCGCGCGCTCGTCAAGCTCGACGAGAAGCACAAGAAGGCTCTCCGCGCCGCCGGCTTCCTGACCCGCGACCCCCGCATGGTCGAGCGCAAGAAGCCCGGTCAGCCGAAAGCCCGCAAGCGCTTCCAGTTCTCGAAGCGCTGATTTAATGGTCTCTCAAGAGACCATCAAGGTAAGAGGTCTGGCCCGTCTCGCCGGTGGCATTTTTGCCTGGTGGGGCGGGCTGGCTCTTTTCAAGGGGGTCTACGACCTCCTGGGCGGCCAGCCCGAGGCCAACCTGTACGCCCCGAAGCCGTGGGCGTTCATCACGCAGGCTCAGTGGGGCCGCTTCTCCCGCTTCGAGCTTGCCTACGGCCTGGCCTGCTTGGCTTTGGCCTGGTACTGCCTGCGCTGGTCCAAGCGCTTGCCCGAGACCCTTAAGCGCCCCCGGCGCGAGCCGGAATTCTCGCTGTTCGACTAGGATGATCAAGGTCGGCTGCGCGGGCTATCCCATCGGGCGTGACCGCTACTGGCGGTCGCTTTCCTTCGTGGAGACCGACACGGGCAAGGGCCTGCCCAGGCTCGAGACCTTAGCCGCCTGGCGCGCGGATATCCCGACGGGAGGCGAAGCCTCCCTGCAGGCCCTGCGCGCGATCACCCATGGCCCCGAGGACCGCGGCTTCCCGGCCTCCGGCCGCAAGCTGCCGAAAAACCGTCAGGCGATGTGCGGCTCCTTCCGCGACAGCCTGGAGGTCCATGAGGCCTGGATGGCCACAAAGGCCGCCGCGGAGGCGCTCGGCGCCAAGATCGTGGTGTTCGAATCCCCGCCCTCCTTTCAGCCCGGGCCCGACCGGATGCGCGACCTGTACCGCTTCTTCAAGGGCGCCGCGCGGGGCAAGCTGGCGTTCGTCTGGCAGCCGCGCGGGGCCGAATGGTCCTCCCTCGGGGACAAGGTGTGCGCGGATCTGGGCCTGATCCGGGCCTTCGATCCCTTGCGTCAGGCTCCGCCCGCGAAAGGCGCGTTCCTGTACATGCGCCCGTTCCTCGGTCGCATGGGCGTGCTCGGTGTGGACAATATGGCCACAATCGCCGCCGCAAGCGCCGGCGTGCCGTCCTACGTGGCGCTGGCCCACCGGTCGTCCTTCCGCGACGCCGAGCGTCTCAAGGAGATCTTGGGCTCGAAGAGGGCCCGGTGAGCCTATGGTCGGCGCTGCGGGTGTCCTGGCAGGCGTATAAGACCCGCCGCAAGATGAACCGCCAGTTCGGCCGCCGCGAAGACCCGTTCTCCTACGCGGCGACCCCTTACGAGGCGGCCCGCTTGAATGCGATGGACGCGGCTCTCGGGGACCGGCCGCTCGGCCCGGTGCTCGAGGTCGGCTGCGCCGAGGGCCATTTCACCGAGAAGCTCGCGCGCCGCTCGTCCCGGGTCCTGGCCGTGGACATCTCGTCCATCGCGCTCGAGCGGGCGCGCCGGCGCGTTCAGGGCGCCGCCTTCGCCGAGGCCGATCTCTTGACCTGGGACCCCGGCGTCGCCGCTCCGTTCGACGCCGTCGTCCTCGGCGACGTCCTGTACTATCTGGACCGCCCCGGCGTGGGAGAGGAGTTCGCGGCGCTGTTTCCGCGGATCGGGTCCTGGCTCAAGCCGGGCGGACTCCTGCTGCTCGCGCACGGGTTCTCGAGCGACGCGGAGCGGGCGCACCGCCGTTCCTTCCGCGAGCGTTTCGAGGGCGCCGGCCTGCGTCTCGTGTCGGAGACGATTCCCGACGCCGACCGCGGCGGCGTGCGCTGCCTGCTTTCGACCCTCGAGAAAATTTAATAGACTCGCTCCCGATGCGGCGAAGCGCGGCGGAAAGCCTGAAAGGACAGACGGAGACGCTCGTGGCGGCGGCGACGGCGGCCGCGGCCTGGTTCCGCCATCCCGCGCCCTCGGCGCTGTCCGCCGCGCGCACCGCGCGCCTGCGCGCGTTGGGCTGGCGCGAGGCCGCCGTGGTCGCGAACAAGACGTTCCGCGGCTTCGCGAAGACCGATGCCGCCGACGTCTCTTACGCGCTGCGCGAGGCCGTCGAGCACTCGGCGCAGGCCGTGTCCGAGGCCGTGCGTTACGGCGTGGAGCCCGACGACGGCTTGCTCAAGACCGCCGAGGCCGTCCGCGAGGCCGCCGAGGCGCTCGCCGCCGCCGCGGCCGGCCGCGGCAAGCGCCGCGCCGACGCGCTGATCCTCGCGAAGAAATGGGCTGGCGAGGCGGAGCGCCTGCGCCGCCTCACGCGCTCGGACGCGCTCGAGGATCCGTCCCTGACGAACGCGCTCAAGCGCGAGGCCGTCTCCCAGCGCCTGTCGAACGCCGCCGAGGCGATGCAGCAGGCCTGCGACGGGCTGGCCGGGAGCCTGGCCGAATGAAGACGCTCCTTCTCGCGGCGCTGCTTGCGTGCCCCGCGGCCGCGGAGCCCATCAAGATCCGCGTCTATCACACCAACGACGTCCACGGCTGGATCATGCCGCGCCCGGACAAGTTCCAGACGAGCCGCCTGATCGGCGGCGGCGCCGCGCTCGCCGCGCTGATCGGCAAGGACGCCGGCCCGAAGCTCGTGCTCGACGCGGGAGATTGGTGGCAGGGCACGCCTGAAGGCTCCCTGACGAAGGGCGAGGCCGTCGCCGAGGTGTTCAACGCGATCGGCTATGACGCGATCGTCGTCGGCAACCACGAGTACGACTCCGGCGCGGACGCGCTGAGGTCGCTGATCTCCAAGATGAAGATGCCCGTCCTCTCGGCCAACACGTACGGCGACGACGGCAAGCTCGTGCCGTGGGTCCGGCCTTGGATCGTGAAGGAGGTCGCGGGCGTCAAGATCGGGATCTTCGGCCTCACGACGACGAAGATGCGCGGCCTGGCCTTCCCGAAGAACATCGCCGGCCTCGATTTCCGCGGCGAAGTGAAGATCGCGCGGGACGCGGTCGCGGCGCTCAAGAAGCAGGGTGCGACCGTCATCATCGCCGTCACCCACATCGGCCTCGAGCAGGAGAACCAGGCGAAATTCGCGGGCGACCAGACGCTGGCGCGCGAGGTCCCCGGCATCGACCTCATCGTCGGCGGACACTCGCACACATGGCTCAACCGCCCGATCCACGGGGAGAACGGCACGTTGATCGTTCAGGCCGGCTCGTACCTCGTGAAGGCGGGGCGCGCGGAGCTCGAGATCGATCCCGCGACGAAAAAGGTGATCGCGTCGTCTGACGAGCTCATCGAGCTCTGGCCCGACCGCGTCGGCGAGGATCCCGTCGTGAAGGCGATCGTCGCCAAGCATACGGAGGCCGTCGGCAGATTTTTCGAGACGGTCGTCGCGACGGCGGCCGCGGCGATGGGCCGGGAGCCCGACCGCGAGAACGCGCTGGGGGACTGGATGGCGGACTGCTACCGGCAGACGCTGGGCGCGGACGTGGCGCTCCAAAACGGCGGCGGCATCCGCGCCGACGTTCCCGCCGGTCCCGTGACTTTGCGTTCGATCTTCAACCTGATGCCTTTCGACAACTCGCTGGTCAAGCTGAACATGACCGGCGAGAACCTGAAGGCGGCGATCGACCACGGCGTCGGCATCGAACGCATCGTCCAGATCTCCGGCGCGAACGTCGAGTACTACCGCCCGAAGCCCGCCGGCGAACGCGTCGCCTCGGCCTCCGTCGCCGGCGCGCCGCTCGACGCGGCGAAAACCTACTCGGTCGTCACTTTGGATTTCCTGACGAACGGCGGCGACGGCTACTCGGCCTTCGACCGCTTCGTCTCGTCGGAGCCGACGGGCGCGCTCGCGCGCGACCTGCTGAACGCGTGCGCCCGCAAGCAAGGCGTGATTTCCGCGCCTCCGACCGGGCGCCTCAAATTGAGGGAGAACTGACATGGTGTTAAAGGCAGCGCGGGAGAAAGTCGAGAAAGGTTGGACGGCCACGAAGAAGCTCCTCGCCCTGATGAGCGTCTGGGGCCTGTTCTTCAGCCTCATCACGATCGGGCATCTCTCGGTGGCCTTCGACTATGACGACACGCTCGTCGACTCCGTGAAGGCCTATGAGAAGGCCGCCGGCGCCTCGGCCCAGCGCGACAGCCCTTCCTTCTGGGGCGCGGTCAACAACGCCTACGACCTCGAGTCGGTCAAGTTCGTCCCGTTTTCGATCGCCTGCGCGCTGCGCGGCCTCGGCTTCCGCATCGTGATCATGGCCGAGCGCCAGGGCGTCGAAGGCGACGCGCTGAAGAAGGAGTGGCGCAAGCTCTCCCCGCGCTCCTTCATCTTCACGCCGGATCCGACGGCCAAGCACCTGCACATGCAGGAAGGCCACTTCGTCGCTTTCTTCGGCGACAGCGACCAGGACATGCTCGAGGCCAAGAAGGTCAGCGTCCTCGGCGTGCGTGTGCGGCGCGGCAAGCGCTCGGTCAAGAACGATCAGTACTCCCCGGGAAAGATGGGGGAGGCCGTGATCCCGCTCTCGCAGTTCTAGCCTAGCGCAGCAGCGGGATCGGCCCGCCCTCGTCCCGGTTCGCGGGCGCGGCGGGCGCGGCTTGGGGCGCGGGCGCCGAGGCGGCGGGCGCGGAGCCTTCCAGCAGGAACGAGACCTTTCCGCCGCTCGCGGCGGTCTTCTTCCCGACGGGCACCGAGGTCTCTCCAGTCGCGACCACGGGCGTGTTCTCCAACTGGAACTCGACCTTCGACGCGCCGCCGGCGATCGCGCCGACGACCGCGTTCAGGATGAAGCCCGATTTACGGCCGCCGACGGTCTTCGCGTCGACGATATTGCTCTGTACGTCTCCCTGGGAGATCACCTTGCAGGTCCGCTTTCCGACGAAGGTCGTCAGGCTCAGGTTCGAAGCGCCCGGAGCCGACAAAGGCGCGCCCTTGGTCCCGGCCGCGTCGAGGGAGATGTCGAGCTTCCAGCCGCCGCACTCGACCGCGCGAACGCGCTCGCCGGGGCGGATCCGCAGGGACGATTGAACCTCGAAGGTCTGCCCTCCGCCGCCGACCTCCGTCTGGTACTGGAGAGCGGTCACCCCGCCGTTTTCCGAGAGGAAGAGATTGTTGATCACGTTCTTGCCGCCCACCTTGCCCACGAAGTTCGCCTGCTCGCCGGCCCCGGCTTTGGTCGTGTGCGCGTAGGTCGCCTGGCCGTTCGAGATGCTGACGACGATCGTGTGGGGCGCGGCCTGGGCGAAAACGGGGACGGCCAGGAGGAAAGACGCGATGAGGCGGGGTGTGTTCATGCCGCCAGTGTAGGGGGGATAAACAGCCCCGTCAAGGCCGTGTTTTTCCATTGACAGCGATCGGCTTGACCCTGTAGAATGGTGGTCGACGCCTGAAGACCGGAAAGTGTGGCCAAATTGGCCACAAATGGAGAGAAAATGGCCTCAGCTTTGCGCCGTCCGCTGCTCGCCGGCAACTGGAAGATGAATCTGACCTTGGCCCAGTCCGTCGAGCTGGCCAAGCTGGTCGCGGGTGGGGCCGGATCGGCCTCAGGCGAGGTCGCCGTCTTCGTCCCGGCCACCGCGATCACCGTCGTGGCGGAGATCCTCAAGGGCTCGCCGGTCCGCCTCGGCGCCCAAAACGGCTACTGGGAACCCTCCGGCGCGTACACGGGCGAGATTTCAATGGGCCAGATCCATGACGCCGGCTGCGGCATGGTCCTGATCGGCCACAGCGAGCGCCGCAAGCTGTTCGGCGACACGGACGAGTGGATCAACAAGAAGCTCGGCGCCGCGCTGAAGGCCGGCCTCACCCCGGTCGTCTGCGTGGGCGAGACCCTCGAGGAACGCGAGTCGCAGAAGACGTGGCGCGTGCTCGAGACGCAGATCGCGGGAGGGCTGAAAGGCTTCGCTCCCGCCGACCTCGCCAAGGTCGTCATCGCCTACGAGCCCGTCTGGGCGATCGGCACGGGCAAGACGGCCTCGCCCGCGCAGGCGCAGGAGGCGCACCTCTTCATCCGCGCCCAGCTCAAGAAAATCCACGGCGACGGCTTCGCCGCGGGCACGCGCATCCTCTACGGCGGCTCGGTGACCGCCGAGAACGTGGATAGCCTGATGGCCCAGGCCGACGTGGACGGCGCGCTCGTCGGCGGCGCCAGCCTCAAGAAGGATTTCCTGCGCATCATGGGATTCCAAAAGGCGTGATCAGCCCCGCCGAGATCGCCGGCCTCTCTTCGGAAATCGAGAAGCGCATGAAGCGCGCGAGGCTCGCCATTCCGGCCGGCGTCTCGGTGAAGCACTGCCATCTCACCAAAGAGCACTTCAAGATCTTGTTCGGCGCGGCGGCCGAGCCCAAGCGCGTCAAGGACATCAAGCAGCCGGGCTTCTTCGCCGCCGAAGAAATGATCGACGTGAAGGGCCCTAAGGGCGTCCTGAAGAAAATCCGCCTCGTCGCCCCGTACCGCGACCACACCCAGATCGAGCTCGCCGCGACCGACGCTCTCGCGATCGGCCTCAAGCCGCCCGTGCGCGAGTCCGGCGACGTGAAGGGCTCGTCCGGGGCGACCTTGATCGGGCCGATGGGCCAGGTGGAGATCAAGGAAGGCGTGATCATCGCGCAGCGCCACCTCCATTTCTCGCCGTCCGAGGCCCAAGCCCTCGGCATCGCCTCCGGCGAAATCGTCCGCGTCCGCGCGGGCGCCGGCGGCGGGCGCTCCGTGGTTTTCGAAGACGTCGTCGTGCGCGTCGGACCGAAGTACAGCCTCGAGTTCCATGTGGACACCGACGAGGCCAACACCGCCGGGATCAAAACCGGCGACGTCGTGCATATCGCGTAAGGAGAAATAGAATGAACGCACTCGGAATGATCGAGACCCGCGGCCTGATCGCCTGCGTGGAAGCCGCCGACGCCGCCGTGAAGGCCGCCGACGTCCGCATCGTGGGCTACGAGAAGGTCGGAACGGGCCTCGTGACCGTGCTTTTCCGCGGAGAAGTGGCCGCGTGCAAGGCCGCCTGCGATTCCGGCGCCGCCGCCGCGCAGAAAGTCGGCGAGCTCATCGCCGTGCACGTCATCCCGCAGCCGCACCCCGACCTCGAGGGCAAGATGCCGATCTCTTCCCCCGAGACCTTGGCCCGGAAGAAGTAATGATCTTCGCCCGAGTCACGGGCACGGTCGTCTGCACCCTTAAGGACGAGAAGCTGGTCGGATCGAAGCTGCTGCTGGTGCAGCCCGTCGATCTCGCCGGCTCCGCCAAGGGCGGCCCCCTCGTCGCCGTCGACTCCGTCGGCGCCGGCGAGGGGGAGCTCGTACTTTTGGTGCAGGGGTCAAGTGCACGACAAACTTCCAAAACCGACGGCCGTCCGGTCGACGCGGTGATCTTTGCGATCGTCGATACGGTTGAACAAAACGGGAAGACGGCCTTCAAGAAGTCAGAGGACGCTAATGCAAACCGATGAGATAGCTAAAATCGTCTCCGAGGTTCTCAAGCGGCTCGAAAAGGAAGACATGTCTTCCGTGCTGACCTCGAGGCCGTTGGCGCCCTCATGCCCGCCCCATTCGTCGCCGTCAACGCCGCGAAGCGGCGATGATTCGGTTCTTTTCCCGTCCGTCGACGCCGCCGTTCAGGCCGCGGTTGTCGCCCAGGGCGAATTTCAGGACCAGGGCTTGGAGCTGCGGCGTGAAGTGATCCGCGCGATGCGCAAGACCGCGATCGCCAACGCCGAGCGCCTCGCCAAGATGGCTGTCGAGGAAACCGGCATGGGCCGCGTCCTCGACAAGGTCCAAAAAAACCTCGTCTGCGCCACCCGCACCCCCGGCGTGGAGGACCTCGTGTCCCGTTCGTTCACGGGCGACAAGGGCCTCACCCTCGTGGAGTACGCGCCCTACGGAGTGGTCGCCGCGATCACGCCCTCCACCAATCCTGCCGCCACGATCATCAACAACGCGATCTCGATCGTCGCCGCCGGCAACGCGGTCGTCTTCGCGCCGCACCCCGCGTCCTTCAAGACCTGCCTCGAGACGATGCGCCTGCTCTCCGCCGCCGCCGTCTCCGCCGGCGCGCCGAAGGCCCTCATCACGACCTTCGACAAGGCCTCGCAGGAGAACACGAAGAACCTGCTCGCTCATCCCGACACGCGAGTGAACATGGTCACCGGCGGCCCCGCGATCGTGAAGGTCGCGATGACCGTGGGCAAGACCTGCAAGACGATCGCCGCCGGGCCCGGGAATCCTCCCGTCGTCGTGGATGAAACCGCGGAGTTCCCGAAATGCGCTCAGGATGTGATCTTCGGCGCGAGCTTCGACAACAACGTCCTCTGCACCGCGGAGAAAGAAGTGATCGTCACCGCGGCGGCGCGCGACCGGTTCTTATCCGCGATGCGAAGCGATCCGCGGGCCTTTGAGCTGAATCCTTCCCAGACCGAGGCTCTCGTGAAGCTCGTCATCAAGGTGGGCGGTCGTGGATGCAAGGATCCGGTTCTCAACCGAGACTATGTCGGTAAGGACGCCGCCGTCCTCGCGAAGGGCATCGGCCTCACGCTTCCGCCGGAGGCCCGTCTCCTCTGGGCTGAGGTCCCGAACGACCACACGCTCGTCTGGACCGAGCAGCTCATGCCGTTCCTGCCCGTGACGGTGGCGCCGTCCGTCGACGCCGCCATCGACCTCGCGGCCGCCGCCGAGGGCGGCCATCGCCACACGGCCGCGATGCACTCGACCCACGTCGGCAACCTCACGAAGATGGCCCGCCGCATGCAGTGCTCCATCTTCGTCAAGAACGGGCCCACCTTGTTCGGGCTCGGCCTCGGCGAAGGCTACGCCACGATGTCGATCGGCACGCCGACCGGCGACGGGCTGACCAAGGCGTCTCATTTCGCGCGCCCGCTGCATTGCGCGCTCGTCGGATATTTCCGCATCGCTTAAAAGGAGAACCATGCTCGCCAACCTCGCCGTCGGATTCCTGGAAACATCCTCGCTCGCCAAGGGCGTCGAGGCGACTGACGCCATGGTCAAGATGGCGCAGGTGAAGCTCGTGAAAACCTCGGTCGTCGCGCGCGGCAAGCTCGTGATCTTCATCAGCGGCGCGCAGGGCGAGGTTGAGAGCGCGATGCGCGCGGGCCGCGAGGTCCTCGGCAAGACGCTCGTCGACGAGGTCCTTATCCGCAACGTCCACAACCAGGTCGTGGCCGCGCTCGACAAGCGCGTGCCCGTCGAAGTTCTGGGCGCCGTCGGCATCATCGAGACGAAGGACGCGATCGCGGCCGTGCTCGCGGCCGATGCCGCGACCAAGGCCGCCTCCGTTCACCTTA
>JBBQVX010000093.1:0-15329 GCA_038211115.1 Elusimicrobiota bacterium | reverse complement strand
GAAATACTGGAATCTGGCAAGCCTGACACTCTCTCTAAATGCAAGGAGCTCGACATGCTGGGGATCAAGTTCTTCAAGGCGGACCCGACGGTATTCGTTCTCCATTACAAGAACGGCTCGGTGCAGCGCCAAGGCTCGGGGCTGTCCTTCTTCTACTTCGCGCCCTCCTCCTCGATCGTCGCGGTGCCGATCAACACCGTCGACGTCCCCTTCGCGTTCCAGCTGGTGACGAAGGACTTCCAGACGGTGACGGTTCAAGGTCAGCTCAGCTACCGCGTCGCCGATCCCGCGAAGCTGTCCTCGCTGCTGAACTACACGCTCGGCGCGCACGGCGGCTACGCGAGCGAGGACCCGGCCAAGCTCGCCGACCGGCTCGTGAACCTGACGCAGACGGTCGCGTTCTCGTCGATCCAGACCATGACGCTCGAGCAGGCGCTGTCGAGCACGCAATCGCTCGTCACTACTTTGCTCGAGAAGATCCGCAAGTCCGAGCTGCCCTCCACGCACGGGCTCGAGGTGATCGCCCTCTCGATCGTCTCGGTGCGGCCGACGCCCGAGACCGCGAAGGCGCTCGAGGCCGACGCGCGCGAGCTTCTACTGCGCAAGGCGGACCAGGCGACGTACGCGCGCCGCAACGCCGCCGTCGAGGAAGAGCGCAAGATCAAGGAAAGCGAGCTCAACACCGAGATCGCCGTCGAGGCCAAGAAGCGGCAGATCCGCGAAGGCCGCATGGCCGCCGACATCGCGCTCGAGCAGCAGCGCGTGCAGTTGCTCGAGCAGAAGCTCGCCAACGAGCGCAAGGAGGCGGAGGCAAAGGCGTTCGCCCTCGAGGCGAGCCTGGCCCCGCTGAAGAATTTGGACTGGAAGACGCTGCTGGCCGTCTCGAACGGCGGCGTCGACTCGAAGCTCATGATCTCACTCGCCTTCCACGACCTCGCCGAGAAGGCGCAGAAGATCGGCACGCTGAACATCACCCCCGACCTGCTCCAGACGCTGACCGAGAAGAACGTCGGCTAACGTGCCCGCGCTCGATAAAGTCGTCATCGTCACGCGCAAGACGCGCATGCAGGAACTCGTCGCGCGCTACAACACGCCCGATCAAGCGAAGTTCCGCGTGCGCCAGCAGCTGGCCAATTACTTCGCGGAGAAGAAGTCCTTCTCGGCCAAGCAGGCGATGTCGATGGCCGAGAGCGCCGTCCAGGAGTACGAGGACGAGGACGACGCGTACAAGCCCGCGATCGAGGCCTTACATCGGCGCATCGAGGACCTCGACGTCGAGGTGCAGACGATCGACCGCTCGCTCGTCTCGACCTTCCAGTTCAACGAGCATCACGTCGTCGTGACCCTCGGCCAGGACGGGCTGATCGCGAACTGCGCCAAATACGCCGGCGAGCAGCCCATCGTCGGCGTCAATCCCGATCCGAAGCGCTTCGACGGCGTCCTGCTGCCGTTCACGACGGCGACGGCGGTCGCCGCGGTCGAGCGCGTTCTTCAAGGAACGGCGCGCTCACGCGAGGCCACGCTGGCCGAGGTGAAGCTCAACGACGGCCAGCGCTTACTCGCCTTCAACGACCTGTTCATCGGCGCCAAGAGCCACGTCTCCGCGCGCTACCGCATACGCCGCGGCGATCAGGCCGAGGACCACTCGTCGAGCGGCCTGATCGTATCGACCGGCGCGGGCTCGACCGGCTGGCTCTCCTCGATGTTCAACATGGCCGCCGGCCTCACGCAGAGCGCCGGAGGCAAGCCCGGCAAGGCGCCGGAGCTCAAGTGGGAGGACCGAGACCTGTTCTTCGTCGTGCGCGAGCCGTTCGTCAGCCGCACCTCGTCCGCGAGCATCGTCGCCGGCAAGGTCTCCGACGCCCAGCCGCTCGAGATCGAGTCCCTGATGGCCGAGGGCGGCGTCATCTTCAGCGACGGCGTCGAATCGGACTACCTGGAGTTCAACTCCGGGTCGCTCGCCGCGATCCGCCCTGCGGCCCGGCGCGCGAGGCTGGTCGTCGGGTAAAAATTGGTAGTCTATCGCGCATGAAAGACCGGATCACCCCCGAATTCATCGCCGCGATCCCCAAGTCCGACCTGCACCTGCACCTCGACGGCTCTCTGCGCCTTAAAACGCTGATCGAGCTCGCCCGCGAGGCCAAGGTCAAGCTTCCCTCTTACTCCGAGGCCGGCCTGCGTAAGCTCGTGTTCAAGGAGTCCTACAAGGATCTTCCCGACTATCTTCACGGGTTCATGTACACCTGCGCGGTGCTCCCCGATCTCGAGAACCTGTCGCGCGTGGCCCAGGAGCTCGTCGAGGACAACGCCGCCGAGGGCGTGCGCTACATCGAGGTGCGCTTCGCGCCCCAGCTGCACGTGACGAACACGACCGGCGTACGCGACGTGGTGCGCGCCGTCGCCGCCGGCCTCGCCGCCGGCGCGAAGGCCCATAATAATTCCAAGGCCGTGAAGTCCGGCGAAGACGTGCCTTTCCACTTCGGCATGATCCTCTGCGCGATGCGCCGCTTCAAGAAGGGCATGTCGCCCTACTTCGCCGACATGCTGCGCCTGATGGAGCACGCGCCGAAGGACGAGGTTTACGCGGCGGCGTCCCTCGAGCTCGCGCGCGCGGGCGTCGAGCTCGCGCAGGAAGGCCTGCCGGTCGTCGGGTTCGACCTCGCGGGCGAGGAAGCCGGCTATCCGCCCGCCGACCACTGGGCCGCGTATCAGTACGCGCACAACCACTTCATCCGCAAGACCGTCCACGCGGGCGAAGCCTACGGCCCCGAGTCGATCTGGCAGGCGGTCACGCAGTGCCACGCGAACCGCATCGGCCACGGCACGTTCCTGTTCGCGGCGGACATGGTCGCCGACCCCAAGATCGAGGACCGCAAGCGCTACGTCGAGGACCTCGCGAACTATCTCGCGAGCCAGCGCATCGGCATCGAGGTCTGCGTCACGAGCAACCTGCAGACGATCCCCTCGCTGAAGTCCCTCGACCGTCATCCGATCCGCCAGATGATCGATCACGGCCTGTCCGTGTCGATCTGCACGGACAACCGGCTCGTGTCGAACACGACGGTGTCGCGCGAGATGGAGCTCGTGTGCGAGCACGCGAAGGTCACCCGCGTCGAGCTCAAGCGTCTCGTCGTCGCCGGCTTCAAGGGCGCGTTTTTCCACGGCACCTTCGAGCAGAAGCGCGCATTCGTGAAGGCCGTGGCCGCGCGCTACGACTTGCTCGCCGCGAAGCACTTCCCGGCGGCGAAGGCGGCCTGAGCTTGGCCGTCCTCATCGAGAAACCCTCGATCATCGAAGCTGCGGGCAATAAGCCCAAGATCATCCGCGAGTTCGTCGGCCGCGTGAACACCAAGACCGAGGCGGCGAGCGTCGCGCGCATGTCCTCGCCTGCGGGCTGGGTCGAGCCGGGCCAGACGCCTCAGTTCGACGAATACACCCTCGTGATCTCGGGCTCGTTGCAGGTGGAGACGAAAGCGAAGACCTTCGTCGTGAAGGAAGGCCAGGCCGTGATCACGCCGAAAGGCGAGTGGGTCCGCTACTCGACCCCGAACGGTCCCTGCGAATACGTCGCCGTCTGCGTCCCCGCCTTCTCGCCCGCCACCGTCCAGCGCGACGCGGCTTAGCGCGGCTCGCCGGGAACGTACGACCGCGTCGTGCCGTCCGCGTTGAGCACGATCGAGACCGGCTTGTGCTCGAGGTCGGTCGAGCCGGTGAAAAACAGCGCGATCTTGACCTTGCTCCAGCGGCCCGGCTCGGCGCGCATGATCGCCGTCAGCGCGTCGCGCATTTTCTCGTAGTTCGCCCAGGTGTCGTCCGAAAAACCGATCGTGTGCGGGCCGCCTTCCGCCCCGAACGGCGCCGCCTGCAGCGCGTCGACGAACTCCGCCATCAGCTCGGCCTTGCGCTCCGCGGTGCGGTAGGTGCCGCCGACGCCGTGCAGGTTCTCGACCTTCGGCAGGTAGCGGATGTAGCCGGCGGACCGGAGGTAGCGGAAGCCGTCGAGCAGCTGCTCGGACGAGTGCTGCCGCGCCGTGAGCACGTAGACGTAGGGCGCGGTGCGAGGATCGTTGAGCGCCTGGACCATCGCGCCCCAGCTCGGTCCTTGCCACTCGGAGGCGGGCAGGTTCTCGACCGCATACTTGAGGTCCTCGGCGAACTTCGGGCCGAAGAACTCGCGGAAGGAGTCGGCGCCGCGCAATTCGTAGTCCTTGAGGTTCGCGCCGCCGTAGACGACATCTTGGCCGATGCTCTTCTCGATCACCGCGAAGTGCGCGGTCGGAACGGCCAGCTCCTCCACGCCTCCCTTCTTGAACAGGATGATCTTCGTCGGAAAGCCGGGGCCGAAGGCGTTGCCGTCGAGGTCGAGCACGTACGCGACGATCGTCGAGGGCGCGGCGGGAATTTCGGGAGCGGCAGGGGCCGGGCGGACCGGATGCAGCGCGACCGGAGCGGGCGTGAAGGCCGCGAGCGAAGGGACGAGGGCCGGCGCGGAGAGCGGGAGAACCGGCGCCAGCGCGGACGGCGCGAGCGTCGGGAGCGCGGAAAGGACCGGCGTCACATACACGCCCGCCGGAACGGAGCGCGTCAGGACCTGCGCGCGCGCCGGTGCGCAGAGCGAGAGCGCCAGCAGCGCCCGCGCGAGCCTAGCGGCGCGCACCCGACCACTCGCGGAACGACGAGGTCTGGCTCTTGAAGCGCAGGCCCAGCTCGATGGACTCGAGCGCTTGATCGAGCGTCTTGCGCGCCATCTCGATCTCGTTTTTTGGATCGCGGAAGAACGCGGCGACCTCCTCCTTCCAGGCGGCCGAGACGAGGCCGCCCGCGGCGCCGACGACGCGCGTGCCGCCGCGCGGACCGACCTTCGCGGACAGCGCGGTCCAGTTGGCCTTCACGAACGCCCACGCGCGCTCGCGCGTCGCGGGATTGCCGAGCAGCCACGCGTACGGCATCCACGCGTCTTGCGCGCGGATCTCATCGGAGAGCGTCATCGCGAGATAACGGTCGAGCAGGGCGGGCTCGCTGAACTCGGCGAGCGCGCGCAGCATGAGGCTCTTCTGCTCGGGAGTCTTCGGCGCGGCGAGCCGCGAGCGGAACGCCTCGAACAAAGCCGGGTCGTTGCGGCGCGCGGCGGCCGTGAGGATCACGGGCGCGGCCGAGGCGTCGACCGACGCGGGATCGGCCAGGTACTTCTCGAGGCGCGACGTTATTTCGCCCTCGGCGAGAGAAGCCGGCGCGAGCAACGCGAGCGCGTTGAGCACGGTCGGCCGGGCGAGCGTCTTCTCCTGATCCTCGCCCTTCTTCTTGTCCCAGCCGAGCGACTTCAGGCGCGGCCCGAAGAAGTCCGCGGCGAACGCGCCGAGCGCGGCGCGCTCCGCGTCGGTCTCCGCGAGCTCCTGGCGAATCGTCTTCAGGTACGCGAATGCGTCCTCCAGGATCAAGCGTGAGGCGTCGCCCTTGAACGAGGCGAGCGAGTCGAGGAAGGACGCGACCGGGAGATTCCCGGCGCGGACCTGGGCCCAGAGGTTATTGAGGAGGCCGGCGCGCTCGACGGGAGACAGCTCCCCGCGGCGGGCCAGGACGGCGGAGAGAAGCGACGCGTCCAGCCGGAAGCGGTAGTAGCCGAGCTCCGCGGCGTTCGGATACGCCCACAGCAGCTCGCCCTTCCCGGGCAAGATGACCGTCTTCGCCGCCTTGTCGAGAAGCACCTTGGCGACGCGCGCCTTCTTCTCGCCCTTGAGCTTATAGCGGATCACGACGGGGATCGACCACTTGGTGTCGGCCTTGAGGTTGAACGCGGAGAAGCGCTCCTGGGACAAGGTCATAGTCCGGCCCTTCGCGGACACGCTCACGAGCGGAACGCCGCCCTGCGAAAGCCAGCCGTCCATCATCTTCTTGACCGGCTTGCCCGAGGCGCGCTCGAGCTCGCGGGCGAGATCGCTCGCCTCGGCGTTCTTGTACTGGTACTTCTTCATGTACGCCTGGATGCCTTTGCGGAACGCGGCCTCGCCGACGTAGCTCTCGATCATGCGCAGGAGGGCGCCGCCCTTCTGGTAGGACATCGGATCGAACTGAGCCTGGATTTCCGCGGGCGTCGCGGCGTCGGAGCGCACCGGCCGCGTGCCGGGAAGCGCGTCGATCGACAGCGGCGAGCGCTTTCCTTGGTCGAACTCGTCCCAGACCTTCCACGCCGGCTTCCAGGCGTCCACGATCTTGTAGGAAACCCACGTCGCGAAAGCCTCGTTGAGCCACAGGTCATTCCACCAGCCCATCGTGACGAGATCGCCGAACCACATGTGCGTGATCTCGTGGCTGACGACCTCGGCGACGCGGCGCTTCGCGGCGTCGGAGGACAGCTTCGGGTCGATCAGCAGGGACGTGTCGCGATAAAGGATCGCGCCCCAGTTCTCCATCGCGCCGGAGGCGAAGTCGGGAGCGGCCACCATGTCGAGCTTGGGGAGCATGTACGCGATGCCGAAATACTTGTTGAGGTACTTGAGCGCGTTGGCGCCCGCCTCGAGAGCGAAGTCCGCCTGGGCGATCTGATCCGGCGCGGCCCAGACGGTGAGCGTGGTCTTGCCGACCTTGCGCGTGCGGGATTCGAGGCGCGCGGCGAAGACGGCGAGGAGATACGACGACATGCGGGGCGTTTCTTGAAAAACGACGGTACGACGGCCGGCTCGAACCGTATCGGAGATTGAAGGCATGTTGGATAACGGCTGTAAGCCCTCGGGGACATCCAGAGTCAATTTGAAGGGCGCCTTAAACGCCGGCTCATCGAAGCACGGCAGCACCCTTCTCGCGTGCGTCGGCTCGAGATGCGTGAACGACCACGCCTCTTTTTTATCGCCGTTCTTGCCGTTCGACTTATAGAGGCCGCGCATCAGCTCGTTCATCTTGCCCGCGTACTCGATCTCGACCTCGGCGCGGCCCTTGAGCGGCGCGTCGAGCGGGATCGTCAGCGTCTCGGCTTTGGGATCGACGACGGCGCGAGAGACGTCGATAAAACGACCATTGACCAGGATCTGCTTAAAGGTCAGATCCAGGGCATGGAGGACCAACTGATTCGCAGGCTTCTTAAAATCGACCGATATCTTGACCTTGCCGGTGAACGCGGCCGCCTCGGGCTCGAGCACGAGCTTCAGATCGTAGGAACGCGGGGCCACGGTCTTCGACAGCCGTCCGGCCGAGGGCGCCAGCGGCGTCCGCGCCGCGGACGCGCCGCCGGGGACTTCATCGCCCGCGCAGGCGGCGCAGACGTGGCCGGGCGCTGCGGCATCGAAATGGAGGCTCAAGGTCTCGGCGGCGACGGCCGGGGTCTTCGCGAGGCCGGAAGTCAGCGCGTCGAGGACGGGCTTGGCGGCGACGATCTTAGGTTCGTTCTTCATGTTCAGGGTGATGGGCGCGGCGGAGATCGGAACGGCGGCGGCCGGTGCGGCGGATACGGCCGGGGTGGGCATTATAGAAGGAACGGAGAGCAAAGAGGGAACGGACAGCGCCGCAAACGGGAGATCCAGGGACGGGTTCGGGGCGCCGATGGAATTGAACGGAAGAGGCGTCAGGCCGGCGCTCGCGGGAAGCACGGCCTTCACCTGGGCGAAGGACGCCGACGGCAAAGACAAGGCGACGACCACGGCCGCGATGCGTTTCATACGCCCATTTTAACGAAACGGCTCCGAATCTCCATGGGACCTCGGGGTCCTGGGGGCCCAGACTTAGGGCCTAAGGCGGACCTGTAAAGGCCCAAATATTCCTAGTCCCCTTTCCTGGACGTTTTGGGTCCCGAGGACTCATCCGCTCGACCCCTTCCCCCCGTTATACTTCCAGCTATGATTAAACACGCCCTCTCCCTTTATATATCCCTCATCCTGGCCGCCGGCCCCGTCGCCGCCCAGGTTCAGGAGGGCGCCGGCGCCGGAAAAACCGGCACCGCTCCCATCGGGACATCGGGAATCGGCTCCGGAAACGCGCTCAACGCGCTTCCCATTCTTCCCGCCGCTTCGGCCGGCCTCACCGCCACGCTCGGCCCGACCGTCTCCCCCGTCGTCACGGTCCTTCAGACCGCCATCGCCCGGCCCGAGAGCCTGCGTGTCCTCGCGACGAACCCCGCTCCCGCCGCCGTCTACGCCCGCGCGCTGATCGCCTCTCCCGTGACGCCCGCCGTCCGGGCCCAGGCCGTCAAAGCGATCGGCGAAGCCGCCGTCGCCGCGATCGAGGCCGCCGTCAAGACGCTCGCCGTCCAGACCTCCGGCTCCGATAAGGCTTCCGCCTCGCTGAAAGTCGTCGCCCTCGAATTCGCCGCCCTCGACAACCGCGTTCCCGAGACGCTCACGGTGACCGCTTCCGCCCCCTCCGTTTCCACGAAGAAGCTCAACGCGCCGAAGCGCGCGTGGCGCGCGCTGAAGACCGCCGCGGTCGTGGCGACGATGGCGATCACCATGGCCGTCACGTCCCCCGCCGTCCACGCCCAGACCGTGGGCGGAATCCTGCCGAACGTCAACCCGATCTCCCTCGTGGCCCAGACCGGCTCCAATCAGACGCAGGGCGAAATCGTGCACGCGACCGACATCAACGACGCGATCGCGAAGTGGACTCCCAATACCCGCCTCATCATCATGGGCAACCCGGGCCTCGACGCGGGCTCGCAGAAGGCGCTGGCGCAGTTCCTCTCCGACAAGCATTGGACCGTGATCGTCGCCGAGAACGCCTCGGGCATGTCCTACCGCGACGTGGACGGCAACACCCGATCCGGGAAGGAAGCGCTCGAGTACGGCTCCGGCCAGGGCATCTTCCGCAAGAACGGCTTCTCCAGCCAGGTCGACGCCGCCTCCGGCCTCGCCGACGGCTCGATCCTCGTCATCAGCATGAGCGAGCACTACCTTTACCTGCGCAACTCCGAGGCGCAGCGCGTGAACGGCCTCGACGGCGCCGCGCAGTTCCCGGGCAACCTGGACCAGTGGGCCAAGGCCCGCCTGCGCGCCGGCGGCGACATCTCCGGCGCGGTCAAGGACACCGTGACGAACATCGATTCACGCCTTCAGACCGCCGTCGCGACGACCGCGCAGAACGCCCAGTCCGCCGTCGCGTCCGCCAAGTCCTCCGTCGAAGATTACGCCCGCGCCCGCGCCGCGTTCATGGACGCGCACGCCTCCGCCGCCGCGACCGTCGGCGCCGTGAACCTGACCGCGCTGCGCGGGCAGGTGGCTTCCGCCGAGAAGGCGCTCGCGAACAAGAACCCGGCCGAGGCCTCGCGCCTGGCCGCCCAGGCTTCCTCGACCGCCGACGCGGCGACGAGCGCGATGACGAACTACGGAACGACTTATAATGCCGGCCAGGCCGCGATCACGTCCGTCCGCGGCGAAGTCGACGCGCTCGAGAAGGCGTCCGGCGCGTTCCTGAAGGCTCATCCGAAAGCCACGGGCGACCTCGCCCGCCCCGATATCCGCGCCATGCGCGAGAAGCTCGCGTCGGCCGAGTCGGCTCTGACCTCCAATCCGTCGGGTGGGAAAACCGCCGCCGACGGAGTCGCCGCCGAGGTCCGCCGCGTGCAGACCGCCCTCAACGAGCACGCCGCGGGCGCCGACCAGATCGCCGCGTCCGAGGGCATCCTCAAGCAGCTCTCGTCCCGCGAACGCGCCGGCTCCGCCTCGACCGACCTCGTGACCGCGAAGCAGGCCTTGCGCGAAGCGCGCGAGTCCCACGACCTCGGCGCCTCGACGTGGTCGTCGAATCTACAGACCGCGAAGTCCGCGCTCGCCAACGCCGAGCGCACGATCTCCGACGCCGACGCCGCCGCGAGCCGCAACGCGCTGATCGCCCTGATCCTCAAGGCCCTCCTCGCCCTCGGCACGCTCGGCACCGGGACGTTCCTCAACTGGCGCGCCCGCAGCGCCCGCCGCAAGGCCGAGGACGAGCTGCAGAAGTGGGACGGCATCCTCGAGAAGAAGCTCGACACCGTCATCGATGAGCTCGACAAGCGCATGGACGTCTACGTCGGACCGATCTCGGGCGAAAAATCCCGCGGCTGGGAAGAAGAGACCGCGGCCGCCGCGGCCGCCGTCCGCCAGAACGCCGGCAAGGCGAAGCTTTACCTCGCGATGGCGCGCAACATCCACGACCGCGCGACCGCGCTCGTCCGCCCCGCCCGCTTCTCCGGCGGCTGGCTCGTCAACCAATTCTGGCCCTCGCGTTTCGTGAAGGCCGAGGCGATGCTCGCGACCGAGCCGCTCACGTTCAAGCCCGCGGACGGTTTCGACGCGCTCTTCGAGAAGGCCAGCGACTGGCGCGGCGACCTGTACGGCGAGGCGAAGGACTACGCGCCCGTCTCCGAGAACTTCGAGTCCGTGATGGCCAAGTTCAACGCGGCGTCGAAGGCCGCCGTCTCCGCCCTCGACGAGATCGAGAAGGCGTCCACCGGCTACGGCGCGGCGTTCGACGCGACCGAAGCCGCGATCAAGACCTCGGAGGCGCGCGCCTCCCAGACGGTCGTCAACGATTACTTCAAGGTACCCGCCCTCGGCGAAGCCGTTCTTCCCGCCGCGAAAGAGACCTTGGCCGCCGCGCGCGCCAAGGCCGGCAAGAACCCCGTCGGAGCGATGAAGGGCCAGGGCGCCGAAGCCGCGCGGCTCGCCGCGGACGCGCTCGCCCTCGCTGAAAAGTCCGTTTCGATGTACCAAGCCGAAGTCGCCGACACCGACGCCGTCGTGAAGGCGCTCGCCGCGGCGTCGGTCGCCACGAAGTGGATCGCCGATTCCCGCGAAAAACTCGACAAGCAGTCCGCGAAGCTCGCCGCGGCGCTCCTTAAGACGCCGGGCGCCGCCGGCCTCGCGGCCCTCAACGACGCTTACGCCGCCCATGCCGCGAACGTGAAGACCGCGAACGCGATCCTGAACGCGATCGCCGCCGCCAAGATCGACGCCGAGCACGTCACCTCCGGCGTCCAATCGACGCGCGAGATCATCGCTCACGCGCTCTCCCTCGAAGCGGCCGACATGATGCGGGAAGAAGGCAACGATCCCTCACAGCGCTTGGCCGCCGCGGCCGAATCGTTCGCAACCGCCCTGGCCAAACTCGGCGCCGGCGACCTTACGGCCGCGGACGCGGCGCAGAAGCAAGGCACCGAGCTCGCGCTCCAGGCCATGCGCATCGCCCGCGCGTCGGAAGCCGCCACCATCGCCCAGCAGGGCGACGTGGACGGACGCATCGCCGAGGCTCAGCGTCTCGACGCGCTGCTGCCCGAACGGGCGGAAATCCTCAAGTCCATCAAGCTCGACTTCGCCGCTTCCACGCTCGGCCTCTCCGCGGGCGACGTCTCCCACCCGAACTCCAACGGCACCGTCGACGACAACGTCGACGAGGCCCAAGCCGCGATCGACGCCGCGAAGGCGAAGCGCGAGAAGGCCGTGCGCTCGTTCCGGGCCGCGAAGGTCCTCGAGGCCGCGTCGCTGCTCGACCAGGCGAAGGCCCATGAGCTGATCGCGCAGGCCCGCCTCGACGAGATTTCCGAGAAGCGGACGCGCCTCGACAAGGCCGTCGTCGACAACAACGCGTTCCTCGAGAAGCTCGAGGCCAAGTCGCGCGCGTGGAAGGCGGAAATTCCCGGCGACAAGCGCTCGATGCGCCCCACGATGAAGGCCTATGACGCGGCCGTCGCCGACCTGACCGCGGCCCGCGCCGCTGCCGACGCGAAAAAGGGCGACCCGTTCAAGATCGCCTCGACGATCGCGGCCGTCTCGGCCGAGCTCGACTCGGTCTGGATCAAGGTCTCCAACGACCGCGACGCCTACGCCGAGGTCGTGCGCAGCCTCAATGCCGCGGAAACGCAGCTCAACTCGGCGTCGAGCCTGGCCAAGGACTCGCAGTCCGACGGCATCGCGGACAGCCCCGCGATCACGAGCGCCCTCCGCGAGCTCGCGAACCTCAAATCCGCGTACACGTCCGCCGTGGCCTCGTCCCAGGCCGAGCACGGCGAGTGGCCGACGATCGACCACGAGGCGGACCGCATCACGAGCGAGGCCGCCCACGTGGCGGCGTCGCTGAAGGGCGAGCTCGCCGCCGCGGCCCGCGCGACCCAGGCGATCTCCAACGCGGCCTCGCAGGTGCGCGAGGCGACGAACTGGACCGGCTCGTACGGCGTGTCCGTCCCCGGCTCCCCGGGCTCCGGCTCGCTCAGCTCCGCGAAGTCCGCCCTGAACAACGGCGATTACTCCGGCGCCATCAGCTACGCGGAAAGCGCGCGCAGCGCCGCGATCTCCGCGATCCAGACCGCGGAGGCCGAGGTCAACCGCCGACGCCGCGAGGAAGAGGAACGCCAAGCGGCCATCGAGCGCGAGCGCCGACGCCGCCAGCAGGAAGAAGACGACAACCGCCGCAGGGCGGAGGAGTCGTCTCGCTCCTCGTCGAGCGGCTCCAGCGGCGGCGGCTCCAGCTGGGGCGGTTCCAGCAGCGGTGGAGGATCGTCCGGTTGGTAAAAGCGGTAAAAAGCCGTAACGCCGCGTTATCGGCGCTAGCGACTTTACTGCTGTTGCCGTCCGCCGCGGCAACAGCCGCGGCGCAGGTCCGGACCGTCAGCGCCGTCGAGGGCTCGTCCGTCCGCGCCATTCCGGGCGTCGGCATGGCGGCGGGCCAAGGCTATCTCCCGACGACGTCGCCGTTGATGTCGTTATCGCCGTCATTATCCGCCCCCGCCGTCTCTCCCGACCTGTCCGACATCGTTCTGCCCATTCTGCACGCCCCCTCCGTTGTCGTTGCCGTTCAAAATCCGTCGCCGTTGCCGTCCGCCTTGCGCCCCGTCGCGCGCATTGCCGCCGCCCCCTCCAAATCCGACGACGTCCGCTCCGAAATCGCCAAGGCCATCGCCGAATGGAAGGCGAGCCGCTCTCTTCCGAAGTCCGAGCAGACTCCCGCGTCGCCTTCCGCCGGTGAAAATCAGCCGCACCCTTCGGTCGAGCTCGACGCCCTCTTCGACGGCTCCCTCCCCGCCTCGCGCGAGGTCCTGGCGCGCGCCGAGTCCCTCGGCCTGCACGACGCCGCGCTCGCGCTCGCGATCTCCGAGTCGAAGTCCCCGTCGGACGCCGCCGCCCGCCTATCGGCGCTGGGCGTCCTCGGCGCGAAGGAATCCGGCCTCGCGCAATCAAACGAAGCGGAGTTCCGGTTTCTGCTGACCCGCCTCTGGCGCAAGACCTCCCCGTCCATCCCCGGCCCGTTCACAGTCGACGACAGCTTCGACATTCCCGCGCTGAAGGTCGTGCGCGACGGCGTCGTGTACTACGTTCACGGCGTCGCCCACGGCCAGATCGGCGCGCCGCGCCGCTCCGCGATCCTCTCCCTGACCCGCAAGGTGGCCGCGGCCGGCCACGCCCTCTACTCCGAGCAGAATCTTCCCGCGTATTACGGCTACAACTCCGGTTTTGAAACGCTCGATCACGCGATCGGCGCTCCAGCGGCCGTGGTTCCCGCCGCGCCCGGCTACACGCGCGCCTCCTTGCTCGTCAAGCGCGCGATCGACTGGGCCGTCTCGCCCGGAAGCGCCCTCGGCGCCCTGGTCTGGGCGCTCGTCGCCCCGGCCGCGCCGCTCGCGTGGTTCGTCCTCGCGTGCCTGACCGTTCTCGCGGGCTACACGTTGACCGGCGGCCTGCCGATGATGCGCTGGAAGCGCCGCCGTCTCGCCGCCGGGGCCCGGGAGCAGGGCCTCGAGGACATCGCCGAGCAGTATGCGGACGAAGCCAAGAACTTCTTCGTCGCGAAGCCCGATCTCGAGATTCTGCGGGGCCTCGAGCTGCCCCAGCCGATGGGCGCCCAATCCTCCGATCCCTATTCCGTCCGTTCCCGTGCGATCGCCGACGCCGTCGCCGCGGACGCCGCGAAGAGAGGCGCGAAGACCGTTCATCTCGTCGTCGGCCATCTCCACGCTCATGAAACGGCCTGGCGCTTGGCCGAGGACCCGCAGACCACCTAGGCCTATCGCCTCATGCGGCCTCGCCCCGCTTCTCGATAACATTACCGTCGACGTTCAAATTCCGGAGGATACCCTGATGTTCAAGAAGTCCCTTGCCGTCGTCGTGTCGGCCGCCGTCCTCGTGGCCGGCCCCGGGAACCTCTCTTTGACCGCCGCCGCCCAGACGATGGGACGCGCGAGCGTCAGCGGCGTCTCCGTGACTCCGACGATCGGCGCCGGGCTCAACAGCCCGCTCTTGAACGCTCCCTCCTTTAACACCATGCCGACGCTGACCCCCGGCGCCTTGATCGCCCCGGCCCTGTCCGTCGCGCCGAGCATCGCTCCGACGCCCGTCGCCGTCGTCAACGCCGCGGTCGCCCTGAAGCCCGTCGCGCTGACGCCCATCGTGGCCGCCGCCGCCAAGGCGATGCCCGTGACCGCGAAGGGCTCGCCGCTGTCGGTCATCGCGTCGAAGGACGTTAAAATCGGCGTAACCGAGAAAGGCGCCGCGCTGAACTCCCTCTTCGAGAACTCGATGGTCACCGGCCACGAGACCCTCGAAGTCCTCGGCCAGTCCGCCGCGTCCGCCGAGTCGGGCCTGTCCCGCTCGAACATCGTTTCCGCGAAGTCCCCCGCCGCGATCGAAAGCGCGCTCGGCGCGAAGGGCGCCGCCGCCGGCGAAGCCGGCATCGTCAGCCTGATCAAGCGCGCGTGGAACGCGCTCCTCGGCATGCTCGGCATCGGCGTCAAGAAGATGGAGACGCCCGAGGTGATGGCGCAGCGCATCATCGACCAGCTGAACTCGCAGAAGCCGATCTACAACCGCAAGGTGCAGGAAGCCTCGACGCTCGTCGAGTCGCTCAAGCTCCAGGTCGAAGGCGAGACCAAGAAGGTCGCCGAGCTCGAGCAGGGCATCACGGCGCTGCTCTCCGATTCCGATCCGACGAACGACGTCATGGCGTCGGGCATGATCAACCAGCAGAAGACGCTCAACGCGTCGATCGCGTCGACGAACGAGCAGATCAAGCTCTCCGAGCTCACGCTCACGTCCATCAAAGAAGAGCGCGCGCGCTTCTTCTCCGACCGCGAGGAGATGCTGGCGAAGATCCAGACGGGGCTGACGAAGGCCAAGTCGGCTGAGATCACGAAGCAGATCGCCGAGCTCAAGGGCGGCTTCCAGATCGGCGACCTCAAAGACAACATGGACAAGTTCGAGGACGCGGTCAACGGCAAGATCGCGGACGCGAAGGGGACCGTGGATTCCGTCGAGAGCAACCCGGACCAGATCCTCAAGAAGGCGAAGGACTCGCTGAAGTCTCAGGAGATCCAGGACGAGCTCGCCAAGCGCAAGGCCGCCATCGAGCAGGCCAAGAAGGAGAAGGGCTCGGCGGGCGGC
>JBBQVX010000092.1:0-15446 GCA_038211115.1 Elusimicrobiota bacterium | reverse complement strand
TCGGCGGAGGGATGACCCTGCGCGCGGCGGCTCTCGCGGCCTTGGCGGTGTGGGGCTATGAACGCGCCGGCGTATCGTTTGAGGCTTTGCTTTTGTCGTATGTGTTCGCGTTGCTGGCCCTGTTGTTGACGCTGGAGATGAGGCATTTAAAGATCAGATGAATTTCGAGCACATTCTCGCGCACCACCTCGTCGATCACAAGACTTCCCACAAGGTCGTCGCCGTCATCGCGGGCCTTCCCGTCGATCTCGGCTTCTCGCCGCTGATCCGCACGATGTGGATCGCCTGCGCCATCGCGACCCTTTCCCTCACGTTCGCGGCCCGCTCCGAGTCGAGCCTGGCGCGCGTGATGCGCTCGATGTTCGAGCCGCTCGCCCTCTTCGTGCGCGACGAGATTCTCGAGCCGATCTTCGGCCACCACGCCGGGCACTACCTACCCTACTTCCTCACTTTGTTCTTCTTCCTGCTGACCTGCAACCTGCTCGGACTCGTGCCGCACATGTCGGGCGTGACGGCGAACCCGTGGGTGACCGCCGGGATGGCGATCTGCACGTTCGGCTTGATCCAGTACGCCGGGATCAAGGAGCAGGGGCTCGTGTCCTACGTCGTGCACATCGTGCCCGGCGGCGTGCCGCTGATCCTGTGGCCGCTCTTGTTCGTCATTGAAGTGTTCGGCATGTTCGCCAAGTGCATCTCGCTCTGCATCCGCCTTTTCGCGAACATGCTCGCCGGCCACGTCGTGTCGCTCGCGTTCCTCTGCATGATCTTCATCTTCGCCGAGATGAGCAAGGCGATCGGCGCGGGCATGATCGTCCCTTCCGTCGGCCTTGCGCTGTTCATCTACACGATGGATGTCCTGGTGTCGTTTCTTCAGGCGTACATCTTCACGTTCTTGACCGCCCTGTTCGTGGGCGGCGCCGTTCACCCGCACTAGATGCTGCGGAGGTCGCGCCCCGGACGCCTTTAGGCGGATCGGGATCATGACGCATCAGGAGACTCAAATGGAATACCTCGGACTCTCTTACATCGGCGTTTTCGTCGGCGCGGGCCTCTGCCTCATCGGCGGCGCGTACGGCATCTCCAAGCTCGCGGGCGCGGCCCTCGAGGGCGCCGCTCGCCAGCCTGAGTCGGCCGGCGCGCTGCAGACGATGATGATCATCCCTGCCGCCATGATCGAAGGCCTCGGCCTGCTCGCGCTCGTCAGCGTCCTGCTCGCCGCCCTGGCCCTCAACAAGGGCGTTCCCGTCGCCGGCGCGTCCGCCGGAGCCGAGCACGCCGCCGCCGCGACGCACTAGTTCAAAAGTCTCCCGGGCGGCGCGGACTTCCCGCCCGGGAGCACCGATTTTTCGTGATCTGACGCAGGAGCGTATAACATGGGCGATTTGCTTGCACCCGACCTCGGGTTGACCGTCTGGACCATCGTGACCTTCCTCTGCCTCGTGGGCATCCTCAAGGCGTTCGCTTGGGGCCCGCTGCTGAAGTCGGTCGAGGACCGCGAGGCGCGCCTCAAGGCCGACCGCGAGGGCGCCGAGAAGGCGCGCGCGGAAGCCGAGAGGATCCAGAAGGAGCTCGAGGCTCACATGGCCGGCATCCAGGCGAAGTCGAAGGACCTGCTCGCCGCCGCGACGAAGGACGGCGAGGCTCTTCGCGCGAAGCTGAAGGCGGAAGCCGAGGCCGACGCCGCCGCGATCAAAGCGAAGACGACGCTCGAGCTCGCCGCCGAGAAAGACAAGCTCGTGAGCGTCCTTCGCAAGGAAGTCGGCACGCTCTCCGTGCTCGCCGCCGAGAAGCTGCTGCACAAGTCCGTCGACGCGGGCGTTCAGAAGAGCGTCCTCGACGGATTCTTTAAGGATCTCGATTCCAGCAAGAAGGCGGGGAGCAACTAGGATGCAGGCTTCCGACCGCGTCCTCGCCGGTCGCTACGCGAGCGCGCTTTTCCAGGCCGCGGCCGCCAAGGGCGAGGAGCAGAAGGTCCAGGCGGACCTCGGCTCCGCCCATAAGCTGCTGCTCGACGCGATGTCCGCCCTGCGGCATCCGCGCGTGCCGCCTGCGAGCAAGAAAAAATTAGTCCATGACGCCTTGGCCGGCAAAGTGGGCCCCACGACGCTCCGGTTCTTGGATTTGCTCATCGATAAGAAACGGTTCGATCTCATGATCATGATTTCATCCGTTTACGCGAAGCTCGCCGCCGACAAGCGCGGCGCCGCGAAGGCTCAGGTGCGCACGGCGAAGCCCCTGTCCGCGGACGAGCAGAAGCAGCTCGCGGCGAAGCTTAAGAATTTCAGCGGAAAAGAGATCGAACTCGACGTAAAAGAAGACCCGGAACTGATCGGCGGCATCACCGTCAAGATCGGAGACTGGGTCCTTGATTCCAGCCTGCGCGGACAATTGCGCCGGTTGAGGGAGAGCTTCAACTAACATGGCCATCCGACCCGAAGAGATTACCGCCGTCATCAAGACCCAGATCGAAGGCTTCTCCGGCTCCACGGAGCTGAAAGAAGAAGGCTCCGTCTTACAGGTCGGCGACGGCATCGCCCGCGTCTACGGCATCGAGAACGCCATGTCGGGAGAGCTCCTCGAGTTCCCCAACGGCGTCATCGGCATGGTCCTCAACCTCGAGAAGGAAAACGTCGGCTGCGTGCTGTTTGGCACCGACACCTTGGTCAAGGAAGGCGATCCCGTCCGCCGCACCGGCAAGGTCGCTCAGGTCCCCGTCGGCGACGCCATGATCGGCCGCGTCGTGGACGCGCTCGGCCGCCCGCTCGACGGCAAGGGCGTCATCAAGACGACGAAGTTCCGCCCGCTCGACATCGTCGCCCCCGGCGTCATGGAGCGCGCTCCCGTCGTCGAGCCGCTGCAGACCGGCGTCAAGGCCGTCGACGCGATGATTCCGATCGGCCGCGGCCAGCGCGAGCTGATCATCGGCGACCGTCAGACCGGCAAGACCGCGATCGCGATCGACACGATCATCAACCAGAAGAACCAGAGCAACCGCCCGATCTGCATCTACGTCGCGGTCGGCCAGAAGCAGTCCACCGTCGCGGCCGTCGTGCAGAAGTTGCAGGACGCGGGTGCCATGGAGTACACGATCGTCGTCATGGCCGGCGCCTCCGAGCCCGCGCCGATGCTCTACATCGCCCCGTACGCCGGCTGCTCGATCGGCGAGGAGTTCCTGTGGCAGGGCAAGGCCGTGCTCGTGATCTACGACGACCTGTCCAAGCACGCGGCGGCCTACCGCCAGCTCTCGCTGCTGCTGCGCCGCCCTCCGGGCCGCGAAGCCTACCACGGCGACGTGTTCTATCTGCACAGCCGCCTGCTCGAGCGCGCGTGCAAGCTGTCGAAGGAGAACGGCGGCGGGTCGCTGACCGCGCTGCCGATCATCGAGACGCAGGCCAACGACGTGTCGGCGTTCATCCCGACGAACGTCATCTCGATCACCGACGGACAGATCTACCTCGAGTCGAACCTGTTCTACTCGGGCATCCGCCCCGCCGTCAACGTCGGCCTCTCCGTGTCGCGCGTCGGCGGCGCGGCGCAGACGAAGGCGATGAAGGGCGTCGCCGGCCGCCTGCGCCTCGACATGGCGCAGTACAACGCGCTCGCCGCGTTCGCGCAGTTCGGCTCGGAGCTCGACGCGTCCTCGCAGAAGCAGCTCGCGCGCGGTGAACGCCTCGTCGAGCTCCTGAAGCAGGGCCAGTACGTGCCGCTGTCGATGGAGCGCCAGGTGCTCTCGATCTTCGCCGGCACCAACGGGTTCGTCGACGACGTGCCGGTCAAGGACGTGCGCCGCTGGGAGACGGAGCTCCACGCGTTCGCCGAGTCCCGCCACGCCGCGACGATGAAGGAGCTCGCCGACAAGAAGGTCATCGGCGACGACCTGAAGCCGAAGATCGAGACGCTGATCAAGGAATTCAAGGCTCAGTTCAAGTAATGCGCAAGCTCCTGCTCGCCGCGTCGCTGCTCGCCTTGCCGCCGTTCGCGGCGACGGCGGCGCGCGCGCAGGAGATGCTCAGCGGCTCGCTGATCGAGGCGCTCAAGGCCGTCGAGAAGCCGGAGCTCGGCGGCGTGTTCACGTACGTCGGCGACAAGAACGCGCCGACGGCCTTCGCGGACCTCGTCGCGCGCGACGCGAAGGCGATGAAGCGCTACACCGCCAAGCTCGCCGACGACCGCAAGGCTGCGGGCGGTCTGACGGCCTGGGATCATCAGGTCTGCGCCACGCTCGTCAATTACTACGCCGGCGGCGCGATGCCCGGCACCAAGCGCCCCGACGCGAAGCGGCTCAAGATGCTCAACGACTGCGTGCTGACGCCCGTCATGGAGCTCCAGGACATCGTCATGAAGAGGGGCAAGTGAGCCCGCGCGCGCTCGTCACCGGAGCCGCCGGCTTCATCGGCTCGAACCTGTGCTGGGAGCTCGCCGCGCGCGGCTGGCAGGTGGTCGGGCTGGACGATTTTTCCGCCGGCAGCTTCGAGAACCTGCGCGGCTTCCCGGGTGACGTCGTCGCCGCCGATTTCGGCGACGTGAATTATTGGTCGGGCCGCGTGGGCAAGATCGACGCGGTGTTTCATCAGGCCGCGATCTCCGACACGACGGTCATGGACCAGGCGAAGATGATGAAGGCCAACGTGGAGTCCTTCCGCGATCTGCTCGCCTGGGCCGCGAAGGCGAAGGTCAAGAAGGTCGTCTACGCCTCATCGGCGGCGACCTACGGCGACGCCGCCGTCCCGCAGCGTGAGGACGCCGAGCCGCGGCCGATGAACGTCTACGGATTTTCGAAGTGCGTCATGGAGACCGTGGCCGCGAACGCGAAGGGCGTCAAGACCGCCGGCCTGCGCTACTTCAACGTGTTCGGGCCGCGCGAGACGCATAAGAACAAGACCGCGAGCATGATCTGGCAGCTCGCCCTGCAGATGAAGGCCGGCCGCCGTCCGCGCGTGTTCGAGCACGGCGAGCAGTACCGCGACTTCATCTACGTCAAGGACGTCGTCGACGCGAACCTCCGCGCGTTCGAGAAGGCCGCGCCCGGCGTCTACAACGCCTGCACGGGCCGCAAGACCGATTTCAACGGCGTCATCGCCGCCCTCAACGCGACGCTGGGCACCAACCTTCAGCCGGAGTACTTCAAGAACCCGTATTCGTTCTACCAGAACGAGACGCTCGGCGACCCCGCGAAGGCGCAAAAGGCGTTCGGCTTCCGCTCGCAGTGGACGACCGAGCGCGCGATTCAGGATTACATCGGTGGGCGCAAAGCCGCCGTCGGAGTCGGAGTATAACATGGCTTCCCTCAGAGAGCTTCGCAGCAAGATCAAGTCCACCAAGTCCACCGAGCAGATCACCAAGGCCATGAAGATGGTCGCGGCCGCGCGCATGCGCAAGTCCCAGCTCGCGATCCTGGCCGCCCGCCCGTTCGCGGTGAAGATGGAGAAGATGGTCCGCGAGCTCGCGCTGCTCGAAGTCAGCGCCGACCTGGCCGCCAAGCAGGAAGTCCATATCCATCCCTTCTTCGACAAGCGGACGGAAGGCGCCGAGTTGCTCGTGCTCGTCACCGGCGACAAGGGGCTGTGCGGCGCGTTCAACTCCAACGTCATCCGCGCGAGCCTCGAGTGGTTCCGCCAGCGCCGCGACCGCAAGACGTATTGCATCGCGGTCGGCCGCAAGGGCCGCGACATGGTGCAGCGCATCAAGGGCCAGCAGATCGAGACGGCGTTCGAGCTCGTCGGCGTGTTCCCGAAGATCACCTTCACGCACGCGGACCTTCTCGGCCAGGCCGTCCTCGACGCTTATCTGACGAAGGGCGTCTCCAAGGTGACGGTCCTGTACAACGAATTCAAGTCCGTCGCGACGCAGCGCCTGCTCGTCGCGGAGATCCTGCCGATCCCCGTGCCGGCAGTCGTGCCCGAGGCCGTGTCGCTCCCGGACTACGGCTTCGAGCCCGGCCGCCAGGAGTTGCTGGCCGCGCTGCTGCCGCGCCACATCAAGGCCCAGTTTTACCGCATCCTGCTCGAATCCCAAGCCGCGGAGCTCGCGTCGCGCATGAACGCGATGGACTCGGCGTCGAAGAACGCGAAGGAGATGCGCGAGTCGTACGTCCTGGACGCGAACCGCACGCGCCAGGCGATGATCACGAAGGAAATCGCGGAGCTGGTCGGCGGGGCCGAGGCCCTAGCCGCATAAAGTCATGGAGAATGCTTTGACCCAGAAGACCGGAAGCGAACAGAGACGCCATCCCCGCACCGCCGTGGGTGCCACCTTCGACATCAGCATGCAGGGACCGGCCGCGGCCAAGTGCCGCGCGACCATCACCGACCTTTCCGCGGGCGGCATGACGTTCAAGACCGACGCCGAGCTCGAGAAGGGCATGACGCTTCACCTCCGCTTGAACCCCGAGATGCAGATCCGGGGCGAGATCCGCAGCGTTCTCGGCTCGACGAGCGGCCAGCGCCGCTACGGCGTTCGATTCCACAAGATCGGGCTCGTCCCGACCACGACCAACTAAGAGAGCTATAAAATGAACATCGGCAAAATCGTCCAAGTCATCGGCCCCGTCGTCGACGTGGAGTTCCCTTCCGGGAAGCTCCCGGCGAACTACAACGCGCTCAAGATCAAGATGCCCGGCGAGAACGGCTCCGGCGCGACCTTGACCGTCGAAGTGGCGAGCCATCTCGGCGACAACATCGTGCGCACGATCGCGATGGCCGCGACCGAGGGCCTGACCCGCGGCACCGCCGTGGAAGATACCGGCGCGCCGATCACCGTGCCCGTCGGCAAGGCCTGCTTGGGCCGCCTGATGAACGTGCTGGGCGAGGCCAAGGACAACCTGCCCGAGATCAAGGCCACGACCCGACTGCCGATCCACCGCGAGGCGCCGAAGCTCACCGAGCTCGTCACCAAGCCCGCGATCTTCGAGACCGGCATCAAGGTCATCGACCTCCTGGCCCCGTACATGAAAGGCGGCAAGATCGGTCTCTTCGGCGGCGCCGGCGTCGGCAAGACCGTCACCATCCTCGAGCTGATCAACAACGTCGCCAAGGAGCACGGCGGCGTGTCCGTGTTCGGCGGCGTCGGCGAGCGCTCGCGCGAAGGCAACGACTTGTACCGCGAGATGGAGGAGTCGAAGCTGTCCGACGGCTCGCCCGTCCTCTCCAAGACCGTGCTGGTGTTCGGCCAGATGAACGAGCCGCCCGGGGCCCGCGCCCGCGTCGGTCTCACCGCGCTGACCCAGGCCGAGTACTTCCGCGACCAGGAAGGCCAGGACGTCCTGCTCTTCATCGACAACGTGTTCCGCTACGTGCTCGCCGGCGCCGAGGTCTCGGCGCTGCTCGGCCGCATGCCGTCGGCCGTCGGCTACCAGCCGACGCTCACCACCGAGATCGGCGCCCTGCAGGAGCGCATCACCTCCACGAACAAGGGCTCGATCACGTCGATTCAGGCCGTGTACGTGCCCGCCGACGACCTGACGGACCCGGGCGTCGCGAACACGTTCACCCACTTGGACGCGACGACCGTCTTGTCGCGCCAGATCGCCGAGCTCGGCATCTTCCCGTCGGTCGACCCGCTCGAGTCCACCTCCCGCATCTTGGACCCGAACATCGTCGGCGCCGAGCACTACGACGTCGCCCGCGGCGTGCAGAAGATCCTGCAGCGTTATCGCGAGCTCCAGGACATCATCGCCATCCTCGGCATCGACGAGCTGTCCGAGGACGACAAGCTGGTCGTGTCGCGCGCGCGCAAGATCCAGAAGTTCCTGTCCCAGCCTTTCTTCGTGGCCCAGCAGTTCACCGGGCGCCCCGGAAAGTACGTCAAGCTCAAGGACACCATCGCGAGCTTCAAGGGACTGATCGAAGGCAAGTACGACGCCCTGCCCGAGCAGGCGTTCTACATGTGCGGCGGCATCGAAGAGGCCGTCGCCAACGCCGAGGCGTCGAAGTAATCCGAGGTTTTTCATGTCCGAACTGCATTTCGCCCGCGATCACAAGCATCTGACGCTCGAGCTCGTCACCCCGGAGAAGGTGGCGTGGTCCGCTCCCGCGGACTTCGTCGTCCTTCCCGCGGCCGACGGGGAAATGGGCGTGCTGCCCGGCCACCAGCCGTTCCTCGTCCAGCTCGGAGCGGGCGAGGTGCGCGTGACGGTCGGCGACGACGTCAAGCACTTCGCGGTTTCCGGCGGCTTCGCGGAGATCAAGGACGACACCGTCTCCCTGTTCGCGGAGACGGCCGAAGACGCCGGCCAGATCGACGCCGCGCGCGCCCACCAGGCGCTCGAGAAGGCGAAGGCGGTCGTTCACTCCGGCCTCGACCCGATGCAGCTGGCGCAGATGGAAGCGGCGATCCGCCGCGCCCAGGTCCGCGTGCGCGTGGCTCGTCGCGGCAAGACGCCGCCGCCGCACGTCGGCTAGTGAGCGACGACCGCACGCGGGGGGGAACGAAGGCGCCCCCGCCGCCTCCGATCGACGGCAATCACTCCAAAGTGATCCGTCGTGAGCCGGGGAAGTTCGAGTGGAAGGACGTTCCGCTCGAGCCGTATAAGACCGACACCGCCGAATACAAAGGCATCAGCCGCCGCGAGCTCGTCGGCAAGCGCGGCGAGAGCATGAAGTTCCACGTCCGCTATTTCGAGATCGCGCCCGGCGGATTCTCGACTCTCGAGAAGCACGAGCACGAGCACGTCGTCATTCCAATGAGGGGCAAAGGGGAAGCCCAGGCCGGTTGCTACATCTGGAACGTCGGAGTCGGAGACGTGGTCTACGTCAGCCCTTCCGATCCGCACCAGTTCCGCTGCCCCGCCGACGCGACGGAGCCGTTCGGCTTCCTGTGTATGGTCAACTCCGAGCGCGACAAGCCGACGGGCGTCGACGGCCTCGGCGTCTGCCACATCTGCGAGTAAACCCCGGGTCGTCGGGGGTCTGAACTCCTAGGCCCTTTCCGTCCCGCCGCCCGGGCCCTTAGCCCTATACGGTTCTTGCCGGGCCGGTCCTATAATGGGATCGTGAGACGAGTCCTCGCTATCATCGTCGCCGCGTGCATCGCCGCTCCTACTCCCGCGGCCGCCCAGGTGATAAAAACCATAAACGTCAACGCCGCCCCTATTCTTCCGTCGGCGCCGGTGCCCGCATTCACTCTCCCCGCGTTGTCGTTGAATAACTCGCTGATAGCCCCGTCGTTGTCGTTATCCTTATCGCCGTCGCTCGTCCCCGCCGCCGTGCTTTCGCCGATCACCCCTTTCGTTGCCGTGCAAGTCGTGAATGCCGTCAAAGCCGTTGTTAATACGCCGACCGCTCTCATTCCCATCCACGCGGCCGCCTCGATTCCCGTGAAGGCGACCGCGAATACGCCCTCCTCACCTCTTGTCGCCGTCCAGTCCGCCTTGTCCCGTGAGACCCCCGCTCTCTCCGCCCTCTACGACGGCTCCCGTGAGCTCCCCTCCGCTCCCTCCGTTCCCTTCGGTCCCCATTTCAACATCCAGGGAGCGCTCAAGCCGTCGTTCCGTCCCGAGACCGTGGTGGGCTCCTCTCTCCAGAAGCCTCAATCGAAGACCAAGGTCGCCGGCGCCTCCGCCCTCGCGTGGTGGCGCTTGTCCGGAGTCCTCGCTCCCCTCGCCGCGCTCTTCCCCTCCTTCCTCCAGTCGTTCGGCTCCGACTCCCGCTCTTGGCTCGCGCTCGCGGCGATGTGGGTCGGCGGCCCGGCCATCTGGGAGGCGCTGCCGTCCGCGTGGAAGCGCTCCCACCCCGCGGCCGCCGCGTCCGTCGCGATCGTGGGCGGCGCGGCCGTGGGCGTCGCGATCGCCGCCGTCGCGGGCTGGTCCTTGCTCACCGCCGTCGGCGTCACCGCCGCGCTCGGCGTCGCGCTCGCGGTCTCGACGCAGGCGATCGGTGCCCTCAAGCGACGCCTGCCGCTCACGCCGGCGCTGCTCCAAGTGGACGGCAAGGGCGACGCCCGCAGCCTCTGGATCACGCGCGAGCGCTTCGGCAAGCTCATGCTCATGACCGCCGTGTTCGAGCGCGGCCTGGGCGAGAAGGATATGCACTCGGCGAAGGCGGACTCCTACGAGCGCGCGGTCTACTTCAAGCGCACCGGCGACTACGTCGAGTTGATCGCGCGCGATCTGTCGCGCCGCGCGCCCGAGGGCTCCCCGATGTCGGTGGCGCTTGCCGACGTCTCCGCTGACGCGACGATCGGCAAGGCGAAGATCACGGGCGAGGATCCGGTCACCGGCGCGGTGTCCGTCGATCTCAAGGGCCTCGCTCTCCAGGACTTCTTCCACATCAAGACCGAGGTCGAGCAGGCCTTTGACGCGCCCTACTCCCTCGATGAGGAGCTGAGCTCGATCACGCGCGCCGACGCGTACCCCGACAACCTCGAGATCGGCGCGCGCCAGATCTACGAGCGGGAGTCCGCTCCCGAGTACGGCGAGATCGCGACGCGCCTGCCCGACGCCCGCCGCGTGACCTTGTCCGTCCGCTTGAGCTTCGCCTCGCTTCCCGAGTCCGGCTACCGCCCGCGCCTGGCCGATTCGCGCGTCGGCCACTTCACGACCGTCTACGAGGACTGGACCGACGACCGTTCCGCGCGCCCGACCGTCACTCTCGTCAACCGCTGGCGTCTCGATAAAGTCGATCCGTCGGCGGAGTCCTCGCCGGTCAAGAACCCGATCGTCTTCTGGCTCGATGCCAGCGTCCCCGCTCAATACCGCGAGGCCGTCAGGCGCGGCGTGCTCGCGTGGAACGAGGCGTTCGCGAAGGCCGGTCTCCTCGGCGCGGTCGAGGTCAAGGACGCACCGGCCGGCTTCGACGTCTCCGACGCGCGTCATACCGTCATCCGCTGGTTCATCGACAAGGACGCCGGCTACGCGATCGGCCAGACGCGCACCGACCCGCTGACGGGCGAAATCTACCAGGCGACCTTGGGCATCTCCGCCACGCATCCGCGCGCGGCGCTCGGCGTCCACTTCACCGACCTCGGCGAGAACGGCGACGAGAAGCCCGGTACAAAGCCCGTGAAGAGCAAAAAGACCGAATCCAAACACGTTCATGGCCCGAATTGCGGCCACGCCGCGGCGATGGCCAAGCAGGCGCAGATGACGCTCTCGGTGATCGAGGCGCGCGGCGGCATGACCGACGAGGAGAGGGAGAAGTTCGTCCAGGACTACATCACCGACCTGACATTGCACGAGGTCGGCCATACGCTCGGTCTGCGCCACAATTTTCTCGCGAAGTCCTGGAAGGACGCCTCCGAGCTCACGGGCGAGGCGCCGCTCGCCGCGTCGGTGATGGACTACCTGCCCGCCAACGTGGCGCCTCCGGGCGTCAAGCAGGGCTCGTTCTGGAATACCAAGCTCGGGCCGTACGACTTCTGGGCGATCGAGTACGCGTATAAGACTTTTTCGCCGGAGACGGAAAAGGCGGAGATCGCGAAGATCGCCGCCCGCGCGGGCGAGCCCGGGCACGCGTACGCGACGGACGAGGACCTCGTCGGCCTCGATCCCGACTCCCAGGTGTGGTTCATCGGGCGCGACGCGCTCGAGTGGGCGCGCGGCCGCATCGCGACCGTCCGCGAGCTCTGGAAGTCGCTCGAGAAGCGGACCGGCGAGGGGACGCACGTCGCGAATTACCGGGACTTCGTGCAGGGCTGGCGCGGCTATCTCTCCGCGTCGCGACTCGCGTCCATGATCGTCGGCGGGCTCGGCTACCGCCGCAACTCCGGCGCGGAGGCCCCGTTCACGCCGGTCTCCGGCGCGCGTCGTCGCGCCGCGCTCGCGCTGATCGAGGAGGCCGTGTTCTCCGACGCGCCGTTCGACGCGAGCGCCGACCTCCGGCGCCGCCTCGACCCGGGCCGCGACGGCACGGTGGACGATCCTTGGCCGGGCCTCGGCTGGTTGCCGTACGACGAGCTGACTTTGTGGTTGCGCCAGGACGCGCTCGCGCGTCTGCTGGACCCGGACCTCATGCATCTCCTGGCCGAGAGCGTGAAGATGGCCCCCGCGGGCGACGAGCCCCTGACGCCGCGCGAGCTCGTCGAGACGCTGACGAACATGATCTGGAAAGAGGTCCTCGAGCCCGGGCGCAAGCGCAAGCTCACCGTCTCGCCGTCGCGCCGCCGCCTCCAGGAAGCGCATCTGAACATGCTGATCCAGCTCGCTTACCGCTCCGCCGAGGACGAAGTTCCAGAGGTCTCGGCTCTCGCTCGCGCGCATCTGTCGCGCCTGTCCGAGACGCTCACCGAGAAGGCCGAACGCAAGGGCTGGGACGCCGCCACTCGGGACCACATCCTGCAGTCCGCCAACAAGATCGACAGCGCCGATTCCCGCTACGAGCCGTAATTTTGTAAAAAGTGGCCATGAGCCACTCCCCGGAATTTCTCAAAATCGTCGATGACGCGAAATCGCGCGTCAAGCAGACCGACGTTCCCGCCGTGCTCGCGCGCCTGAAGAAAGGAGAAAAGCTCCTCCTCGTCGACGTGCGCGAGGACAACGAGTGGGCCAAGGGCCGGATCGCCGGGGCGCTCCACCTCGGCAAGGGCGTCATCGAGCGCGACGTCGAGGCCGCGATCCCCGACAAGAAAGTCGAGGTGATCCTGTACTGCGGCGGCGGCTTCCGCTCCGCGCTCTCCGCGGACAACCTCCAAAAGATGGGCTATCAGAACGTGGTCTCGATGGACGGGGGCTGGCGCTCCTGGGTCGAGGCCGGGGGGGCCGTCGAGAAATGATCACGGCACTTCTGCTGCTCGCCGTTTCCGCGTCCGCCGCGGTGGCTCCCGCTCCGGCGGCGCCCGCGGCTCACGTCAAGCCGTACTGGCTCAAGACGTACGTGTTCGCGCCGTACCGCGAGAGCTGGAGAGGCGAGCTCTCGGTCAAAGGCCTCGACGCGTCGCTGCCTAAGGTCGCGGAAGCCGTCGAAAAGAGCGGGGGCCGGCTGACGCAGCCGTTGTCCTCGTTCGTCCGCTCCGTCTCGGAGCAGCAGCTGACCTTGACGGTTCCGCAGAAGAAAGCGAAGGCGCTGCTCCAGGCGCTGAGGAAGCTCGGCAAGCTCCCGGATCCGGCCGTGCGCCAGGGCGGCGCGCCGATCCCGCTCGACGAAGTGCGGGAGAAGCTCGCGCGCTTGACGAAGGACAAGATGGACAACGGCGCCGCCCTCGCCAAGGTTCCCGCCGCGTCCGAGGCCGTCGACGAGATGATCGAGCATTTGGCCAATATCGAGGCCGTGGGCCGCTCGTCGGAGGGCGAAGTGCTCTGGAACCTCACGGTGAAGGAAGCGCGTTGACGCGATTTCTTTCCGCGCTCGCGCTGGCGTTCGCCGGCTGCGCGGAAATCGGGCTCGAGCCCAACGGCGCGCCGCCGCCGCCGGCGCCGCGCCCGGCGATGCGCCAGGCGCGTTCGGCTTCGGCGACCTTCGGCGCGATGCTGATCGCGCGGAGAAAAGTCGACGGCCTGCGCGCCGAGATCCTCGTCATCGGCGAAGGCCAGGTCCGCGGAAATCTACTGTCGGAGCTCAAGAGCCCCGAGGCGCGCCTGACGCCGCCGCTCACGGCCGTCTTGATCCGTCATCCGAAAGAGGGCGTGCTGCTGTTCGGCGCGGGCCTTCCCGAGGACATGGGCGGCATGGGCGCCCGGCGGACGCGCGGGTCCGCGTTGTCTCCTTTTAAAGTGGGCCCCGGGCGGGACCTGCTGTCGCGCCTCGAGACGCTCGGCGTCAAGGCGGAGGACGTCAAAGCGGTCATCCTGCCGGATCTGGCTCCGGAGTGGACCGGGCGCACGGGCGCCTTTCCGAACGCCGCCGTGATCCTGTCGTCCCAGGCCTGGGTGAATCCGAAGCGGCGCGCCCTCGAGAAGGACATGCCCGACCCGCGGGCGTTCATCCCGGAGGAGCGGCTGAAGCTGCAGGATTTTTCGCAGGCGCCGCCGTACGGCACGTTCGATCACGGGATCGACCTGTTCAAGGACGGCACCGTCATCCTGATCGATCTGGACGGGGGGGCGGCCGGAGGCCTGGGCGCGTGGATCAATCTCGATTCCGGACCGCTGCTGCTGACGGGGCCGGGCGCGTTCGTCTACGACAATATCTTCGACGCGGCGCTGCCGGATAAAAAATTCGTCGTCGACATCTCGAGCTTCGCGTGGAACGCGCGCGCGATGCGCCTCGCCTCCGAAGCGGCGCCGCGGCTCGTGATCCTGCCCGCGCACGATCTCTCGACGTTGAAGCTCTCTCCCCGCCCCGACATCACTTTGGTGCCCTGAAGCGCCACTTCAAGATGGTCCACACCATCCTGACGCCGTCGGTCCACCGGATCTTCTTGCCTTCCCGGTAGCTTCGGGGATTGTAGCGGACCGGCACTTCCTCGACGCGGGCCTTGCGGCGCAGGAGTCTGCAAACGAGCTCATTGTCGAAATCGAAACCGTCCGTCTCGACGGAGATTCCGGCGAGCGCGCTCGCGCGGAAGGCCTTGTAGGCGGCCTCGTAGTCGGTCGCGGCGGCGCCGTAGAGGAGATTCGTCAGGAAGACGATCGTGAGATTGCCGACGTAGTGCGTGAAGAAAGGCGCGCGCTTCTCGCCGAGGAAGAAGCGCGGTCGCTCGTGGACGAACCGCGAGCCGAGCGCCGCATCGGCGCGCGAGCCGACGAGCGGAGCGAGGAGCGCCGCATAGTCCGAGGGGTCGTATTCCAGGTCGGCGTCCTGGATCAGGAGGAAGGCTCCTGTCGCCGCGGCGAAGCCCGTCTTCAGCGCGGCGCCCTTGCCCCGGTTCTTCTCGTGCCGGAGCAGGATGACGCCCTCTAGGCCCTCCAGGAGGGCCCGCGTGCCGTCGGTCGAGCCGTCGTCGACTACGATGATCTCGCGCTCGAGGCCGCCGATATCCGCGCGGCGCGCTCCCGCGATCGCCGCGGCGATCGTGAGCGCCTCGTTGAAGCAGGGGATGACGATCGAGAGCTTCCGGAGGTTGTCGGGCACCGCCCAGAGCGTATCGAAAAAGCTCCAAAATGTCGAGGCCGCCGTTTTGAGGGCGATGACCGGTTTATTGGAAGCGTTGAAAGCCATCGAGTGTCATTGAGTGTCGAATAAGCAAAAATACGCCGCAATTTTCGACATTACTCGCCAAGCCCGCGGCGCACGCGGATTCGCGCCGGCTTTGGGACCCGAAAGCGCACGCCGGCGCGAAAATTGAATTTTTTTGGCGCGCGGTTCCGCGCGGCGCGCGCGCGGTTTTTCCGCAAAATTATTTCTAAAAAACAAAATTCCTCGTCGAGAAAACGCCTTCGCGTTGCTCCGCGAAAAAACATTTCGAAAAGAGTTGTTGACACTTTTACGGAGTTGTGCTAATATCTCATTACTACGGCAGCGTGTAACAGCGCGGCCAAGTGGCAAGAAAAATTGCCCCCGGCTTCACGGGAAGAAACGTGAGGCCAGGAAACATTTTTTGTTCTTTGACAATTCGGTTTTTGCAAGCGAATGGGC
>JBBQVX010000091.1:0-15675 GCA_038211115.1 Elusimicrobiota bacterium | reverse complement strand
GTGTTGACCACGAGATCGCGCAAGGTGACGTCGGGGCGGCCCGACGCGTCGCGCAGGCGCGTGCGAAGGTACAAGGTGTGCTTCTGCGGCAAGGTCAGCTCGGGCGTGTCCTCGAGGATGACGATGCGCTCGTCGGCGCCGGCGCGCGCCGCGAGCGCCGCGAGCAAGGTCGTCTTGCCGGAGCTCGTGCCGCCGACGACGACGATATTCTGCTTCTGCTCCACGAGGTAGGTCAGGAAGTCCGCGCAGCCCTGCGATAAGGTCCCCGCCTCGATGAGTTCCTCGAGCGACGGGCGCTGGGCCGGGCGTTTGCGGATGGTGACAGTGAGCCCGCGCGCGATCGGCGGCGCGATCACGTGGATGCGGGAGCCGTCCACCGCGGAGAGGTCGGCGTAGGGCCGCTCGGGGCCGAAGGTTTCGTTCGTACCGATGACGCCGTTGAGGAACGCCGCGATGTCCTGTTGGGTGGGTGCCACGAGAAGACGCTCGACGCCCTTGCCCGCGCTCTCCGCATAAACGGAGCCGTCCGGATTGACCATCAACTCGACGACGGCAGGGTCCTCGAACGCGGCGACGAGCTTCTCGATGTCGGGCATGGCGCGGATTGTATCACAAACCCGCCCTGCGGCCCGAGCGCTAGAGGCCGGGCGCGGGCGGCTCGGCGGACTTGGTCTTGAAGCTCACGGGGAGCTGGGTCCGGGGCTTGTCGTACTCGGAGCGGCGGGATTTCGATTTCGCGACGGGCGCGGACACGGGCTCGAGGTCGGGGGTATACATGACGAGCTTTTCCGACTGGTTGACCCAAGAGCCCGAGCCGTCGTAGAGCTTCACGTAAGCGTCCGCCGCCCGCGTCTCGGAGCGGCGCAGGCCGTCGGCCACGCGCGTCTCGGCAAATTGGGTCGGGGCATCCTTGAACGCGCCGCTCTCGAGCGACGCGAGAATTTCTTCATGGGAGAACATCCGCCGGCCGGCAACCGCCGGGCATTCAGCCGTGCGCTCCGTCACCTCGGGCACGTACAGCCGCTCGATGCCCTTGACCGAGGCGACCTGCCGCCGACCGTAGTCGTACTTGGCGATGCCCCACCGGGCGTTGACGCAGCGGTAGGACTTCGTGCCGACGACGCCGTACTTCGCCGAGGACGAGGCGGCGCAGTCCACAAGCCGGCCGTCGTCGGTGAGGAACTTGCCGTCGTCACGGGAGTGGGGGTTATTCTCGTAGAAGCCCGCGACCGCCTTGCGGATGGCCTTGTCCTTGCAGGCATGGCGCCGGAGAACGTACTTGAGCACGGCCGGGCCGTTGTTGTGGCCGATATAGGCCAAAGCCATGTCCTCGGCAGGGGTGTTGTCCGGGCAGGTCTTGAGTATGCTCGGGTAGTCGCCGCGGCCGCGGAAGTAGCGGTCGAACCGGTCGGCGGCCACGGCGGTGTTGACCTCCGGGTCCTCCAGGTTCGAACAGCTGAGGAAGCTCTTGTAGTCCCCCAGATTGTCGCCGCAGCCATCCTTGTCCATCTGGAACAGGCCCACGTACTTGCCCGTGTGGTTCTTCGGGTCAAGCCCGCTCTCCGCCGTGCCGACGGCACGAAGGAAGCGCCAGTCGAGTCCGCTACAGGCCGTGCCGTAGCCGTAGAAGATCGTGTCGACCATCGTGACGGGGCAGTTATCGCCGACGCAGGCGGCCTGGATCGCGCGTGCGGGGACGGCGAGAACGAGAGCCGCGCCGAGGAGCCAATAACGAGCCATACCAGATTTTACCACCCCGCCGCCCACGGCCACAGGGCCTTTAGGCCTATACGAAAAAGGGACCATGTGCCCACTCATGGGGCCACGCGCAGGTCGGAATACAGCGGCTGGCCGAAGTACGTCGAGCGCACGTTGACCGAGACGCTTTTGTCGGCGCGCTTGGCGGCGAGAAAGGACTCGAGTTCCTTTAATGTCGAGACCGGCCTGCCCCCGACCGTCTGCAGAATGGCGAGCGGTCGCAGGCCCGCGACCTGCGCGGGCGAGCCCGATTCGACGTCGTAGACGAGCAGGCCCTCGAAGCCCTTCTCCAGGCGCAGGAAGCGGCGGATATCGCCGGTGATTTCCTTGATCGAGAGGCCGGTCGCCTTGTCGACGAGCTTCGGGGAATTCTCGATGCCGGGCGGGCTGGCCTCGAGGGTCAGGTCGACCGAACTTTCCTTTCCTCCACGGAGGAAGGTCACGGTGAGCTTGGTGCCGGGGCCGAAGTCGGCGAGCGCGTCGTCGAGGCCCGTCTTGGGCCCGCGGAAATACCGCGCTGTTTCGTTCAAGCCGAAATCCGTGTCGTGACCGGTGCCGGCGCGCGCGGGAACGGCGAGCGCCTGGCGCTTGCCGCCCTCCTGCAGGCGCAGGAGCACATCGTCGGGCTTGAGGCCCGCCCGCTCGGCGGGAGAGCGCGGGATGACCGAGCCGACGAGCTGGCCGATGACCCCGCCCTTCGTCGCCGCCGAGATGTCGAGGAGCTTCGCCAGATCGGAGTTGATGTCCTGAGTCTCGGCGCCGAGCCAGGGACGAATCCTGCCCGCACCGTCGGGCTTGAACCGCGGATCGACGACGCGCTGCGGTTCGGCAAAAGCCGCGGCGAGCTCCTCGAACATGTGAAGGCGCAGGAGCGGGGCGGGCTTATTCCAGCGATCCTTCTCCGCCACGGTCTCATGGCGGGCTTCCTCGACGATGAGCCCGACGGGACGACCGACGAGGTCGGCCAGCATGCCTCCGAGGGCGTGCAGATAGCGCGGCTTTCGATGCTTCTCCCCGTCGTAGCCCACTTCAGTGCCTTCGAGCCGGTCGAGATAGGCCCAAACCTGGAGCGCCGCGGTCACGGCGAAAGGCTCGACGGCCATGGCGAGTTCGCCGTCCTCGGGGGCTTTGCCGGGCACCAGGGCAACGACGGGCTGCTCAGGAGCGACCAGATAGCCGACGACGCCCTTGGTCAGCACGCCGACGAACCTGGCGGGCCGGGGCTTGCCGTCGACGAAGACCTCGACGGATTTCAGCGCTTTAACCTCCGTAGGCGACAGGGTCCGAGGCGCGAAGATCAGCTTGGGCGCCAAAGGAAAGCCGGCGTCGGTCCGCTCCTTGGAGATCGTGTCCTCGTCCCAGGCCGCGTCGGAACTCTCGGCCTCGACTTGAAAATGCAGACGCACGACGGGCAAGGCTCGCCGGGTCCTGGACTCGGCCTCGCGCCGCAGGCGCAGGGCCTCGCTCCACGAAATGGTGTCCTGGCGCTGCGCTTCGGGCGACAGTAGATCCTTGGCGCCGTACGGGGTGCCGAGCCACCCCCGCCACGAGCCGCTCGAGTCGAACACGAGGTCGATCTCGCGATCGACGGACTCGCGCTTGGCGGCGGCAGCGGACGTCTTACGGAACGCGCCGCGCGGGGGAGCCGACGGCTTGGGATACCATGGGCCGATCTCGACGCGCGAGCTGTCGTCCTCCCTGACGAGGCGCGCCTGTCGCGCCTGGCCCTTGAGCTCGCCGGAAACGAAGGGCGGCATCGGCCGGGCGCCAAGGCCCGGAGCCTCGAACCAAACGGCCTCGCCGTGCCGGGCCAAGCCCACGGGCTTGGCCGCGTGCTCGCCGCCCTCGGAATCGATGACCGTCAGCTCCTCGAGACGCTCGAGATCGTAATCGAAGAGCGGCACCGCGAAAAGTCCCGGAGCCGTGCCTCTCGCCCCGGCGACCGTGATGAACTCGCGGTCGCGGGCCTTGTCCTCGAGGCTCCAGGCGTCCTTGCGCTTCCAGAAGCGGCTCTGGTCTATGCCGCTCGAGGCGTCATAGGGAGCCAGGCGGAAGCGCAGCTCGATGAACAGCTTGCGGGCGTCCTCGATCATCGCGGCCTCGGCCGTCGTCGAAATCTCGACGGAGAAGGACCCCGCCAGCGCCGTCATGCGCACCATGCCGAGGCGAGTCCCCGCCACGGCGCCAAGCAAAGACGTCCTCGTGGACGTCTTCTCTTGCTGGATCTGCGCTGAGGCCGGAGCGGCGGCCAGCGCGGTCATCGCGGCCAGCAGGACCGCGGCCCTCATCGGTCCTCCTCCTGGGCCGCCTTGGAGCGCGTGTAGTCGAGCGCGATCTTCAGCGGCTGGCCTCGACGGAGGACCGAGACCAAAATGAGACGGTCGGAAGCCTTGCGGGCGAGGGAGCGCTCATAGGCGCCGCGCAGATCGTCGAGCGACGAGATCTCGGCGCCGTCGACGGAAACAACCACATCCTCGTCCTTAAGGCCGCTCTTGGCCGCGTTGCCCTCACTGGCCACACCCAGGACGTAGCAGCCCTTGGGCCGGAAATAGCGCTTGAAGACGTCCTCCTCAGTGATCTCGCGCGCGGTGAGCATCCAATCCGAGGCCTCGAGGGTCCGCGCCTCGGCGCCCTCCGGCGAGCGCAGCCGGGGGACGGCGGTCAACGTCATCGTCACGCCCGCGCGCACGAGCTCGAAGGCGGCGGGACGACCGGGCTTTAAGTCCGCGATGATCTGGTTGACGGCCGGTATGTCGTCGGGGAACTCGGCGTCGGTGGGCGCGCCTCCCGCGGACAGGAGGAGGTCTCCGGGCTTAAATCCCGCTCCCGCCGAGCCGGGGTCGGCTCCGACGATGAGCACGCCTTTCTCGCCCGGCGCCGCGAAATCGCGATTGAAGTCCCTGCGGGCCTGGAACGTCAGGCCGAGCCGGGAACGTTCGATCTTGCCGTCGGTCTTGAGACGCGCGATGATGGCGCGCGCGGCGGCGCTCGGGATGGCGAAGCCGATGCCACGCCCCCCCAAGGTGTTGATGCCCACGACCTTGCCGTCCAAATCCACCAAGGGACCGCCCGAATTTCCGGGATTGATGGAGGCGTCCGTCTGGATCCAATTGTAGAGGCCCCCATCGCCCTCGAGAAATTGAGCGGGGTTGTTGACGATGCCCAACGCCACGGAGCGGGTGAGACCCAGCGGAGAACCGACGGCCAGGACGAAGTCGCCCGCGGTCAGCGCCTGCGAGTCCCCCCATTCGGCCGACGGCAGAGCCGGATGGCCGGGAGGCAAAATCAGCTTCAGCAGACCCAGGTCGGCGATCTGATCGGTGCCGATCACTTTGGCCTCGTAGGAGCGCCGGTCCGAGAGGAGCACGCGCACGCGCTGCGCCTGCTCGAGGACATGATGGTTGGTCGCGACGTAGCCGTCGCTCGACAAGATCACGCCCGAGCCGGTCCAAATGCCGCGCTTGGCCTCGCCGCTCGTAAAACCCCGGCCGATCACATGAATGTAGACGGTCTTGGGAAGGATGATCTCACGCGCCGCGTGGATGCGCGCCTGGAGCTCGTCGGCGGCCGAGGCCCTGACGGCGCAGGCAGCGAGCAGGGCGAGCACGAGGGGTCTCACGCTTTGAAGGGTAAGCCCGATCGAGCATTAAGTCAATAGTGCTTTAGACGAAAAGCGGTAAATACTGGGTAATCAGTGGACGGGCGGATCGACGAGGCTGCGGAAGGCGCCCGCGAGCTCCGCCGCGGTGGAGAAGCGCCGCGACGGCTCCGGATCGAACGCGCGCGCGAAGAAAGCGTCGATGCCCGCGGGAAGGCCCTTTACCGTCTCGGACGCCGGCAGGTAGCGGCCGAGAGCGCGATCGGTCCCGCGCGGAAAGGCCGGGCGCCCCGTGAGACGCCGGTACAGCGACTCCGCGAGCGCGAGCGGATCCGGAGAGCCCGATTTCGCCGCGGCGTCCACGGCCGCGAGCGCCTGACGCGCCGACAGCCGCCCCGCTCCGGGCAGCAAGGGCGCGGACGAGCTTTCCTCCGGAGACGAAGCCGTTTCGCCCGCCTTCGCGGCCTTGCCGAATATCCAGCCGAACAGCGCCGAGACGGCCAGGATGACGAGGATCGGGCCGAGATGCGCGCCGGCAGGCGCGGCCGGGGGCGGGTCGAGGCGGCGCAGCGCCGCCTCGACTTCCGGCGTCTGCGTCGGATCGAGCTCGGCGGCGCGGCGATACTCGCGCAGCACCACCTCCATCGGGCGGCCCAGAAGCTCGAGCGAGAGGGCCAAGGACAGGCGCGCGTACCCGCTTCCGGGAGCCAAAGTCACGGCCCGCTCGGCGTCGGCGCGCGCGCCCCGGATGTTTCCGCCGGCCAGCCGGGCGTTGGCGCGCAGCACCAGGCGCGACGGCGTCTCGCCGGAGGCCAGCGCGCGTTCGGCGGCGGCCTCCGCCGACTTCGGATCGAGCGCGGCCAGGGCCACGTTGCCGAGCTGCTCCTGCGCGCGCGGGTCGCGGGGAGCCGCCGCGACCGCTTCCTGGGCCGCGGCCCGGGCGCCGGCGACGTCGCCCGCCGTCAGGCGCACGACGGACTCGCGGAGGAGCTCCTCGACCCCGGCGCGAGCGGGAAGCGCCGTAGCGAGGAGCAGCAGGAGCGCCAGGGACTTTTGAAGGATATGCACGTCGAGGACCTTTCCGAACTTCTCACCGACCTGGCGCAGGCGTCCCGCTTCGAAGAAGCCGCGCTTGGCGTGCAGGCGCAGGCTCGCCTCGTTGCCCTCGGTGATCCGCGCGAGCACCTCTTTGATGGAGGCCGCCTTGCCGGCCGCGAGGATGCCGTCCAGCAGTTCGCCGCCGATTCCGCGTCCGCGCGCCTTCTCGTCGATGTACACCGAGACCTCGGCCGTCCGAGCGTAGGCGCAGCGGTCCGAGTATGGGGACATCGAGGCCCAGCCGACGACCTTTCCCGCCTCCTCCGCGACGATCACCGGGTGCGCGGCGCCATGGCGCGAGAGCCACTCGCGCTGCTGCTCGAGCGTCTTCGGCTCGGTGTCGAAGGTGCCGGTCCCGCGCAGGACATCCTGATTGTAGATTTCGGTGATTGCGAGAACGTCGGACTCGGTCGCGGGGCGCAGCGCGGACATGCGCCGAGTCTAGCAATTCGGCTCGCAAACAGGCATCCTGGAAGGGATGCGCCGCAAGGAATTCGCCGCCCGCGTCTGGTCCAAGCTCGTCGCTTTCGAGGCCGCGCACCGCCTCCTGACGCCGGGACGCCGGGTGCTGGCCGCGGTGTCGGGAGGCCCCGACTCGGTCTGCCTCGCGCATTGGCTGTCCGTGCAGGCGCGCAAGAAGGGCCTGACCGTCGTCCTCGTCCACGTCCATCACGGCCTGCGCGGCCGGGCGGCGGACGGCGACGCGCGCTTCGTGTCGAAGCTCGGCGAAAGGCTCGGCCTTCCCGTCGCGGTCGTCCGCGCGCCGGTGCGCGCGCTCGCGAAAAAGCGCGGTCTCGGCCTCGAGGAGGCCGGGCGCAAGGAGCGCTACCGCCTGCTCGGTGAGCGCGCGCGCCGCGGGCGTTATACGGCGGTCGCGACCGGCCACCAACTCGACGACCAGGCCGAGACCGTGCTCCTGCACCTGCTGCGCGGCACGAGCCTCGAGGGGCTCGGCGGCATTCCGGTCCGGCGCCCGCTGCGTCCCGGCGTCGAGCTGATCCGCCCCCTTCTTCCGCTGACGCGCGCGGAGGTCCTGCTCTACCTGAAGCTGAACGGTCTGGACTGGCGCGAGGACGCCAGCAACGCCGACCCGAAGTTCACGCGCAACTGGGTGCGACGCGAGGTCCTGCCGCTGCTCGAGAAGCGCGCACCGGGCGTCAAGGAGCGTCTCGCCGCGATCGCGGCCAAGGTCAGGGCCAGCACCGGCCGAGCCTAAGCTGCGCCGAATTGCGTTGCGCTCATTTCACCGCCACTTTGGCAGTGAAAGTCACGGGAACGCTCTTTCGAATTAAGGCCGCGAAGGCACGATCTTAAACGACTTCAGTACGGGAGGGTCGAAAGGCCGGTCGATGCCGTCCTTCGTCTCGCGCGGCACCGCCGCGATCGCCTTGGCGACGTCGAGGCCTTCGATGAGCTCGCCGAAGATCGTGTGCAGGCCGTCGAGGTCGCGCGCGGGCGCGAGCGTGATGAAGAACTGGGTCTGGGACGTACCCGGGCCCCAGCTCGCCATGCCGAGCAGGCCGGGGCGGTCGAATTTCGCGCCGGGCCGGAGCTCGTCGGGCACCGGCAGCTTCGGGTCGCCCTTTCCGTCTCCGCCCGGATCCCCGGTCTGGATCAGGAAGCCGGGCACCACGCGGTGGAAGATCAGCCCGTCGTAGAACGGCTTAGGACGCCCGGCGAGCGCGCTCACATGCGCGACGGTTTTCGGAGCCTCGGCCCCGTACAGGCGGGCGACCATGCGCCCTTTCGAGGTCTCAAGCACCGCGTATGGTCCGTCGGTCTTGCGCGTGCAGCCCGAAGCAAGCAGCAGCGCGACGAGCCAGTACCCCTTCAAGATTTCTTTAGCAGAGGGGCCGGATAGCCGATGTCGAGAACCTTGAGGACGCCGACCTGCGGCTTGGCGTGCGCCGCCAGCAGGCCGCGCTTCGGCAGGCCCAGGGCCAAAGTGAGATCGGCGACGACGTAGACGCCGCTGTGGTAGCCGGTGTCGGGATGGATGCCCGACGGGATATCCACCGCGACGACGGGCTTCTTGGCCGCTGTCAGCTCCCGGATCATGTGATGGATGGCGCCCGCGGGCTTGCCCGTGGCGCCGGTGCCGAGCAGGGCATCGATCGCGAGGTGGCACCACTCGAGCGCCTTGTCGAGACCCTTCTGGGGTCCGGCCGAGGTGATCGTGACGCCGGCCGCCTGGGCCCGGGCGAGATTGACGCTCACGAGCTCGGGGTATTTCCCCGCGCCGTCGTTCTTCGGCGGGCACAGGAACGCGGCGACGGTAGCACCCCCGGCGGCCAGATGACGCGCGGCGACGAGGCCGTCGCCGCCGTTGGCGCCCCGGCCGCAGCAGACGACGATCTTCGACTGCGCGAGCGACAAGCCCTTCTCAGCGAGGAAGGCCGCGCACTCCGCGGCGACGGCCTTGCCGGCGTTCTCCATCAGGTCGAGCGCCTTGAGGCCGTATTTCTCGGTCGCGGCAAGGTCCAGCGCGCGCATCGCCGCCGCGTCGACGACGGGCAGCCCCTCCCACTCGTCTGGAATCGGCTCCTTCACCAGGAGCTCAGCGCGGGGAGCAGGAAGCCGAGCGTCGCGAGGAAGGCCATCAGGAGCACGAGGAGCACGCACGCGAGATAGGGAAGCCCTAAAGTCAGCCACGCGCGCCCGCCGGTGATGCCGTACTCGTCGCGGATGCCGCGCGCCTTGAAGGAGAGCGACCACAGGCCGATGAAGAAGAAGACGAGCCGCAGGCTCCACGCGGGCTTGGAGAAGACGGTCTGGCAGATGAGGACGAGCGGCGCCGCCGCGAGCCACGCGAGCTCGGAGAGTCCGAGGTGGACGAACAGCGCGCGCGCGTCGCCGTGCGCGCCGCCGAGGTTCAGGATCAGATGCAGGAGCGCCGTCGCGACGAAGATCATCGATGAGTGCCACAGGAGCGACAGCGCGAGCCCGGGCCAGCCGAAAGGCAGAAGCATCTCGCCCGTGAGGGCGTGGGCCACGTACAGGCTCGACGCGCCGAGCAGGATGCCGAGCAGGCCGAGCGCGGCCGGCCGGCGCTGGCGGATCAGGGACGAGGCGTGGGCCCGGTCCTCGAAGTAGTCGTAGACGAGTTCGACGCCGTCCATATCACCAGCCCCCGGACCACGCGTACAGCAGCCCACGCGGAGCCGCCGGACCCGCGTTCAAGGTCACGCCGGCGGCGCTCATGCCGAGCGTCAGGCGCGCGCGCGTCTCGAGCAGTTCGAAGATGTCATTGAGCTTCTCGGTGTCCCGGCGAACGCGCGGCTTCTCGTCCTTGATGCCGCCCATCTCCGCGGCAAGCTTGGTCGCGTCCAGCGAATCGCCGAGCTTGTCGACGAGCCCGAGCGCGAGCGCCTGGTTGCCCGAGTAGATGCGCCCGTCGGCCAGCGGCTTGACCTGCTCGACCGTCATCTTGCGGCCGTCGGCCACCGCTTGCACGAACTGGCCGTAGGCGTCGTCGATGAGCGTCTGGAGGATCGCCTTCTCCTCGGCGGTCATCGCCCGCGCGGGCGAACCGATGTCCTTGTGCTTGCCGGACTTGATCGGGTCGGACTTGTAGCCGACCTTCGCGAACAGGCCTTCCATGTTGGAGACGTTGAAGATCACGCCGATCGAACCGGTCAAGGTGCCCGGGTGCGCCACGATCTTATCGCAGGCGGCACCCAGGTAATAGCCGCCGGACGCCGACACGTCGCCGAATAGCGCTACGAAAGGGATCTTCTTCTCCTTCTTCACGCGCAGGATGCGCATGTAGATCTCCTGGACCGCGCCGACGCTGCCGCCGGGCGAGTTGATGTCGAGCACGATGGCCTTCACGCCCTTCGTCTCGGCGAGTTGCTCGATACGGCGCGCCCACTGCTCGGCGCCATGCTCCCAAGGCTTGCCCGACTCCGAGGACATGATCGGACCGCGGATTGACACCCAACCGACGGTGTCCTTCGGCGACATGTTGAGCAGGCTCTTCCCGGAGCCCTCCTGCTTCTTCGGCCCCTCGCCGCGGGAGCGGACGATCAGAAAGACGGACGCGAGCAACGCGGCCGCGTGCAGCGCGAGGAGCGCTCCCATCAGGCGGCGCTTGAGGCGCCGCGGGCCGGGCCCGTGCGGCTCCTGGCCGTGCGCCTCCTGGCCGTTCGGCTCGGGCGCGGGCGTGGGGACGTCGGAAATCGGGTCCATGGTGGCTCCTCAGTTCGAACGGCGCAGGGCGTCGCTGTCAACGACCCGGTTGCGGCCCGCCGACTTGGCGGCGTACATGGCCGCGTCGGCCCTGGCGACCATCTCCTCCGGCGTCGACGCGTCGCGCGGAAAATGCGAAAGACCGATCGAGACCGTCACCCGAAGCTCCTCGAAGCCGACCGAGAAAACCTCGGCCTCGATCGCGGCCCGGATCGCCTCGGCCTTGCGCAGCGCCCCGGCCGGCTCGGCGCGGGGCAGGACGATCGCGAATTCCTCGCCGCCGTAGCGCGCCACGAAGTCGGTGTCGTAGACGAGCGAATTGAGCACCGCGCCGATGCGCTTCAAGACCTGGTCGCCGAACGGGTGACCATGACCGTCATTCAAGCTCTTGAAATGATCGATGTCAAGAATCATCAGGCCGAAAGTCGTCTTGAAGGTCTTGGCCCGCACGAGCTCTTCGCCGATCTTCTTGTCGAAGGCGCCGCGCCGCCGCACGCCGGTGAGCCCGTCGATCTCGGAGAGACGCTCGACTTCCTGGAACAGCTTCACGCGGCGGAAAGCCACGCCGAGCTCGGAGACGAACGACTGAGTCTTCGCGAGCCAGGCTTCCGGCGAGGCGCTCTCCGGAACGCGCGCGTAGAGATAGCCCAGCACCTCCTGGCCCTCCCGGATCGGCACGCCGACGGACCGCTCCGGCTTCTCGAACACGCGCGCGATCCCGTGGTTGGAACCCTGCTCCTGAAGAAGCCTCTCGACCGTCGCCCACGAGGCGCCGGGAGAGGTCCGCAGGCCGCGCACGGTCAACGGCCGGATCTCGCCCTCGCCGCGGAGCCCGGCGACGTAGAGCGCGTACTCCACGCGCGGCCCGAAATACTGCTCGAGGGCGCCCTCGACGCGCGGCCGCGCCTCCTCCCACGACATCGCCTCGGACAGGCTCTTGACCAGGCCATAGAGCGCGGACGCCTCGCGGTGCGCGATCTCCGCGTTGAGGCCGCGGGCCTTCAAACCGCGAAGCTCCAAAGCCATGCGCTCGCGCTGGGAGCGCACGCTCGCGAGGCGCGCGACGAGGGCGTTCTGCTCGGCTTCGCGGCGCAGGGCCAGGCGCCACGCGAGCGCCGCCCCCCCCGCGCCCCACAGAGCGGTCAGCGCGGCGGAGGCGAACGCGGCCGCGGGCGCCGACGCGAGCTGCGCGGCGCCGGCGGCGAGCGCCAAGCCGAAGACCGCGGCGGCCGCTCCGGACCGGCGGCCCGCATACGCGGCCCACAAGCCGAGCGGCGGCAGGAACGCGACGGCAGGCGCGAGCCAGGCCTTCATCCGACCACCTGGTTGCGTCCGCCGTGCTTGGCCTTGTACAGGCGCTCGTCGGCCACGCGCACGATCTGCGAGGCCGTCGTCGCGTCGGTCGGGAAGGCCGCCACGCCGAGGCTCATCGTCGCGCGCGTCGCGGCCCCGTTGAACGTGAACGGCTCCTCGGCGACGCGGGCGCGGATGCGTTCGGCGACTTGGACGGCCTCCGAGCGGACGTAGTTCGGGAGAATCAGCGCGAACTCCTCGCCGCCGTAGCGCGCGGCGAAGTCCACGGGCCGCGCGAACGAGCCGAGAATCGCGGACAGCGTGCGCAGAAGCTGATCGCCCGCCTGGTGGCCGAAGCTGTCGTTGTACTTCTTGAAGTGATCGACGTCGAGCATGATCAGGGCGAGCGGCGTCTGGCTGCGGCCCGCGCGCAGCACCTCCTCCTGGAGCCGCTGCTGGAAGGCGCGGTGGCTGTGCAGCTGGGTCAGCGCGTCGTGGGTCGCCTGGCGATGCACGCTCTCGTACAGGCGGATGTTCTCCAAGGACAGCGCGGCCATCGTCGCGAACAGGTCCGCCGTGCGGACCTCGTCGGGGCCGAACGCGCCGGCCGCGTCGCTCTCGAGCTTGACGAAGCCCGCGGCCTGGCGCATCACCTTGAGCGGGATCGCGACGCCCGAGAGGAAGCGCGCTCCGGGCACGACCTGCTTCTCGAGCCGGGAGTCCTTGATCAGGACCGGCCCGCGCCGGCGCTGGGCCGCGAGGAGCAGCGGGTCGTCGCCGGCGCCCCCGACCACCGAAATCCTCGCGGCCGGGAAGCGGTCGGCGAGAATCGCGGTCAAGCGCGTCTGCACTTCACGTCCGTCGAGCGTGCCGGACAGGCTCTTGGCCGCGTCGGAGAGGTCGCGGCGCAGGCGCGTGTCCGCGCCGACGGTCTCCTCGTAGGACCGATAGTACTTCAGATCGCGCTCGTCGTCGCGGATCTGGTCCTGGAGATTCATCTGCTCGAGCAAAGTCTCCCGCTCGCCGCTGAACTGGCGGCCGCGGTGCGCGGCCTGCGCGCCGGCCAGAATCCACAGGCTCGCGAGCCCGGCCGCGAGCTGAGGGCGGGCTCCTTCCGAGCGGAGCATAAGCACGACGGCGACGACCGTGGCCAGGAAGGTCAGGACGATCGGGGATTCGCCGTCCTGCCGCAGGTCGGACCAGAGCAGGCACAAGCCGCAGGCCGGAATGGCCGCAGGCCCGAGCTCCGGGCGGGCGACGACGAGCAACGCCAGCCCCGCGAAGAGCCCGTACGACCCAACGAGGGTTACGGCGCGCGAGTCGCCCATTAAAATGGTGGAGGTGGCGGGATTTGCACCCGCGTCCAAACGGCGCCGACTGAAGTCACTACAGGCTTAGCCCATCCTCATTTTCGCTTAGAGAAAACCGATGGACGCGTGCTCTCTAAGCTAACCCCGTTCGGTCTTAGGCCCCCCGCCCACGGAATAACAGGGAAGGACCGCATCCTGCTCTTTACACTGGCGACCCACTAGCAGGCGTCGTGGACCAGCGTGTGCTCACTGCGGTTTAGGCAGTGGCCCAGGCCAATTGCGTATTGGCAGTTGTTGTTTGGTCCGGTTTATAAGGGGCCCTGACCAACCCCTGCCTGCGACTGTCAGCTCAACGACATTTGTCGAAGCTAGATCACCCCCGACGAGACAGTATAACAGGGGAAAGAGGGCCCGGCAAGGGGCTACGCCGGCCCCCCGACTATTCCGAAGCGCCGGAGGAAGCACCGGCGGAAATCGTCCGCTCTCCGACGGCGACGGTCCGCGCAGCGGGGGTACCGGCGACGACGGGTTCCGCCGCCGGAGCGACGTCGAAATCCGTGTAAGAGCGGTTGCCGACAAGATCGCGGGCCTCCACTTCATACTCGCCGGCCTCGCTCGGAACGTTCCATGTTTTAGACGCATCCGGGATGACATCGGTTCGCGGCGACCAGTCCACGATGCTCTGCACCGTAGGCTTGGCCGCGTCCACGGGCGCCTGAGGATTGATCGACGCGCGCGGAACGAGGAGCTTCCAGACGATGACCCGAGAAAGGCCCGTGCCGTCCGTGACGCGGAATTGGTCGGGTTGGGAGTTCTCTGAAACGAGGAGCGTTTTGGGCGCGGACGTGTCCGTGACCAGGCGCATCAGGTTTCCCCACGGGCTCGTCGTCGCTCCGGGATCCCCGAAGGTCTTCACGCTCTCGCCGCCGCCGCCGTGGTTCTTGAAATATGGCCCCGGATCGGTATGCGCCTGACAGCCGGCCCGGGCGCAGTACGGCCCATCCACCTCATCGTGCGTCTTGATGTGCTCCTCGTCGAGAAGAACGCGGCCTCCGGTAACTCTGTTGATCATGCGAATCAGCCTGGCCAAGGAGACCGACTGCCGCCACCGAGTGTCCGGGTTCCAGTCTCCGGGGTAGAAGGGATTCTTGGGATCGGCGTAGCCCGTATCGGTCTCGATGCCGATTGATTTCCGGTCGAAATCGGGGTCCTTCACGTGATTCGCGAAATCCTTTATTTCCGCCATCTGCAGGACGCGCCCATCGCGGCAGACGATGAAATGCGCCGCGGACTTTTTCGTGTTGAGGAAGTTGACGGAGGATTGGCAGCTGTCGTATTTCCGTCCGCCCGAGGCCATCGACGCGTCGCGCTGGGCAAGGTCCTTGGGGCCGAACGCTTGGCCGAGCGAGGCATGAATGACGATATGCGTGATCAGGTTCTGCTCGAGGCGCTCGCCGGCCACGACGCCCGTGTCCTTGCGTAAAATAATTTTCTTTCTATTTTTGCCCTTGCCCACGACGGCCCGATAAAACTGAGCGTAGCCCTCCAACGACTTGGAGCTGACCTCGGGATATTCGAAGAAGTCGGTTCGCTCTTCCCCGGTCACAGGCGGCGTAGAGTAGACGATCGTTCCGACCGGGATCGCGCCGGGCGACGCGAACGCCGCCTCGGGCAAGGTCACGCCCATCACGGCGGCGGAATCCGACATGGACTTGCGCAGGCGAGCGCTCTGTTCGGAGTCGGCCCGCGCTCCAGCGACGGGAATTGCGAGGAATCCCGCGACGGCTATGATCCGCAAGCGGCTGTGGCTCATACGCGTAGGATAGTCGCTTGCGAAGAAAAGAACAAGGTCTTAAGGCCCAGAGCGCGGTGGGCCTATGGACCCGTCGCCGCGGCTAGACCGTTTTCGCCCGCGCCGCGTCGGCGGCCGCGGAGAGCGCGGCGACGAACTCCTGCGGCGTGCGGTAGCGGTTCTCGGGATCGGCCTGAAACGCTTTGAGGAAGACCGCGTCGAACGATTCCGGCAGGCCCGCGATGTTGCGCGAAGGCGGGACGTAGCTCATGTTGATCTTGTTCATCAGCATGCCCGCGCCCATCCCGATGAACGGCAGCTTGCCCGTCAGCATCTCGTAGGCGCAGATCGCCAGCGAGTACACGTCGGACTCCTTGCGCACCACGCCCTGCTCCTGCTCGGGCGCCATGTAGGGCGGCGTGCCGACGACGGTGTTCGTCATCGAGTAGCGCGTCATCGCGTCCTTGGCCATGCGCGCGATGCCGAAGTCCATGACCTTGACCTGTCCCGCGCCGGTCACCATGACGTTGGAGGGCTTCATGTCGCGATGGATCACGCCGCGCGAGTGGGCGTAGGTGAGCGCCTCCCCCATCGCGCGCGTCACGCGCACCGATTCGGCGACGTCGAGCCGGCCCTTC
>JBBQVX010000090.1:0-15917 GCA_038211115.1 Elusimicrobiota bacterium | reverse complement strand
GGGACCGGACGTGGGGCGAGCTATGGATCGCCTGCAGCCACACGGACACGAAGGGCACTTCTTGGACGAGCTACTAGCGCGCGGTGCCGGGCGTCCAGACCGCGCGTAGGCCCATCTGCAGGTCCGGCGGAGAGTACGGGGCCATCGAAGCGCTCTTCGCGCCCGGATTGAAGTCCTCGCGGCCGTAGATCTGGAAAAGAATCTTCTGGGCGCCGATCTCGGCCAGATGGCTGAAGCCCAAGGTCACGTCGGTACGCGGCGCGTCGAAGGAAACCAGGCCGACGGAAACGTAGGGGCTCTGATCCCGGCTGAACTGCACGCTGAACGAGGTGTTCTTGAACCGGCCCCAGTCGAGCCGTCGCTCGATCCCGGCCGTGGCGCCGAGCGCCCAAGGCTTGAGCGGCAAGCCCATCGCGTCGCGCCCGCCCAAAGTCTTCATCGCGCGCAGGTCGGCGTACGCGGTCATGCGCCGCGAGAGCGGCTGCGAGATCGACACGCCGGCTCCGGCGTAGTTTCCGTCGCCGTCGAAGACCGCCGGGTTCGTAGCATCGACGGCCAGCCGCAGCGCCACGTCGGGGATGCGGTCCATCAAGCTCCCTTGCAGCAGCAGCGCCTTCATCGTCAGCATAAGGTCGGTCGCGCGCATCCGGGAACGCCCGTCGTTCTCCCGCCGTATTTCCCCGTTTACGCCGATGGACTCGCCGGTGCCCGTGTAGGCGTCCTCGCCGACGCGGTCGTAGTTGATCAGATCGTCGTTGCGGGCGATCGCCGCCATCCCCTTCTCGCTGGCGGCGATGAAGCCGTTGAGCATCCCCTCCGTCCGCCGCCGCGCGTCGACGCGCAGACCGACCTCGAGCCCCGGGATCGGAAGCTTCCCCGGTGAAAGCCCGCGCCGCAGCTCGAGGGAGACGGTCTGCCGCTCGAACTTCTGGTACAGCCAAGTCTGGTCGAAGCCTTGGTCGGTGAGGTAATTGGCGGCGTCGAAGCTCCCGGAGACGGACACGCGCTTGGGCGCCAGGACGAAGGCGACGTCGCCGCGCATCGCGGGACCCGTCGCTCCGGAGTTTTCCGCGGGCAGCGGCCCGAAGGCTTCGAGCCGGGGCCGCCGGCCGTCGAAGAGATCGGCGGGCGGGACTTGGGCGAGGGCCGGGGAGGCGAGCAGGACGAGCAGGGCGGCGAACATGAGATATTTTATCCCGGTCGCCGGCGCGCCGCGTTATCTTAGGTTAAGGGGCCCGCGCGCGGCGGAAACAGTCGTCGGCGTGGTCGTCGACGAGGCCGCACGCCTGCAGATACGCGTAGAGGATGGTCGAGCCGACGAAGCGGAAGCCGCGCTTCTTGAGGTCCCGGCTCAGCGCGTCGGACTCCGGCGACGTCGCGCGGGTGGGCGCGCCCTTCGGCCGGACGATCGTCCTGCCGCCGGTAAACGCCCAGAGGTAGCGATCGAAGGAGCCGAATTCCTTCTGAACGGCGAGGAAGGCGGCGGCGTTGGTCACGGCGGCCGCGACCTTGAGCTTGTTGCGGATGATCCCCGGGTCTTTCAGCTGGGCGGCGCGGCGCCGGGCGTCGAAGCGCGCGACTTGTTCAGGATCGAAGCCGTCGTAAGCCTTGCGGTAGGTCTCGCGCCGGCGCAGGATCGTGATCCAGGACAGCCCGGCCTGGGCTCCTTCGAGAATGAGCATCTCGAACAGGAGGCGGTCGTCATGGACGGGCACGCCCCATTCACGGTCGTGATACGCGCAGTAGAGCTCGTCGCTCCCCGCCCAAAGACAACGCTGACGCGTTGCCTTCGGTTTCTTCATAAACGTCCAGCTAGGCGGCGAGCTTGAGGGACTTCGCGACGGCCTCGCCGATGCCGGAAAGGTTCTCGACGACGGTGATGCCCGCCTCGCGCATGGCCTTGATCTTCGAGGCGTGCGTGCCGGCCCCGCCCTCGACGATCGCGCCCGCGTGGCCCATGCGCCGGCCTTCGGGGGCGGACTTGCCCGCGATAAAGCCGAACACGGGCTTGCTCATCTTGTCCTTGAAGAAGCGCGCGGCCTCTTCCTCGCCGGAGCCGCCGATCTCGCCGATCATGACGACCGCGTCGGTCTCGGGATCCGCCTCGAACTTCGCGAGGATGTCCGCGTGGCTCGAGCCGTTGATGGGGTCGCCGCCGATGCCGACGACGGTCGACTGGCCGAGGCCGCGCTTGGTGAGCTGGTCGACGGCCTCGTAGGTCAAGGTGCCCGAGCGGGACACGACGCCGATGCGGCCGGGCTTGTGGATGAAGGCGGGCATGATGCCGAGCTTGCACTGGCCGGGCGTGATGACGCCGGGGCAGTTCGGCCCGATGAGGGTGATCTCGCGGCCGGAGCGTTCGACCTGCTGGATGTACCGCTTGACCCGCGCCATATCGAGGACGGGAATGCCCTCGGTGATGCAGATGACGACCGAGCAGCCGCCGTCGACGGCCTCCATGATCGAGTCCGCGGCGAACGGCGCCGGGACGAGGATCATCGAGACGAACGCGCCCGTGTTGCGGACGGCGTCGTGGACGGTGTTGAAGACGGGCCGGTCGAGGTGGGTCTGGCCTCCGCGCCCGGGCGTGACGCCGGCGACGATCTGCGTGCCGTAGTCGATGCACTGCTTCGAGTGGAACGTGCCCTGGGAGCCGGTGAAGCCCTGGACGAGGACCTTCGAGTCTTTGTCGAGAATGATAGCCATAGCCCTAGTTCCCCTTCGCGGCCGCGACCGCTTTCTGCGCCGCGTCCCACAGCTCGTCGGCCACGATGATCGAGATGCCCGACTTCTTGAGCAGCTCGCGTCCGGCTTCGACGTTCGTACCCTGCAGGCGCACCACGAGGGGCACCTTGAGCTTGATCTTTTTCAAGGCCGCGATCACGCCGGCCGCGATCATGTCGCACTTCACGATGCCGCCGAAGATGTTGATCAGGATCGCCTTGACCTTCTTGTCCTTCAGGATGATGTTGAGCGCCTTGGACACGCGCTCCTCGTTGGCCCCGCCGCCGACGTCGAGGAAGTTGGCCGGGCTGCCGCCCGCGAGCGCGATGGTGTCCATCGTGCCCATCGCCAGGCCGGCGCCGTTGACCATGCAGCCGATGTTGCCGTCGAGGCCGACGTAGGAGATGTCCGCCTTCTTGGCCTCGTTCTCGAGAGCGCTCGCCTCGTGATCGGTATACTTCGCGAGCTCGGGGTGGCGGTAAGAGGCGTTGTCGTCGGTCGTCATCTTGCAGTCGAGCGCGGCGACGCCTTTGGGCGTGAGAATGAGGGGGTTGATCTCGAGCATCGAGCAGTCGAGGTCGATGAAGGCCTTCACGAGCGCCTTCGTCGTCTTAACGAACTCGCCGGTGTGCGTCGCGGGGATGTCGAGCTGGAACGCCAGGCGGCGCGCCGCGAAGTCGCGCAAGCCGACGTTCGGATCGACGGGCATGCGGATGATCTGCTCGGGATGCTCCGAAGCGAGCGTCTCGATCTCCATGCCGCCCTGGGAGGAGGCGATGATCGTCGGGCCCGCGTTCTTGCGGTCCATGACGACGGAGAAGTACATCTCGCGCTCGATCTTGACGCCGCCCTCGATGAAGACTTCCTTGACCTTGATCGCCTGGCCGTGGGTCTGGTGCGTGATCAGGTCCATCCCGATCATCTTGCCGGCCAATTCCTTGGCCTCTTTCGGCGTCTTCGCGAGCTTGATGCCGCCGGCCTTGCCGCGTCCGCCGGCGAGCACCTGGGCCTTGATCACCCACGGCGCCTTGCCGGCGCGCTTCATCGCGGCGGCGAGCTGGGCGGTCTTCGTGATGACACCGCCGGCCGGGGGCACGGCGATGCCGCGCGCCTTGAGGATCTCTTTGCCTTCGTGCTCGAGAAATTTCATTTCGTTCCCTCTATGTTTTACGCCGCCACGGTCCACGTCTCGGGGCCGTTGAGCAGTGTCTGCAGATTGGCAGGCTTATCCTTCTTGGCCTGGTCGATCTGCGCGGTCATCATTTCATGAAGCATCGGCCGCTCGACGGCGCGGAAGATGCCCTGCGGCACCGGCTCCGCCATGTGGGCGAGGAAGTTCGCGAGCGTCGCCGAGGGGGCCTTCTCGTCGTGGACGAGGAGGTTCTTGGGCGGGGCGGCGGGGTCGAAGGTCACGACCTCGGGCTCAAGTCCGTTGAGCACGATGCCCTTGTCCTTCTTCGCGCCGAAGATCATCGGCTTGCCGTGCGCGACCTTCATCATCTTCTCCTCGCGGACGTCCTTCGCCGCGACGGATTCGAACGCGCCGTCGTTGAAGACGATGCAGTTCTGGAAGATCTCGATGAACACCGAGCCCTTATGATGCGCGGCGCGGGTCAGAACCTCGCCGAGGAACGGGAGGTCGGTGTCGACCGCCCGGGCGACGAAGCTGGCCTCGGAGGCGAGGGCCAACGCCATCGGGTTGAGCGGCGCGTCGATCGTGCCCATGGGCGAAGACTTCGTCTTCTTGCCGATCTCCGACGTCGGCGAGTACTGGCCCTTGGTCAGGCCGTAGATGCGGTTGTTGAACAGCAGGATCTTCAGGTCCACGTTCCGGCGCAGCGCGTGGATGAGATGGTTGCCGCCGATGGACAGGCCGTCGCCGTCGCCGGTGACGACCCAGACCTGCATCTCGGGGTTCGCGCACTTGAGGCCGGTCGCCACCGTCGGCGCGCGGCCGTGGATCGAGTGGAACCCGTAGGTGTTCATGTAGTACGGGAAGCGCGAGGAGCAGCCGATGCCGGAGACGAACGCGATCTTCTCGCGCGGGATGCCGAGCGTCGGCATGATCTTCTGCACGGTCGCCAAGATCGCGAAGTCGCCGCAGCCGGGGCACCAGCGGACCATCTGGTCGGACTTGAAGTCCTTGGCGGTCTGAACGATCGGGCCCGCCGCCGGGAGCATCTCCATTTCGTCGGGCATGTTATTTGTCCCCCTTCAGGATCGCGTCGACGCCGGCTTCGATCTCGGTCACCTTGAACGGCTGGCCCTTGACCTTGTTGAGCCCGGTCGCGGGGACCAGGTATTTCGCGCGGATGATCTTGAGCAGCTGGCCCATGTTGAGCTCGGGCACGATCACGTGCTCGAAGTTCGCCATGATGTCGCCGAGGTCCGGCGGCAGCGGGTTTAAGTGGCGCAGGTGGACGGCCGAGACGCTCTTGCCGGCCTTCTGCAGGTTCTGCACGCCGGCGGTGATAGCACCGTAGGTGCCGCCCCAGCCGATGACGAGGACCTTGCCCTTCTTTTCGCCGAGGATCTCCAGCGGCGGAATGTCCTGCGCCGCCTTGTTGACCTTCGCGGCGCGCAGGCGCACCATCAGCTCATGGTTGTCGGGGTCGTAGGAGATGTTGCCGGTCACGTCCTGCTTCTCGATGCCGCCCAAGCGGTGCTCGTAGCCGGCCGTGCCGGGCGAGACCCAGGGGCGGGCCATCGTCTCGGGATCACGCTTATACAGCTTGAACTCGGAGACGGGCGGGAGTGCCGCCTTGTCGAACGGCGCCAGCTTCGAGGCGTCCGGGATCAGCCACGGCTCGGAGCCGTTGGCGAGGTAGCCGTCGGTGAGGAGGAACACCGGCGTCATGTACTTGATCGCGAGGCGCGAGGCCTCGTAGGCCATCAAGAAGCAGTCGCCGGGCGTCGCCGCCGCGACGACGATCGCGGGGCACTCGCCGTTGCGGCCGTACATCGCCTGAAACAGGTCGGCCTGCTCGGTCTTCGTCGGAAGGCCCGTGGAGGGGCCGCCGCGCTGCACGTTGAGGATGACGAGGGGCAGCTCCGTCATCACCGCGAGGCCGATGGCTTCGGCCTTCAGCGCGATGCCGGGGCCGGACGTGCCGGTCAGCGCGAGGTGGCCGGCGAACGCCGCCCCGATGGCGGAGCCGATCGCGGCGATCTCGTCCTCGGCCTGGAAGGTCTTCACGCCGAAGTTCTTATTCTTTGATAGCTCATGTAAGACGTCGGACGCGGGCGTGATCGGGTAAGACCCGTACCACAGCGGCCGGCCGGACATGGTCGACGCGGCGATGAAGCCGAGCGCGGTGGCCTCGTTGCCGGTGATATTGCGGTAAAGGCCGGGCTTGATCGGCGCCTTGTTGACCCGGAAGTGGTGGCCGAAGATCTCGGCCGTCTCGGCGTACGCGTTGCCGGCGTGCAGGGCCTTGTGGTTGGCCTCGACGTATTTCGGGTTCTTCTTGAACTTGGTCTCGATCCACTTGAGCGTCGCGGCCATCGGGCGGTCGTAGAGCCAGTACATCATGCCGAGCGCGAAGAAGTTCTTGCAACGCTCGGTCTCGGTGGCGGTCAGGCCCATGCCGTCGAGGGCGTTGCGCGTCAGCCGGCCGAGCTCGACCGGGATCACGCGGAATTCGGAGAGGCTGCCGTCCTCGAGCGGGTTCTTGCCGTCGGCGTAGCCGGCCTTCTTGAGGTTCGCCGCGTTGAAGGTGTCCTTGTTGACGAGGATCATTCCGCCCTTCTTCACGTCGTGGACGTTGGCCTTGAGCGCGGCCGGGTTCATCGCCACGAACACGTCGGGCGCGTCGCCGGGGGTGAGCACCTGGCGCGACGAGAACTGGATCTGGAAGCCGGAGACGCCGGCGGTCGTGCCCACGGGGGCGCGGATCTCGGCGGGGAAGTCGGGGAAGGTCGCGAGGTCGTTGCCGGCGAAGGCGGTCGTCGTGGTGAACTGCATGCCGGTCAGCTGGATGCCGTCGCCGGAGTCGCCGGCGAAGCGGATCACGGCGGATTCGATCTCTTCGATCGGGAGAGTGGAAGGCTTCGGCTGGGTGGAGGTATCGCTCATGGGAGTCTCCGACGGCGAAGTGGCGGCATACGACGCCGCTTCGCCTATTATAACTCCAGACTGCCCTCGGAGTATTGATCCAAGTCAACAACTTTACGAGGGCGCTGACAACCCGCCGAAACGACGATTATTAGCGTCGCGCGCTCAGGGCGCGGCCGGGGCGGGCTTCTCGGCGACGGCGTCCCGCATCGTCTCTTCCGCGCCGTAGGGCGCGTTCGACGCGGACACGATCTCCAGGAGGCCCTGGGCGGAGCCGGCGGCGGAGGCCGTCGTCACGGGACGCTCCAGAGAGCGGCGGACGCGGCGCGGGGCCGTGGAGGCCGCAACCTCGAACGCGGGGATGCGCGTCATGGGCGGCAGCAGCGAAGAGAACAAGCGGGTCCAGATGCGAGGCGCCGCGGCCGAGGAGGCCGGAGCGGCCACGGCCGGCGCTTCCTTCTCGTCCTTCGCGGGCGGGCGGTTGTCCCCGGGCGACGGGGACGTCCGCTCCGATTTTTGGACGAACGCCGAGCCGTAGACCGTTTTCGGCGCGTCGCCGGACGGCGCGTCGGCGGCGCCCTTCTCCCGGTGGGCGGCGTCGGGCTTGATCTCCCCCGCTTCGGGGCCCTTGTCGCTCGACGCCGAGACGGCCATGCCGACGAGGCTGCCGTAAGCGTCGCTCTGCTGGGCGCTCGCGCGCCCACCGCGCGCGCCCGGGCGCGCAAGCGCGAGAACGAGAACGGCCAGGCCGGCGAGCAGCGGGCGCTTCATGCCGTAAGAATAGCGCGCGTGCGACGGACGCAGGAGGGACCGTCGGGGCAAGCGGGGTCCGGCAAGAGGCCCTGTCCGATCAGGGCCCAACGGCACGTCTCGCGTCGCGCGGCGGAGGACGGAGAAGACCGACCTGCTCGTCGATCATCTGCACTTCGTCGAGATAGCGGTGCGAGGCGGACCGCGCGTTGAGGCGCCGGGCCGAATCCCCGCCGCCGAACCAGCGGGCCCGAGTCCACTTGAAGGCCTTGATCAGATAGAGCCGGCGCAGCTGCCGCGCGGTGAATATTTCCAGGTTCGCATCCTCGAGCGCGAGCGGCCCCGACCAGCCCCGGTCGGCCGCGATCTTCTTGGCGAGCTCGAAGGCGACGATGCGATTGGCGGCCAACGTCATGTGGCAATAGTCGTGGAAGAGCGTATCGCCGGGGATGCCGTCAGGCGCGTAGCCGAAGAGGATGCGCTCCATGTCGATCACCCGGACGCCGGAGGAGGCGAGCTTTCGGATCGACTCGTTCCAGCGGGAGCGCGTGCGGTAAAACGCGCCGTCCGCGTCCTTCGCCTGGATATAGGCCCGTCTGGCCGACGCGTAATCGCCCGCGGCGTCCAGCGCGCGCGCGCGCGCGAACCGCTCGGCGCCGTCGGCCCCCTCCGGGACCCAATTCCTCAGGTTGTTCGGCACCGTCAGCACGTACAGCGGTATCCGGCGCTCACGGGCGAGGCCGGCCGCTTCGGCGAGTTGGCGCTCGAAATTCACGCTCGCCCGGTCGATCGCGGACCGCAGGCCGGGACCGTCGCGCTCGCCGGGATTGCGGAGGGATTCCACGTAGCCCTCGTTGTTGCCGTCGAGGAGGACGATCAGGTCCGGATGCCCGACCTCCAGGACGGCCTTCATCGCGCCGACCGAGTCGCGCAGATCGCGCCCGCCCATGGCCGCGTTGACGACTCTCGAGCCGGGGCTCAGGCGCTCCAGATACCTCGCGAGCCAAGTGGAAATGCCACCTTCGTTCGGCATGCCGAGGATCCGCCCCGACAAGAGGTTGAAATTTTGATGGACGTACGGCGTGCCCATCGCCTCCGAGCTTCCCATGACGAAGACGCGGAACTCGGCGGCGGCTTTCTCGGCCGGAAAGGACTGCTCGACCATCGAGACGTCGGCGGTGCGGTAGGAGGAGCCGCTCCGGGCGAAGAAGCTTTCCGTCGGGGCCCCCCCCTCCCGCGCCCGTTCGGAGCGGCTCGCGTCCCAGATCACCAGCGCGAGGAAGACCGACGCGCCCAGCATCGCGAGCGTGAGGGCGCCCGCGGCGGCTTTGACGATCAGCGTCGGTCCGTTCCCCGGTTTTTTACGCCGGGTCACGAAGCTCGAACATCATCGTCGTCGAACCGCAGTCGATCATGTCGCCTTCCTTCAAGACGACGGAGCCGGAGACCTTCGCGCCGTTGACGAGCGGGTAGCCTTCGGTGACGGCGACGAGGATGTAGCCTTCCGGCTTGCGGTGCACGGAGGCCGCGACCTCCGGGGCCGAGCCGAACAAGCCGGAGCCCTTGATCTGGACCTGCACGCGGTCCGACTTGCCGATGTAGGTCGACATGCCCTTGAGCTCGTGCTCGGCGACGTCGACCGCGCCCTTGATGATGCGCAGCCAGCCGGACTTCACCGGGCCCTCGGGCTTGGCCGCGGCCGCGGAAGCGGCGACCAGCTCCGCCTGCTTCTGCGGCGTGAGCACCATCGTCGCGTCGGACGAGGGCTGCGGCGCGCTGTCGGCGGCCGCTTCCGCCTCGTTGATGAACACGACCGCGTGCTTGGCCACGCCGACGATGTCGTTGTGATGCAGGCCCGACTTTTTGACCCGCTTCTCGTTGACGAAGGTCCCGTTCGTGGACTCGAGGTCTTCGACGTAGTAGCCGTCGCCCTCCATCGTCAGCTTGCAGTGATGGCCGGAGATCGCCGGATTGTCGATGACGATGTCGTTGTCGGCTTTGCGGCCGATGGAAATGGACCCTTTGTCCATCGCGACTTCCTTAATGACGGCCGCGTTGAACTTCAGCAGCAGCTTCGGCATCAATGTCTCCCCTCGAAGAATCTCAACGTCCGAACAGCCGCGACACCAGCTCCTTCACCCCGCCGCTCCCGTTCGTCCCGGGAATCTTGGCGGCCACGATCGAGATATTGTCCACCCCGCCGGCGGCGCGCGATTTGGCGATCAGCACGTCGACGATCTTCTGCGGGTCTTTCTCGGCGGCGATCACCGCGGCGACATCCGCGTCGATGACCATCTTGGATAGTCCGTCGGTCGCGAGCAGCACGAGGTCGCCCGGAAGAAGCGGGTGGTCCGCCACGTCGACCTGGACCTCCTTGTCCGCGCCGAGGGCACGGGTCAGGATGTTCTGCAGGCTCGAGCGCGCCGCCTGGTCGGCGGTGATCTGCCCGCGCTTGACCTGCTCGCCGACGAGCGAGTGGTCCTCGGTGAGCTGCGTCAGCGTGCCCCGGCGCCAGAGGTAGAGGCGGCTGTCGCCGACGTGCGCGATGGTCATGGACTTCGAGTCCACGATGGCGGCCACGACGGTCGTGCCCATGCCGGCGTCCTTCGGGAAGGCGCGGCCCTTCTCGTAGATCATCGCGTTGGCCGACTTCACGAAGAACTCGAGCTGGCGGCCGCGCGGCGTCAGGCCGGCCGTGCCGCCTTCCGGCACCATCGCCTTTTCTCCGCCGAGCATCTTGCGCGCGTACTCGACGATCGTCTTGCAGGAGATGTCGCTCGCGACTTCTCCGCTGTTGTGCCCGCCCATGCCGTCGGCCACGACGAGCAGGCCGAGCTCGGGCTCGACGGCGAAATTGTCCTCGTTGTTCTTCCGCACGCAGCCAGGATCCGTCGCGCCAGCCACTTCAACCCTGTCCTTCGTCTTCATTGGGGCTCCTGCGGATGAGGCTTGATCCGGACGGTCGCGTCCGGGTTCTGCGTGCGCTCGATGCGCATCGTCGCGTTCGGATCGCCCTCTGGCTGAGGCAAGGGGACCTTCACCGCGGGTCCGACGCCCCCGTGCTGCGGTTGCTCGATCTTCATCGTGCTGAAATCGGAAGGCGACGCGGGCATCGGACCGTCCGCAGGCTGATTCGCCTTCGGCGGATCGACCGGGATGGTCTGGCTCGGCGAGACCGGCTTCGGAGCCGGCGTCGGGATCTTCGGCCTGTCGTTGAGGCCGGGAATCGTGATCTCGGGGCCGATCGAGATCGTCTTATCCGACGGCTTCGCGGCCGGCAACGGCGGCGGCGCCGCGGACTTCGGAATCTGGGCGGTGATGTCGGCGGTGATCGTCTTCTCCGTCTCGCGGATGGGAGCGGGCGCGGGGGTGGGGGTGGGCGCCGCGACCGGCGCGGGCGCGGGCGTCTTCACGCCGGGCTTCGGCGCTTCCGCCGGCGCGCCCTTGAGCACCGCGCGGATCGCGGCCGAGAACTCGGAGCCGCGCTGGAAGCGCTCGTCGGGATTCTTGGCGAGCCCCTTGTCGATGACGCCGCGCAGCGCGGACGGCAGGCCCGGCTTGACGCTCGTGACGTCGGGATGGGGATCGTTGGCGATCTGGAACAACAAGGTGCCGATCCCGTCGCCCCCTTTAAAGGGTTTCTCGCCGGTCGTCAGCTCGTAGAGCGCGACGGCGAGCGAGAACAGGTCGGAGCGCCCGTCCACCTTCTTGCCGGCGACCTGCTCGGGGCTCATGTACGACGGCGTCCCCATCACGGTCCCGGTCGCCGTCTTCGAGGACGCGGTGATGCGCGCGATGCCGAAGTCCGCGACGCGGATCGAGCCGTCCTTCAGGAGCATGACGTTGGCGGGCTTGATGTCGCGATGGACGATGCCCTGTGCGTGCGCGTAATCGAGCGCGTCGGCGACGATCGCGATGTAGTCGAGCGCCTTCTCGATCGGGAGGAGGCCGTCCTTCTGGCCGTACTTCACGAGATCGTGGCCGTCGAGCAGCTCCATCGCGATGTACGCGACGTCGTTCTCGTCGCCGGCGTCGAAGATGCGGACGATATTGGGATGGTTGAGGGTTCCGGCGGATTCCGCCTCGCGGAAAAACCTCTCCTTAACCGACTTCGTGGACTCGCCGTCCGAGCCCTCCTCGAGCATCATCGTCTTGATCGCGACCATCCGGTTGATCTTGGGGTCCCGGCCCAGGTACACGACGCCCATCGCGCCGCGGCCGAGCTCCTTCTCGATCTCATAGCGGCCGAGGGTCGGCTTCGTCGAGCCGCCGGTGATCATCACCGTGCCTTCCTTCTTGGCGCCGACGCCGCCGAACACGGCGCCATCGCTCGCGTCCTTCAGCTTCTTGGCCTTCTCCACGACGTCCTTGTACTTCGGATCCTTGGCGGCGATGTGCTCGAGCACGGCGCCGGCCTTCGAGAACTGGCGCTTGCGCTCGAAGTCGAGCGCCAGGCTGTACAGCGTGTCCTTCATGTTGTCGTCGAGCGGGCACAGCCGGAACTTCTCGAACGCGATGTCGAGCATGCCCTGGCCCTGGAACGACAGGCCGAGCATCTTGTTGGTCTCGATCGCGGACGCCTCGACGAGCTCCTTGCCCTTCTCGGTGATCAGGAAGCTCTTCGAGATGATGATGATGTAGCCGGCGAACAGGAGCACCGCGGGGTAGCCGACCTTGAGCCACTGGCCGTTGACGAATAGATAGGTGCCCGCGCCGAACAGGCCGATCGCGATCAGGATGCTCGCGACGAGGCCCCATAGCGCCTTCAGCCGCGGCAGGATGATCATGATGAATAGTCCGATGAACGCGATCAGGCCGAACTCCGCCTTCTCCGCCCAGACCGGACGCGTCAGAAATTTATTGTGCAGCACGTTCTCGATGACGTTCGCGACGATCTCCATCGACGGGAAGCTCTGCGCGACGGGCGTGACGAACAAGGTCGCGATGCCCGTGGCCGTGGGACCGATGATCACGATCTTATCCTTGAACAGCTCGGCAGGCAGGCCCTTGTCGGACATCAAGGCCGCGTAGGAGACGACCTTTATCGTGTCCTGCGGGCCGTTGAAGGTCACCGGCATCATGTTGTCGCCGTCGAGCGGCACCCGCAACTTGCCCATCGTCAGCGCGACGCCGGGCTCGAACTTGAGATCTTCGGTCTTGAGGCCGAGATAGGCCATCGTCAGGCGCATCGCGTAAGACGGATACAGCTCGCCCCCGTACTTGACGAGCGGGGCCTCGCGGCGCAGCACGCCGTCGACCTCGGGATAAAGGTTCACGTGGCCGAGACCCGCCGCGACCTCGGAGAACGCGAGGATCGGATACGAAATCTTGGCTTCTTCCTGGATGGAGGAGAGCCCGGAGGGCGCCTTCACGGCCGAGCTCGACACCGCCGCGGGCGCCGGATCGGGCTTGCCGCCGATCGTGCCCGCCGTGAAAAACATCGGGAGCACCACGTTGCCCGCGTTCTGGAGGGAGGCCAGCAGCTTCGAGTCGGAGTCGAGCGCCACCGCCGACGAAGAGAACTCGAGCGCGAAGTCGACGCCCTTCTGGCTGATCTTCCGGCCGCCGAGCAGCTCCTTGTACTTCTCCTCGAGGCGCTTGACCTCGAGCAGCCCCTGGTTCTGCTCGGGCTCGGAGAAGAGCACGTTGACGCCGATCACCTTCGGGCCCGCCGCCTTGAGCCGTTCGAGCGCGGCCGCCATGCGCGTGCGCGGCCAGGGCCAGCGCCCCGTCTCCGAGATCGACTGGTCGTCGATCGCGACGAGCACGATCTCCGGCGGCGGATTCAGGTTCTGCCTCAGCTTCGCCCGGAGATCGTACGCCTTGAACTCGACGCTTTCAAGGAGCGGAAGGCGGTAGTAATAGCTGCCCGCGACGAACAAAGTCAGGGCGAAGCCCATGACGGCGTCGAGCAGGCGGCCTTTGTTCTTCATCTAATAGGGTCGAGGCTGAAGACGAATATCGTCAATCCGCGCAAAGTATAAGCGGGGCTCCGGAGCGTGTCAACCCCGTTTTAGTCTCTCTTTCCCAAGAGTTTCCAGCCCAGCGGAAGCAGGCCGGCCGAGACCGCGGACTTCAGAAGGTCGCCCGGGACGAAGGGCCAGAGCCCCTGCGCCAGCAACGTCGAGCCGGGCACGAAGCGCGAGAGGCCGAGCAGACCCAGCGCGAAGATCGGCAGGCTGCCGGCCAGCATCGCGAGGAACGCGCGAGCGGGGGTGCGGTCCCAGCCGCGCTCGGCGAGCAGCCCGGTCGCGTACGCGCCCAGGGGGAAGCCGGCGAGATATCCGCCCGTCGGCCCGAGCAGGTGGACGAAGCCCCCGGCGCCGCCGGAGAAGAAGGGCAAGCCGGCCGAGCCCTCGAGAAGGTAAAGCACGACGGCCGCAGCACCGCGGCGGGAGCCCAGGAGGGCGCCCGTATACAGCACGCCCAGCGTCCCGCCGCTGAGCGGGACGGGAGTGAACGGCAGCGGAATATTTATCTGCGCGCAGACGGCGATGAAAAGGCTCGCGACGACGACGGCGACGGCGTCATGCAGCGCGCCCGACGACGGATAAATCGCGTCGGCCAGCGTCGGAAAGGACTGAGCTTGAGCTTTCATGTGTTGAGAACCTCCTTGGCGATCTGCACGAGCGGCAGGCGGACGACGAACTGGGCGCCGCCGGTCTTGGCGGGCTGGACCCAGATCTCCCCTTTGTGCAGTTTGGTGATCTTGGCGCAGATGGCGAGGCCGAGGCCGAAACCGGACTTCGGCTGGTCGGAGTCGAGCTGACGGAACTTCTCGAACACGGCGGCCCGCTGAGCCTCGGGGATGCCGGGGCCGGTGTCGGACACGACGAACTCGACGCGATCGGGACCGGCGGCGCCGGCCTCGATCAGCACGAGCCCCGCTCGCGGCGTGAACCGGATCGCGTTCGCGACGAGATTGTGGATCAGGCGCTCGACGAGGCGCTCGTCCGCCTCGAACGACGCCGGCGCGGCGTCGGAGAGGCGCGTCTCGAGGCGCACGCCCTTCTCGTCGGCCATCGGCTGGAAGAGGCGCGTAGTCCGGCGCAGCACCTGAGCCGTCTGCACGGACGCGGGCATGAGCTTGAGCTGGCCGCTTTCGATGCGCGCGGAGTCGAGCGCGTCCTTGACGAGCGCGGTCAGGCGCTCGCAGGACTGGTCGATCGCCTCGAGCCAGTTCTTCTGACGGTCGTCGGGCACGATGGACTTCTTCAACAGCCGGAGGTAGCCCTGGACGGCGAACAAAGGGGCGCGCAGATCGTGCGCGGCGGCCTGGAAGAACTCCTCCTTCAACGACTCGATGCGCTTCTCCGAGGTCTGATCACGGAGCATCATCAGCACGCCGAAATCGCCGGTCACCGGATCGGTGAACATCGTCACCGTCGTGCGGAAGCTCGTCGGCGGGCCGCCCGCGGCGGCGGCGAGTTCCATGACCCCGCCCGACGTGTGGGCCTTGAGCACGTCCTGGACGCGCAGGCGCCACTTAGCCGGGTCGCGCGGCTGGAGCAGGCCTTTGCCGCCCAGCATCACGTCGTCGCGCGTCGCGGCGAACAGCGGCAACGCGGCGGCGTTGAGGAACACGACCTCTCCGCGCAGGTTGGTGATCACGAGCGCGTCGGGGATTCGCTCGACGAGCGTCTCGAGTCGGGCCCGCTCGCGCGCGAGCCCGGCGTTGGCCTCGTCGAGGGCGCGGCGCATGTCGTCCTGCGCGCGAGAAAACTGTCCGCCGAGGCGGCGCCAGCCCGCGAGGCGGGATTCATCGAGCGGCGTCGAGAGGTCGCCGCGCGTCCAGCGTTCGAGGCCTCGCTCGAGCTCCCGGAGGGGCGACACGAACCAGCGCCAGGCGAGATAGGCGGCCGCGATGGACGCGGCCGACGCGAGCAGAGCGACCAGCACCGCGGCGAGCGAGAGGGGCTGTCCGGCGTGTGTACCGATCCACCAGCCGGCCAGCCCGGTCGGGATGGCTCCGGCGGCGAACATGACCCACGACGCACGTCCGAATAGATCCACGCGCGTCCATCCTAACAAAATCCCATGGACGAACAACAGCGCGCCTGTTATGCTATTGAGGAATGAGATTCATGGCTCTGCTGCTCGCCGCCGCGTTGACGAGCCCCGCGCGCGCGGCGTCTCCCACGACGCGGGAATTCACCGAGCTCCCCCCCGGGCGCTACACGATCACGTTGACCGGCCTCATTTCCACCGTTTGCAGCCGCGCGGTCGCCGCCGAGTGGGCCAAGCTGCCGGAAGTCGAGACCGTCGCCGTCGACTTCGACAAGGCCGCCGCCTTCCTCACCATCCGCCTCGACCGCACGCTGAAGGTCGCGGCGTTGCACAAGAGCCTGCGCCGCGCGGAGAAGCTCGCCAACCTCGGCGCGCATTACGA
>JBBQVX010000089.1:0-15947 GCA_038211115.1 Elusimicrobiota bacterium | reverse complement strand
CCGCAAAAATCCGCGCACAAGTGGGACACTAACATGCCGACGATCGCGCTGCGGAAGCCCGACCTGCTGCTCCTCGACCTGATGATGCCCGAGGTGGATGGGTTCGCGGTATTGAAGAAGCTACGGGGTGAGCTGGGCATGGCGGACCTTCCGGTCATGGTCATCACGGCGATGAACGAGGCCGAGTCTCAGGCCACGGCGCTCGAGGTCGGAGCCGACGATTACATGACCAAGCCGTTCAGCCCGAAGCTGTTGCGGGCCCGCGTCAAGGCGCTGTTCCGGCGCGTGGAGTTCGCGTGATCCGGGACTTAATAATTGCGTAAGCGCCCGCTAAGCCTCCCGCAAGCTCGCCCGGCTATAACTTATACGACCAAGGAAATGATGATAAAACGACTGCTCTTCGCCGTCCTGCTCACCGCCGCGGCCGCTCCTGCCCGCGCCGACCACGATGCGTTCGAGCTGTTCGATCAGGAGGCGCGCGTCGTCACCGCCTCGCAACGGCCGATGACCGTCGCCCAGGCCCCGGCCACAGTGCGCGTCGTCACCGGCGACGACATCCGCGCCCGCGGCGTCCGGACGGTCTGGGACGCGTTGCGCACCGTCCCCGGCGTCGATGTGACGCAGACGCGGGCCTTTCAGGGCGAGGTCGGCATCCGCGGGATGAACGGGCCGCTGAACAACCGCGTGCTCGTCCTGCTCGACGGCCGCACCGTGCTCAACGCGACGTTCAATCAGATGACCTGGACGAGCCTGCCGGTCCCCATCGAGGAGATCGACCGCATCGAGGTCGTCGAGGGCCCCGCCTCCGCGCTGTACGGCGCGAACGCGATCAGCGGTGTGATCAACATCATCACCAAGACCCCGGCGCAGCTCTCCGGCGGCCTGGCGTCCATGACGGCCGGCGAGGCGGGCTATTACTCCGCCTCCTCGATCTACGGCGCGCGCCGGGGCGCATTCGACTACAAGGCGTCCCTGAGCGCGACCGGGGGGAATAAATTCGAGAATGAAGGAGTCTTCGCATCCAAGACCGGAACCTTCCACGCGTTGGCCGGCTACGACTTCTCCCCGGCGACGCGCTTGAGCGTGTCGGGAGGCTTTGCCCAGTTCGATACTCAGACCTCGATCGGCCAGTCGGGAAGCGTTTACGAGTCCGGTCTCGTGAGCTTCCTGCGCGCGGACCTGCGCGCCGGCAAGACCGCCGTCTCGGCGTTCTGGAACCAAGAACGCGGCGTGTACCGTGAAGCCCCGGCTCTCGGCAATGCGGGCATCGACTACGACCTGTACGATCTCAATGCGCGCCGCTCGCTCGATCTCCCGTTCGCGAACTCGCTCGTGCTCGGCGGCAACTACCGGAGAATCTCCTCCCGCTCCACGGTCCTCGGTCCCGGCGCGCACGCGCAAGATCTGTGGTCTCTGTTCCTCGAGGACGAGTGGCGTCCTCACGAACAATGGACCGTCGTCGCCAGCGGACGCCTCGATCGCCATCCGTTGACGACGCTCGCCTTCAGCCCGCGGGCCAGCGTGATCTACACGCCGGTTCCCGAGCACACCTTACGGGCGACCGCTGGCACCTCTTTCCGCAACCCGACCTTGGTCGAGTGCTACATCCAGTTCACGACGCTCCTGAGCAATCCTCCCGGCGGGGCCATCGCCAATCCGCCGTTCTCGAATATCTCCATCGTCACCTCGGGGCGCCGCGACCTGGCCGCCGAGCGCATGTTCCAGGCCGAGGTGGCGCACTCCGGGCGCTTCGGGCCGGTGACGACGACCTTGACCGGTTGGTTCTACCGGATCAACGGGTTGATCGGCGGCACGACTCCCACGGCCGTCTCCTTCATCCCGCCGACGGTCGGCTTGACTTCGTCCTTCGTCAACCACGGCGGGGTCAAGGCCTTGGGCTTCGAGGCCGCCGCCGAGGCGCGCGTCAGCCGCTCGCTGACCTCCTTCGGGAACTACTCCTATCAAAGCCTGCGCGACGATGACCCCTCCGTTCAAACCACGGCTCGCTCCGCTCCGCGCCACAGCGCGAACGCGGGCTTCACCGCTCATCGCGGGGGCCGGACCTTCTCCCTATGGGGAACCTGGGTGGACCAAACCTTTTGGAACCAGAGCACGCCTGGCTCGCCGATCGTCTACACCAAGGTTCCGGATTACTACCTTCTCGGCGTCCGCGCCGCCCACGCCTTCACGGGCCGCTGGGACGGCCTTGAGCTGTCCGTCTCCGTGTTCAACCTGCTCGACCGCCGCCATTACGAGATCTTGCCGGCGGCGAGCGCGGCCATGCCGGGCCTCAGCGGCGAGGTGGTCCGGCGGCGCGTGACGGCGACGGCGGCCTACCGCTTCTAAGCCATGCGATTGCGAGTCCTGCTGACGGCGGCGTTCTTCGCGGTGGCGGGCGCCGCGCGCGCGACCGAGACGGTCGCGGTCCTGAGCTCAGGCTTGTCGTCCTATCAGGAAGGTTACGCGGCCTTCAAGTCGACCCTAGGCTCGCCCGTCGAGCTCTTGCCGCTGGGCGCGCGCCTGCCCAAGGACGCGAAGGTCGTCGTCGCCTTCGGCGGAAAGGCCGCTTTGCAGAAATACCCGGACGCCGTCACCCTCATCTATGCCTTCGCCCCGAGCATCGAGGTGAGGGCAGACACCCACGACGGCCCCACGACCCGCATCTGGATGATGCCCGAGCTGCCGTTGCTTCTTCAAAAGCTGACGGAAGTTCAGCCGGGCCTGAAGCGCCTCGGCGTGATCTGGTCCAGCGAAGGGCAGGAGCCGATCATGGAGCGCCTGCCCGCGGCTGGGCACGCGCAAGGGCTAGCGATCGTCATCGTGCGTATCTCCGGCGACGACGAACTCCCCGACGCCCTGCGGCGCCTCAAGGGCCGTATCGACGCGCTGTGGCTGCCAGCCGATCCACTGGTCGTCAACGCGACCAACTTCGAGCTGATCAAGCACTACTCCTACGATAACGACATTCCGTTTTACGCGCCGATCGAAGGGCTGGCCGAGAAGGGGGCGGTCGCCACGGTGTCGGTCGCTCCCGCCGAGCTGGGCCGCGCGGCGGCCGCGGCGGCCCGCGACGCGCTCGGCGGAAAGGCGCCGCCCGCGGCGATATTCCCGCCGCTCGCGCGCCTGGCGGTCAACTTGAGCGCGGCTCGCGAGTGCGAGCTGAGCGTGCCGCCGGGCGTCGTCAAGGCGGCCGACAAGGTGTTCCCATGAGGCTCACCGCCAAGATGCTCCTTTGCGTCGGCCTCTCCGCCGCGGCGGCGGGCGAAGGCGTCGTCGTCTACTCCCGGCGGGCCGTCCACGCCGAGCTCCTATCGAAAATCGAGAACCGCGGCTTGGCTGAGGCTCGTGAGTTCACCGGCGCGTACTCGGCCGGCATACTCGCGTCCGACGAGCGCCGGATTCTTCCGTTGCTCCAGGCCTACCTCCAGTCGACGGGAGCCGCATACGCGGTCGCGCTCGATCAGAACGGGCGCGTGTTGAGCCACACGAACGTCGGCGAAGTCGGGCGGGTCTACGACGACGCGCCGGCCCTGGCCGCGCGGGCGTCTCCGGTTCCGCTCTCGCGAGAGATCAAGATCAAGGACCGCGCGTTGCTCGATCTGTCCGTGCCCGTCTTCGACGAGTCGTCGGGGACGCCCGACGAGGACTTCCTCGTGGCCGGCGGCGCCGCCGACAAGAAGGGCCGGCGCGTCGGCACTTTGCTCTTCGGCCTGCCGCTCGATGACGCGCTCGCCTCCGAGCGCCGCATCTCCGCGCACATCCTGCGCATCGTCCTGGGCTTGGGGCTCTTCACTGGCGTCATCCTCTATGTGTTCATGCAGCGCCTGCTGGCACCGATTGGCCTGCTCGCGGCCGCGACCGCCCGGATCGGCCGCGGCGACAGCGTCGCGCTCGTGCCGGTGACCTCGGGCGACGAGCTGGGTGAGCTCGCGCGGAGCTTCAACGCGATGGCGCGCGAGCTCGGCGCGACCACGGTGTCGAAAAAATATCTCGACGACATCCTCGACCATATCCAGGACCAATTGGTCGTCGCCGACGCGGACGGCGCGATTACCCTCGTCAATCCGGCCATCCTCGCCCTTCTCGGCTACTCCGAAGAGGAGCTCATCGGGCGGCACGCGTCGCTCCTTCTGGGCGACGAGAACATCTCATTCACCGTCCAGACTCGCGGCGTCGGCACGACGTTGGCCGCCAAGGACGGTAAGCTGATTCCAGTCCTGTTCTCCTCATCCGTGATTGTCGATTCCGACGGGGAGATCACCGGCTGGATCGGCGCGGCGAAAGACATCAGCGACCTTAAGCGGCTTGAGGCGCGCATTCACCAATCGGAGAAGCTCTCCGCGGTCGGCCAGCTCGCCGCCGGCGTCGCGCACGAGATCAACAACCCGCTCGGCGTCATCCTGGGATTTGCGCAGGCCATGAGCCGCGTCCTGAAGCCGGGCGACGAGAACGAGCTGCCGGTCAAGTCCATCGAGCGCGAGGCCCTGCGCTGCAAGGCCTTGGTCCAGAACCTCCTGACCTTCGCGCGCACCTCCCACTCCGACCGCGTCCCGATGGACCTCAACACGGCCGTCGCCCAGTCGCTGGCGCTCATCGAGCCGCAGGCGAAAATGGGGCGCGTGAAGATCGCGGCCAGCCTGGGTGAGGGGCTGCCGCCGGTGCTCGCGAACAAAGGACAGCTCGAGCAGGTGATCATGAACCTGGCCAAGAACGCGATCGACGCGATGCCCGACGGCGGCTGCCTTGAGCTGCGCACCGAGCTCGCCGAAGGCACGCCGAACTCCTGGGTCTGCCTCAAGGTGGTCGACGACGGCACCGGTATCCCTGACGCCGTCGTCTCGAAGATCTTCGACCCGTTCTTCACGACCAAGCCGATCGGTCAGGGCACCGGTCTGGGCCTAAGCCTCGTCAGTGAGATCGTCCAGAAGCACTCGGGCCAGCTGAGCGTGGACAGCCGCCCTGGACGGACCGAGTTCACCATCAAGCTGCCGGTGCGCACGGGGCGTGAGCTCGACCAGCGCACCGCGGCGGCGCCGAAAGGGAGCATCTCCCATTCCTGAGCGCCGCAAGGTGGTCCTGATCGTCGACGACGAGCCCGGCATGCGCGACATGCTGAGCTGGTCCCTGCGTGATTCGGGCTACGGCGTCAAGACCGCGTCCAATGGCGCCGAGGCCGTCGAACTGATGCGCGCGACGCCGGTGGACCTCGTGATCACCGACCTCACGATGCCGCGCCTCGGGGGCTTCGGCCTGCTCGCGGCCGCGGCGGCGAGCCCGCTGAAGACCCCGGTCATCGTCGTCACGGGATTTGGCACGGTCGAGATGGCGGTCCACGCGATGAAGCTGGGCGCGGCCGACTTCCTGCTCAAGCCGTTTGACCTCGGGCGCCTTCTCGCGCGGGTACACGAAAGCCTCGAATCCGTCACGCCGCCACCGTATCCGCGCTAGCGCCGCGCCGCAGCCCCGTCAGCAGGAAGGTCTCGACGATCGGCTTCATGCGCTCGTCGGCCGCCAGCAGCACAGTCTGTGCCTCTTATTTGCTCAGGTACCGGACTTGCCGGCGCGACTCGCGGAATTTCTTGACCGTCCGCGCCGGATTCTCGGCGAGGGCGCCCCAGGCGACGGCCTTGTAGGCCTCGAGCTTGGTCGCGGTCACGCCGCTGAGCTTATCGGACTCGATGAATCCCGTGAAGTACTTGAGCGTCAGCACGTCGCGCTCGTAGGACTTCTTGGCCTTGTTCGCCTCGGCGTAGCGCGGATATTCTTCGACGAAGGCCGGGAGCGGGCGGTCCTTGGTGGCGAAGCCCAATTCCTTTCGTTCGAGCTTGACCTGGACGTCGGCGAGGCGTTTAGAGCGGCCGACTCGCTTGCGAAGGCGCCATCCCTCCACGGCGTAATCCAGATACCAGTAGACACCCTTTTTTCCGGCCCGCTGGTATATCCTTGCCATGCCTAAGTTCGGCACAGAAATGGCACAGCGTCATGGGGCCCAAAAAGAGACGGAGACCGCGCCGATCCGCCCTTGGCGCGATCTCCGTCGATGATTCTGTCGGTTCACGGCTTAAATCTGGCGGGGCCGACGGGATTTGAACCCGCGATCTCCGCCTTGACAGGGCGGCGTGTTAGGCCAGCTACACCACGGCCCCGCAACAAAACGAGTATAGCAAATCCCGCCGGGAATTCCGCTTGACGAAAACGGAATCGGAGTATATCCTCCGTACGCGCGGCGTCCTTTCATGGAACAAACGAAAAACGAATTCGACGGGCAATGCTTGGAGGCCCTTTCGGCCCTCGGGAAGACCGTCCTGCAGTTGGGCCTCTACGGCACGGAGCATCCGTCCGTGCTCGAGACGCTGGCCGCCGCCGAGACCTTGATCGCCACGGCGCTCGCCGCCGCCCCGCAGCACGCGCTCGTCTACGCGAAGGATCAGGACAAGTGGATCGTCAACGGCCGGATCATCGGCCTGATCAAGCAGGTCGGCGGCCCGGTCTCGACCTTGATCGACCGCTACAAGCTCAGCAGCGTCACGCTCCGCGCGGGCTTGACCACGAAGGAGCTCATCGCGATCTGCGAGCTCGCGGCCGCCGGCCACGACCAGAAGATTCAGCCGCAGGCGTTCCTGGCCGAACGCGGCGTCGCCAACATCCTGTTCAACGAGGCCGTGTACGCCGAGGTCGGCCCGGACGGCAAGCCCGCCGGCAAGCCCGACGGCGCGCCGGCAGCGGCCGCCGACGCCGTCCAGGACGGCGGAATCCAGAAGCAGATCGAGGGGCAGACCCTCGAGACCTCGATCCAGATCCTGGTCAAGAAGGTCGCGCGCAACGCGGACGAGGAGTTCCTGCTCTTTAAGCTCATCATGGAGCAGTTGCGCCGCGACATCGAGAAGAACGTCACCCAGGCCACGACCGTGCTGCGCAAGGAGAAGGGCGTCGTCGAGTTCGAGCGCGCGCGGACGGAGAACATCCTCGATAACGTCGGCGCCGGCGCGATCATCATCGACGAGGCCGGCAAGATCCTCATGATGAATCCCGCCGCCGAGGAGATCTACGGCGCGAAGCTCGCCGAAGTCGCGGGCCGGCCCATCTCCTCGAAGAGCGACGTGAAGCACGTGGTCGCGCTCGCCGCCGAGATCGAGGCCTCGATCGACAAGCCGCTGAGCAAGGACGTCGAGGTGCGCGGCTCCGACGACACCAAGCGGATGATCCGCTCCTCCTGGGCGATCGTCAAGAACGAGACTGGACGCGTCGTCGGCATGGTCCTGGCCCTGACCGATCTTGCCGCGCACAAGAAGGTCGAGAAGATGGAGCAGGAGTTCGTCGCGCACATGACGCACGAGCTGCGCTCCCCGCTCTCGTCGATCGCGGCCGGCATCGAGCTGCTGATGCGCAGCTATAAAGGGAAGATCGACGAGGAGCAGGGGACGCTCTTCACGGCCTGCCTCGCGAACGTCAAGCGGCTCTCGGGGCTCGTCAACAATATCCTGGATTTCTCGAAGATCGAGTCGGGGCAGATGACCGTCTACCCGAAGACGGCGGACCCGCTGAAGATCTGCGCCCTCGCGGTGGACAGCCTCATGCCCTGGGCCGCGAAGAAAGGCCTGAACCTGTCCCTTAGCGCCGACGTGCGCCTGCCCGAGGTGCTCGCGGACCCCGACCGCACCGTGCAGATTCTCGTCAACCTGATCTCCAACGCCCTTAAGTTCACGCCGAAGGGGGGGCGCATCGCGGTCACGGCCGGCGTCTCGCCCGCCGAGGCGACCGTGGTCTTCTCGGTGCGCGACACCGGCTGCGGTATCCCGGCGGCCGACCAGCAGCGCGTGTTCGAGAAGTTCACGCAGGTCGCCAACCCCATGAGCATCGGCGGCACGGGCCTGGGCCTGCCGATCGCGAAGTCGATGGTCGAGTTGCAGGGCGGCCGGATGTGGCTCGAGAGCGCGGAAGGCGCGGGCTCGACCTTCCACTTTACTCTGCCCCTGTACGTGCTCCAGGGCGCGCCGGCGGCCGCCGCGGCGTCCGCGCCGCGGCCTTGGTGGAAGCGGCTTCTCGGGCTCGAGTGATGAAATCCGCCGCTGGCGGCTTCTGCCCGGCCCTTCTCCTCGCCGCGTGCCTGTCGCCCTCCTACGCCTCCGCCGCGGCGGCGACGCTTCCGATCCTCGTGTATCATCAAATCCGCTCCGGGCCGGAAGGGCCGCCCGACGGCATGACGGTGATCTCCGCGGAGCGCTTCGCCGAGCAGATGCGCTGGCTGCACGAGCAGGGCTACGCGACCCTCTCGATGGACGAGGTGGTGAAGTTCCTCAAAGGGAAGAAGTTCCCGGCCCGCGCGGTGGCGATCCACTTCGACGACGGCTGGCGGTCCGCCCTCACGGTCAGGCCCGTGCTCGAGCGCTACGGCTTCAAGGCGACGTTCTGGTCCATCGTCGGAAGCCCGGGCACCGGGGATCTCTTCATCGATTGGCCGGGCCTGCGCGCGCTCGACGAAAGCGCCGCCTTCGAGGTGTTCTCGCACACGATGACCCATCCGTACGAGGCGGGAAATACGCTCGCGGATTGGATCGAAGGCAAGACTCCCGGCAAGGGCGCCGCCGACGTCCGCTGGGAACTGGAGCGGTCCAAGCGCGTGCTGGAGGAGAAGCTGGCGCATCCGGTTCCCTATCTGGACTGGCCCGCAGGAGTCTCGAACGAGGCGCTCGTCGCCGCGGCCGTCCAGGCGGGCTACACCGCCCTCGTCACGACGATCGACGAGGTCAACCGCCCCGGCGGCGATCCTCTGAGCATCCGCAGGACCGTCGTCAACGGCGCCTGCGGCGAGGCGGATTTCCGCGCGATCCTCGCCGACGGTAAGTACCGGGGCTGCGAGCCCCCTGTGAAGAAATAAAATGGCAGCCCCGACCCCGTTCTTCGTCCTCGGCCCGAACACGATCCTGAGCCTGCTCGGCCTCGTCCGCAAGACGGACCACACGGTCGCGGCGCCCGGCAAGGACTGGCGCGAGATCAAGGTCGACGTCGTCATTCCGGCCCATAACGAGGAAGCGACCATCATCCTCTGCCTGGAATCCTTGTTCCGGCAGTCGCTCAAGCCCCGGCGCGTCGTCCTAATGGACGACGGCAGCAAGGACCGGACGCGCGAGCTGGGCCTGCGCTACGCCGTGGAGCGGGGCCTTCCCGTCGAGAGCATGCGCTCGGAGTCCTCGATCGGCAAGACCCCGGGAGTGAAGCGCAACGCGCGCGAGCTCGACGGCGACGTCATCTTCATCCTCGACGGAGACACGCTCCTGATCACGCCGGATTATATCGAGCGCTGCGTGCGGGAGCTCTACGAGGGCGTCGGCATCGCCAGCGCCTGCGGCGGCGTCGTGCCGCTTCGCCGGCACGACCGGCGCGCGTGGGCGGCGCTTCCTCCGGTCAAAGAGTTCTACGACCGGCATCCGGATATCTCGGTCTTCAAGCAGCACGGCCGCTTCAGCTGGCTCTTGCACGGCATCACCAACACCTACCGCGACTTCCTGTACTTCTACCTGCGCGGCTTCATCTACCGGGGACAAATGGCGTTCTTCGGCTCGATCATCAACCCGATCGGCTGCGCCGTGGCGTACCGGCGCGAGTATATCCGGGACCTGTTCGACCATTACGAGCCGAGCCTCGGCGACGACCTCACGACGTCGGAGGACATCTTCATCGGCTTCGCGCTGCTGCAGCGCGGCTACCGCAACATCCTGGTCGACGGCGTCCACGTCCTGACCGAGGAGCCGTTCGCGAACCGCCTGCCGCGGCAGTTGTACCTCTGGTCCTCCTCGTTCCTGCAGAGCTGCTACTACTTCCCCGACCTCGTCCTGAGCCCGTTCAAGGTCTTCAAGCGCGTCGCGCTGCAACGTAAGGAGAAGCATTCGGGCGTCGCCGAAAGGCGCAAGATCAAGGAAGCGTATCGCCAGCCTTTCGGCAGCGACTACACGTCGAAATACGGCCGCCCGATCGGCTGGACGATCTTCTTCGGCCTGATCGAGAAGCTCTCGTTCTCGCTGATCCTCCTCTACCTCATCGCTTTCCGCGAATGGGAGATGTTGGGCTGGACGGTCGTCACGGAGCTGGGGCTTCTGCTCGTCTTGACTCTCGTGCTGGCCGTGCGCGAGAGACGGCCGGACTATCTCTGGAAGATGCTCCTCTGCACGCCCGTGCGCTACTTCGTCGCGATCTTCGACCTCGGGGTGTTTATTTCCTTCGCCGTCGACGTCTGGGTCCTCAAGGACTTCAAGTGGCGAAAATAGCGCTCGTGCTCGCCTTCGCCATGTTGCTGGCGCCGCCGTCTCGCGGCGAGGACTGGGAGAAGCTCGCGGACGCCGAAGCGGCGGAAAGCCGGCCCGCGAAGGCCGCCGACTATCTGAGCCGCGCGCTCGCGCTGCGTCCCGGCGACTCGGCGCTCCTCAAGAAGCACGCGGAGCTCGCGTCGTGGGCGGGTGACAGCGCCGCCGCGGAACGCAGCTATCGCGCGCTGCTGCGGGTCGATCCGTACGATGACGACAGCCGCTATCAGCTGGCCAACGTGATCTCCTGGCAGGGCCGCACGGCGGAGGCGATCGGCGTCGTCGAGGAGCACGTCGTCCGCCGTCCTGAGGACGCGAAGGCGTTCCTGTTCCTCGGCCAGCTCCGCCGGTGGAACGGCGACGAGGCCGGCTCGGCGGAGGCGCTCGAGCGCTACAAGGCGCTCGCGGGCGCGGACCAGGCGTACATGGCGGCGAAGGTGCAGCGGCTCTCCGGCGCGGGCGACGATCTCGCCGCGGCCAATCTGGCCGCCGCCGCGCTCAAGCGGTTTCCCGACGACTGCGACCTCTACACGAGCAAGGCGGAGGCCGAGAGCTCCCTGCGGCGGTGGGGCGACATGTCCGGCAGCCTCGTCCACGTCAGCACGGCCTGTCCGGACCAGGCGTCCGTCGGCGCGCTGTCCCGGCGCCTGAACGCGCCGCTGCGCTCCGACGTCCGCGGCGACGCGTCCTACGCGCGCGACAGCACCGGCGTCGACATCGGCGCCTACTCGTTCGAGGGCCGCTACCGGCTCGATCCGGGAACGTACCTGTCGGCGGGCGTCGAGAGCGGCTGGCTGCGGGCGGTTCCCGGCTCGGGGCTCGAGACCGCGCGCGGAGATGCGCGCGTCGATTTGCGCGGCGGCTGGCTCGGCGCCGAGAGGCTCGTCGGGGACGGCCTATGGCTCAACGCGCGCGTCGGGCACCGGGCGGCCAGCGAGGGGGACGGCGGGCTCCTCGCCAAGGCGGGGGCGGAGTACCGCCCCATCGACGGTCTTTGGCTGAGGAACGACTTCGGCAGCGACCTGTACGCCGTGTCGCCGCGCGCGGTCTCCGACGGCGTCCGCATGACCGAGGATACGATGCACGCCGCCTGGCGCTTCTCCCCGCGCGGCACGCTCTACGTCGACGCGGGCTACGCCTCCGTCTCGGACGGGAACTTCCTGTGGACGGGCACGGTGACGCCGAGGTGGACCGTCCTCGGCGGCGGGACGTTCAACCTCGACGCGGGCGTCAGCGCGAAGGTCTCCAGCTTCAACGATCCCGCCAACGGCTCCGCGCGCGGCTACTACGCGCCCAACCGCTACCGTCAATTCCAGGCGAACGTGCTGTCTTCCTGGGTGCTCGGCCCGGAAGACTCGATCTACGCGTCGGTCAACATGGGCGCCGTGCGGGACGAGAACCAGCCGCGGTACGGGTTCAGCTACGACTATTCCTTCGAGGGCGTCTTCGGCCTCTACCGCGACTGGCTGATCAATCCGCGCGTCGACTTCCTCGTCGACCTCGGCATCAGCGGCGGCGCGGGAGCCAATTATCACCGCCAGCAGTACGCGCTGAACCTCATGCGCCGGTTTTAGGAGTCATCATGACCAAAAAAAAGAAAGCCGCGGAGAGCGTGCTGATCACGGGCGCGGCCGGCAACATCGGCAGCGCGCTCGCGGCGGCGCTGCTGCGCGAGGGCGGCTACTCGGTTCTCGCCGTCGACAACCTGACGACGGGCGCGCGGCACAAGCTGCCTCCGAACGGGGATACGTTCCGCTTCATTAAGGCGGACGTGAACCGGCACGCCGAGATTTCATCGATCTTCTACGCGAACTCGTTCGACTACGTGTTCCATTTCGCCGCGGTCGTCGGCGTGCAGCGGACCTTGGCCAATCCGTTGATGGTGCTCGAGGACATCGAGGGCATCAAGAACATCCTGCTGCTGTCGAAGAACTGCGGCGTCAAGCGCGTGTTCTACTCTTCGTCGTCCGAGGTGTACGGCGAGCCGGTCAGCTTCCCCCAGCACGAGGAGCTGACGCCGCTGAACTCGCGTCTGCCGTATGCGATCGTCAAGAACATCGGCGAGTCGTTCTTCCGCTCGTACCAGGCCGAGCACGGGCTTGATTACACGATCTTCCGCTTCTTCAACACCTACGGCCCGAACCAGAGCGAGGACTTCGTGGTGCCGCGCTTCCTCGCCGCGGCGCTGCGCGGCGACCCGATCACGATCAACGGCGACGGAAGGCAGACGCGGACGTTCTGCTACGTCGACGACAACACGGACACGATCATCGGCTGCCTGCGCCGCGGGCTTTTCGTCAACGACGTCCTGAACATCGGCTCCGACGTCGAGCACAGCGTCCTTGACCTCGCGAAGATGATCTGCAAGGCGGCGGGCTCCCGCTCCGTCATCCGGCACGCGCCGGCCCTCAAGGAGGGGGACATGACGCGGCGCCGCCCGGACATCGACAAGATGAAGAAGGTCCTGGGCCGGCCGCTCGTGCCGGTCGAGCGCGGGATCCGCAAGCTCCTCGAGCACAAATCCAAGGCGGGCGTAAGGATATAATAGAGCATGGGCCGTTAGCTCAGCGGTAGAGCGTCCCCCTTACACAGGCCCTAAGCCTTATTGCGCGCCTTTGCGCGGCCTTGTCCCTCGTCGAGAAAGCCCCCTTGGCTCTTTGCGCCTGTTTGTGCCAAGAGGCGGGCTTTAGAGGGCGCTTTGGCACAACACTGGCACAGAAAGAGCCTGAGGCCCGCCTTGCCCAGCCTGCGAAGGACAAGGTTTTGTCTGCTGTAAGGTCCCGTGTTGCTTTCGGTCATTAAGCTCCGCGCTAGAGCATTGTCCTTGTAGAACGCGTCTCAGCTACGTCTTGAGCTTGAACACGATTGCCTGGGAATCATCATACGCCTGCACGAAATACTTGTCGAGCATGGCGGCCAGCAGCTTCAACCCCCGCTGGGATATATAGCCCGCCGAATATTTTCTGGCGTTCTCGCGAGGGTTAGAGATCACGATCGAGATGTTCTCAGATTTCAGTTTTGCATAAAGCTCGTCTAGGTTCTTGGCCTCGTTCGCCCAAGAAAAAATGACGGGGACGTCGTACGGGGCGTTGCTGATCGAGAGGTTGGGGCTGTAGAAGCTCCGCGATTCGCCGATGATTAGAATTCGATCTTGAGGATGAAGCCCCAGCCCTGCGACGAACTGATAAGCCCCGTAGGTGGGATTGGGATGCCAGTCACGCGGCTGCCGCAGGTACTCGGCCTGGGTGACGCGGCCCGTCGCCACGCTCAAACCCTCGATGGTCGTCAGTAAGATCACGATAGACGACTGGTAGACGTTGAAGATGATGGTCGCTATCAGCAATGCGGCGGCCCATACCTTCTGGGTCGTTTTAAGGGAGATGATCGCATACGCTATGACGAGAGCGAGGGGAATAAAATACAGGAGCAGAAGCCGAGTGATGTATGTCGCGGACAGTCCGAGAATGAGCGCGCAGTAGGAATAAAGCACGGCCATCTTGACCCATGATTCGTTCCAGACGCATAAGACCAACAGAAAAAAGCCGACAAACAATGGGCCGACGTAGTTGGCCGTCAGATTCTGGCCTGAAATGGCGTCGCTCCACATTTTCTCGATGAGAAGAAAGGGGTTGAACCCCGGACTTGCCTGCGACGTCTCCTTTCGCCAGTGCTTCAAGAGGTCCGCGTCGGCGCTTTGAGGGCCCAAGGTTTCGACGAGGTAGGGGTAGACAGGATTCCCCGTATAGACGTAGTTGCGCGCGAGCCACGGCAAGACTGGCAGCATGATGAGAACGCCGTAGAGGAAAACCGCGCGCCACGCACCCCTGCGATTTTTTCTCCAAGCCGTCCACGCCAAAAATGGGAATGTGATGATTGCCCCGAATACGGTCGTGTACTTGGACGCCAGGGCCAGCCCGTTGAAAATAGCGGAGAGGTATAGCATCCTGTCGTGCTCGGAATTTTCTTGTAGCCAACGCCACGCCGCCGCCAGCGCCAGGATCGAGAAGAACGCCGCGCCAAGATCGGAGCCGCTCATCCAGAACAGGTAGATGACCAGCGGCGTACTCAAAACTATCGCGCACGCGATCAGGCCGAGAGCGCGGTCTTTGAGGACATTCCCCCAGCGGTAAACCGCGATCAGAAGGCAGATGCCTATCGAAAAATTGATCAGCTTCGCCGAGTACATCCCATCCACGGCGAGCGCCCAGAAATACAGCATCGAGGTGAAGAGCGGAAGGTATGAGTAGTGGTTGTACGGCATGTCGACCATCCGCCCCGCAAGTAGGTAGGTCTGGGGCACCGCGAGGTGATATACCTGCGCGTCGTAAAAAATCTCCGGTATCGTCGTGCCGAGGAATACATACGCGATCGTCAGAAGAAAAAAAGCTCCGATCATCTTCTCCAACACATCGGGGCGACTCGCAGGGGTGCCCGCGTCGGTACCGCCTCGGCCCCGCATGGCTGCCCATGCCCCCCTCAACCCGGCAAGGCAGAGCGCCGCGTATAGGCTGATCATGACAGGCTTCCCAGCTAACCCGACAGCGACGAGTCCGAACGCGGTGTACCCCAGAACACCCAGGCCCAGGCCAAGAGAAAATGGCGTGTTCAGGGGCATGAACTTCACATTGTCGGCGTCTCCGAGAGCGCGGCGCAGGATCAAGCGCCCGACCGACCAGGCGCCGAGAAAAAACAGAGCGCATCCGGCCACGCGTAGCAGATGGGCAGTCCAAAATTCCGCGAAGTGCGGGCCGAACACGAACTCGTCCGACAAGTTCTGTAGATAGAGCGACAGGCTGACCGGGATTGTCCGCACGAAGTAGCGGAAATTCATAATGATGACGACCGTCGCCCAGACGAGTGCCGCCGTGCCGAACCATATCCACGTTCGCGGTGCAACCGGCGGGGGCGATGACCGCTGAGACTTTGCCATCCGATAGGATATCAAAAGAAGGATTTAATGCTGACAAAAGTATTTTCCGCTAATCTTTATTAATATGCGAATATCAAGAAGAAATTGTGACATCGTTTCTGCTAGATGCGGCGCCGCGCCTAATCCGAAAACCAGAAGCGGAAGAGTTGTTGCGACTTGCAGAGGAAGATATTTTTTCTTCTCCGGATGCCGGTCTAGTAGAACGTGTAAATAAGAGAAAAAATTTCAAGGGGTTCGAATGAGACAATTTTCTATTTTTAAATCGCTGGTATTTTTATTTTCGTCGCTCTGTGTATATCCAGAGATGGCCCATGCGCAAAGTGTGACCGCGTTCGACATGCTGGTAGCGACAGAAACGTTAACCGTCGGCAATCTGAATTATCTTTCTTTCCAAACTGCCGGGATTAGTTCGTTCACGACCGTAGGCAAAAGTTTGTTCACTGTGCCTTCAGGGATCTCTCAGATCTTTGTCAAGGCATGGGGCGGCGGTGGAGGCGGCGGAGGAAGTGGTAACTGCTATACGTGGCATGCTGGTGATGGGGCAGGGGGAAGTTTTGCGTCGGGTCTCATTGGTGTTGTATGTCTTCAGCGATTTCGGGAATATTATTGGCCTGAATTAGTTTGCGGTTCCGGCGTCCGTGCCATATTGTACGCATAACGCCGAGCCATCGTCTCTAGCTTGATCTTGGCCCGCCGCTCCAACACCTCGTCCTTCC
>JBBQVX010000088.1:0-16211 GCA_038211115.1 Elusimicrobiota bacterium | reverse complement strand
CAAATTCACCACTTATTCCCCGCACGTGGACCCGATCGCCCTCGAGCTCGCGTGGGACTTCGCGGAGAAGGTGCACAAGGATCAGGCTCGTGCCTCCGGCGAGCATTACCTGACGCACTGCGCCGCGGTCGCCGAATCGCTGATCGAGTGGCGCATGGACCTGCCCTCGGTGTGCGCCGGCCTCCTGCACGACACGATCGAGGACACGTCGACGACCGAGGCGCAGCTGCGCGCCGAGTTCGGCGAGGAGATCGCGATGCTCGTCATGGGCGTCACGAAGCTCGACGCGCTGAAGTTCGAATCGCGCGACGAGGCGCAAGCCGAGAACTGGCGCAAGATGCTGCTCGCGACCGCGCAGGACATCCGCGTGATCGTCGTGAAGCTCGCCGACCGCCTGCACAACATGAAGACGCTGAACTTCCTCAAGCGCGAGAAGCAGGAGCGCATCGCGGCGGAGACGATGGCTCTCTACGCCCCGCTCGCGCACCGCCTCGGCATGTTCAAGCTCAAGGGCGAGCTCGAGGACCTGGCCTTCAAATATCTGCATCCCGAGGAGCACGCGGAGCTCTCGGGGAAGGTCGCGGCGATGCTCACGAACAGCGAGAAGAACCTGGTCGAAACGCGCGCCGCCATCGAGAAAGTCACCGCCGGCACGAATATCCCGTGCCGCATCCTGGCGCGCAGCAAGACCCTCTGGTCGATCTACGGCAAGATGGAGCGGCAGCAGAAACCCTTCGAGGACATTCAGGACGCGCTCGGCGTCCGCCTGATCACGGACACCGTCGCGAACTGCTACGCGCTTCTCGGCATCGTCCACACCCACTTCAAGCCGGTCGCGGGCTCCTTCACCGACTACATCTCCACGCCGAAATTGAACCTGTACCGCTCCCTCCACACGACGATCGTCAGCCCGACCGGCGAACTCGTCGAGATCCAAATCCGCACCGAGGAGATGCACCGTTCCTCCGAGTACGGCATCGCCGCGCACTGGCGCTACAAGACCGGCGAGTCGGCGCGCGACGCGCATATGGAGGAGAAGCTCAACTGGCTGCGGCAATGGATGGAGTGGCTGCAGGATTTGAACTCCCCGCGGGAGTTCCTCGACAGCCTAAAGACCGATCTCGAGTTCAACCAGGTTTTCGTCTTCACGCCCGCGGGCGAGGTGAAGGTGCTGCCCGCCGGCGCCACGCCGCTCGACTTCGCCTTCGCCGTGCACACCCAGGTCGGCATGGCCTGCGTGGGCGCCCAGGTCAACAACAAGATGGTCAAACTCGACATGGCCCTCAAGTCCGGGGACATCTGCAAGATCATCACGAAGAAAGCCTCGATGCCGAAGAAGGACTGGCTCAACTACGTCAAGACCGCGCGCGCTCGCTCGAAGATCCGGCACTACCTTCGCGAGCAGGGGATCGTCGCATGATGATGAAACGGATTTCGCTCGCCGTCCTCCTGGCCGCCGCCGCCTGCTCCAAGCAGCCGGCGCTCAACTACCGGCACTGCCTGAAGCTGCGCATCGGCATGACGCGCGAGCAGGTGTTCGCCGCGATGGGCCAGCCCGAGGAGACGTTCCCGTACGTCGAGGGCAAGAGCCTGCCGCACCTCAAAGGCCGTACCGCCTACGAGTGGAGCACTCCGGCCACGATGCCCGCCGCGAACCGCGTGTCCTTCCAGGACCCCCCTGGCACGGTGGAGAGCATCCGCTGCGGCGACTCGGTCGTGAGCGCCGCGGTCTACGTCGAGCCGCCGGCTCTCGCCGGCTCGACGGACCTCGCCGTCGGCTCTCTTCCCGTCGCCGTCTCGACCTCGGCGCCGGCAGCGGCGCCCGCCCATCCGCGCCGCGGCCCGACCGAGCGCAGCTCCTCGAGCTCGCAGTCCTCCGGACGGCCTCTGACCGAATGAACCGGCTGGCCTTCGCGGTGCTGCTCGCGGCTCTCCCCGCCTGCCGAAAGCCGGGGCCTCCCGTGCCTCCGACGCCCGCGGCTATCGGCGCGGAACTCGCGACTTATCCCCAGCTTCTCGCGCCGCTGACGCACGAGTCGATGGAAAGTCTGGTCGAGGCGGTCAATAGCCACGGAGCGGGGAGCGTCACCGCGGCCAACTTCCGGCAGAGCTACCTGCACCGCACGGCGATCATCAACGGCGTGAAGACCGCTGTGTTCGTCGGCTACTCGACCCCGTGGCAGGCGCTGGAGAAAACGCCGCTCCAGCCGATGTCGGTCCTCCAGTTCCTGCACGCGTTCGCGGTCGACGCCGAGACCGAGATCGTGATGCTCCACACCCCGAAAGGGACGCTGTACTTCACGCGCGAACAACTGGTGGACGTCATCGGCGCGGCGCGGACCGCCGGCGCCACCTCCGGGGATCAGCCGTTCACGTTCGTCCTCGGCAGCGCGAAGTGACCCGCGTCTAGTCCCAGTCGTCGCTCTCGCCGCTGAGGCCGGAGAGCCGGGTTTCGATCGCCTTTTCCCGCGCGGCCTTCTTTCGGGCGATCTTCGCCTTAAGCTCGGCGGCGTGCTTCTCCACCCTCTGAAGCATGGCCGAGTCCAGGGCGAGCTTCGTGTCGAACATCTCGCCGAGGACCTTGCGGGCCTCGGTCTTGGCCGAGGCTTTCTCCGCGTCCGTGCCCTGGCGCATGGTCTTCGTGAGCTCGCGCACTTGCTTTCCCAGCTCGCGCAGCTTCTCGAGCTTCGCGCTCACCTCGGGATCCTGATCGCGGTCGTGCTCGCGCGCCCCTTCCCGCCCTTCGCGCCGCGGGCCCATCTCGCGCCGCTGGCCTTCTTCGTGGCGCGGGCCGTCCTCGCGCGCGGAACCGTCGCCGTCGTCGCGGCGCACGCGCTTGCGGATTTCGACGGTCTCTTCCTCGCCGTCGTGATCGTCGTCGTGAGCGCGGACCGCGAGCGGCAGCGCCGCCCAAACGGCGGCCAGAGCGGCCGCCAACGCCAACCGGGAAATCTTCATATGCAGGGGCCTCCAGGAACGGCCCTTAAGGGTAGCCCCCGGACCTGCGTCCGTCAATGGTCGTGCCGCGCCCTCTCCGCGTCCACGACGGCCGCGGGAACCTCGCCTCGCGCCACGGCGTCGCTGAGCGCCTCGCCGTCCCCCGAGCGCCACCAGCGGTATTCGTGCGCCGCGAGCCACGCCGCCGGGACTTTCGCCCGGTCCACGAAAACCAGCGCCTGTCCGTCCCACCAGACCAGCGCCCAGCGTTCCCGCGGCAGTAAAGTGAGATACCAGGGGCGGTTCAACGTGCGCCGCGACCCGTCGGGGTACTGCCGCACGCCGGAAATCCGCTCCGGGAAATTGCGGATGAGCATGGCCTCGAGCCCGTGCCGCCCGACGAACTCCTCCATCGGGCCCGAGCCGGTGAGCGCGTCCTGAAGCTCGCCGAGCTGGCTGTGGAACAGGTAGCGCCCGTCTCCGAAGACGCGGCCGTCCGGGCCGAGGCGCCAGCCCAAATAACCGCCCCACTCGTACATATTGAACAGCCGCAGCCGGCCCAGCGTCGCCCGCTCGCCGACGACGAAGTCCACGGCCTTGCGCGAGACGAAGACGTCCTGATACGGAAGGCCCCACTGCACGACGCGCAGGGACGCGGCGAAGAGCAGCGTTATAATCAAGAGCGACGCCTCCGCCGGAATCGCGGACGCCATCAGCGGCACGGCGGCCGCCGGCCAGTACACGTTGAAGCGCGTGGACAACAGCGTCGCCGCGGTCAGCGCCAGCGCGGCCGCGGAGAGCCCGGGCTCGACGCGGCGCGAGCGCCACGCCGTCCAAGCCCCGAGGGCGAGTGCCGCGCCCAGCGGCCACTGGAACGGATACCGCAGCGAGAACGGGCCCCACTCGCTGACGAGCGCGCGCACCGGATCGATCGCGTGCGCCGCGAACACCGAATACATGGACAGCCCGTAGGGATTCATGAGGACGCCGAGCAAGGCGCCCCACGCCTCCGCCGCGAACCCCTCGGAAATATCCTTCTTCGCCAAGCGCTGCACGAACGCCCACGCGGGATACAGCGCCAAGCCGAGCGCGAAGCCCGCGTGCAGGTTGGCCCATACGGCGAACGCGCCGAAACCGAACAGGAACGAGGCCCGGCCGCCGGCGAACCGGCGCAGCTGCCAGGCGAAGAACGCGGCGGAGATCAGGTCCGCGCGCAGGTCGGCCTTCGGCAGGATCGCCGCGGCCCAGATCGCGGCGCCCATGGCGCGCTCAAGCGGCGACGCCTCGCGGTCGCGCAGCAGCCCGTCGATCGGCAGGAACGAGAGCGCCAGCAGAAGCGCCTTCGCAAGCCACAGCCCCCAGTCGCCGAGCAGGCCGAACGGATACAGCAGGAGCTGAAAGCCCCACTCGAAGTCGATCCACGGCGCGCCGGCGCGCGTGAAGCTGAAGGCGTCCGTCGTCGGAACAGACGCATGCGTCCAGATCCAGCGCCCCGCGGAGAGGTGCCACCACACGTCCGGACTCAGGACGGGCAAGCACAAAACAATCAGGGCCGGGGCATAAGCCCAGGCCCTGAGTGCGCCCTCATCCTTGTGCGGACGGACAGGGTTGGCTATTATCGAGTCGGGCGGACGGCGCGCCCGGACTTGATGCAGTCCGTGCACACGTAGACGGTCTGAGTCCGGCCTTCGATCGCGACCTTCTGCCGCTGAAGATTCGGGCGGAAGACGCGACGGGTGGCCTTGTGCGAATGGCTGTAGCTGTTGCCGGACTTGGGACCTTTTCCGCAACCGGGAATCTGACACTTGAATGACATTGTGTAAGGATAGTAGCAAAAGCTCGACGGGACTAGCAAGGTGAGCGCGGAAGCCCTCTCCACCCCCATCCAGTACCTGAAGGGGGTCGGTCCCCGTCGGGCGACGCTGTTCGAGCACCTGGGCGTGAAGACGTTGGGCGACCTGCTCACCCATTACCCGCGGCTCTGGCAGGACCGCCACGAGACCCAGGATTTAAAGAGCCCCGTCGGCGGGCTCATCGTCCTCCGCGGCCGCGTCCTGCGCGCCTCGAAGCACGGCGCGGGCCCGGCCTTAGGGATCTACAAGGCGACGCTCGCCACCGCGCACGGCAAGGTCGAGTGCCTGTGGTTCAAGCACCTCTCGCGCAGCTACGACGCCTTCGCGTCCCTCAAGACCGAAGCGGCCGAGGGCGCCGACCTGTGGGTCATCGGGCGCGCCGAACCCGACTTGACCGGCGTGCGCGAGATCCGAGTGGACGAGCACTACCCGCTGACCGACGAGCGCTGGCGCATGCACGCGGGCCGCATCACGCCCGTCTATGCCCTGACCGAAGGTCTGTCCCAACGCTTCGTGCGCGAGGCCGCCCACAAAGCACTCGAGCTGTCCTCGGATTCGGCGAAGGACGTCGTCCCGGCCGAGCTGATCACGAAGCGTCAATTGCTCGCGGCGCCGCAGGCCCTGCGCGGCATCCACTTCCCGCGCTCGGAAGCCGAGCTCGAGGCCGCGCGCGCGCGCCTCGCGTACGAGGAGCTCCTGCTGCTCGAGCTCGCGTGGATTTTGAAGCGGCGGCAGACGCGCGGCCTGCGCAAGCGTTTTTCCTATGAAGTGAAGCGGACCCTCCTGACGCCGTTCCGCCAGAAGGCCGGATTCGAATTCACGCATGCGCAAAAGCGCGTGATCAACGAGATCTTCGACGACATGCAGAAGCCGTACCCGATGACGCGCCTGCTCCAAGGCGACGTCGGCTCGGGCAAGACGGTCGTGGCCCTGTCCGCCCTGCTTCTCGCCGTGGAAAACGGCGGCCAGGCGGCGCTCATGGCGCCGACGGAGATCCTGGCCGACCAGCACCGCGCCACGCTCGACCGTTTTCTGAAGGGCCTGCCGGTCAAGGTCGCGTCCTTGACGTCTCGCGTCCCGAAGAAGGAGCGCGAAAAGATCGTGGCGGCGGCGCGCGCCGGCGAGATCGACATCCTGGTCGGCACGCACGCGCTCCTCGAGGCCGGCGTCCAGTTCCCGAAGCTGCGCCTGGCCGTCATCGACGAACAGCACCGCTTCGGCGTGCGCCAGCGCACGACCCTGCGCCAGAAAGGCACGCTCATCGACCTGCTCGTCATGACCGCCACTCCGATCCCGCGCACGCTCGCGCTCTCCCTGTACGGCGACCTCGAGGCCTCGACGATCGACGAGATGCCGCCGGGGCGCCCGCCGATCAAGACGTTCCTGTCACCGGAGAACGAGGCGTTCGACGCCGTGCGGCGAGAGGTCGCGGCGGGGCGGCAAGCCTACATCGTCTATCCGATCATCGACGAGTCCGCGACCCAGGACCTGCAGTCGGCGAAGGCGGAATTCGAACGACTGAAGTCCTCCGTGTTCAGCGGAACGGAAGTGGGCCTCATCCATGGCGCCATGACCGGCAAGGCGAAAAGCGCCGTCATGAAGGATTTTTCGGCGGGCAAGACGAAAATACTCATCGCGACTCAAGTCATCGAGGTCGGCATCGACGTGCCCAATGCCACCGTCATGGTCATTCAGAACGCCGACCGCTTCGGCCTCGCCTCTTTGCACCAGTTGCGCGGGCGCATCGGCCGCGGCGGCGCTGAGTCCTACTGCCACCTCGTCGCCGACCCGCGCACCGAGCACGCGCGCGCGCGCCTCGACATCATGACCGCGACGAGCGACGGCTTCAAGATCGGCGAGGAGGATCTGAAGCTCCGCGGCCCCGGCGAGCTGCTCGGCACCGCGCAAAGCGGCGAGTTGGCGCTCGCGGTGGCCGACCTCTTCAAGGACGCGGAGCTGCTCGGCTTCGCGCGCGCCGACGCCGACGAGCTGCTCGCGGCGGACTCGAGGCTCCTGGCCCCGGGGCACAAGCTCCTGCGCGAGCGCCTGATCGGGCTGTACCAGGGCCGCTGGAACTGGATCGACCTGGCCTAGCCTACTCGGCGCAGGGTTCGGAGACGGTCGCCGCAGGCTGAAGGGGGACGGACGCCGCGGCGGGCTTGGCCATGCGCGACATCGCGATAGCCCCGTCGAGCTGGGCCTTCACCGCCTCGAACATGTCGCTCGCCGGATAAGACTTCAGAAACTTTTCCCCGTCGGCCAGCTGGGCCGCGCCGTCCTTGAGGTTGATATCCGCGACGATCCCCATGTACGCGACGAAGTCGTCGTGACCGTCAAGCTTCTTTAAGTCGGAGCGCGCGAGCAAGGAGCGAGAGAAGCGGCGCAGGCCGTCGTAGTCCTTCGCCTCGTTGTAGATCCCGATGATCCCCGCGACGTCGACGTAGCCCCACTTCCCGGCCTCGACGGCCGCGAGCTTCTTCTTTAAATCGGGGGCCTGAGCCGAACGAAGCGCGGACAGGCGCGCGCGCTCGGACGCGTCGCGACCGGCCTGATAGCCCTTCATGCGCTCCTCAAGCTTCGAGTACGCGTCCTCCGCCGAGGCGAGCTTCTTCTCCACTTCCGCGCGCGGCTTACCCGCCTTGATGTCGGAGCGCACCTGCGTGACCGTCCGCGCGATCGACGCGCCCGACGCCTTGTCGCTCTCCGGGAGCCCCCGCAGGGCACGCTCCAGGCGCTCGACGCGCGCGTTCAGTTCGTCGACCGCCGCCTCGACCTTCTCGAGGCGTTTGGACAGCGCCGCCGCGACGTCGCTCTTGAACTTGCCGCTGCCGCTCATGAACCGCTCGACGCGCTCCTTCTCGATGCGCACGAGCACGTAGCTGAACCCGCCGCAGCGCAGGAAGTCGTCCTGCTCCCACCCGGCGAGGAGCGTGCTGCGCGGCAGGAGCTTGCCCACGCTCGCGGCCACCTCCCACTTGTCGCGGCACGGGCCCGCGACGGCCGCCACCTTTTCCTTGGGCCAGCCCTCGACGTCGCCGCCGACCTGCTTGCCGAGGTTGCGCAGCGCCTGGTCGCGCGCCTTGTCCGTGTCCGGATCCCGCGCGACGCCGTAGTACCACTCCCGGTCGCGAGGCAGGCTCGTATAGAAGGCGGGCGGGACGCAGTCCTCCTTCGCCGCGGCGGCGGAAGCGAGGAGTAAGAGCGCCGTCGCGAGTCCCTTCATCGACCCTAGCGTGACCCCAATTCGCGAAAAAATCAAGACGTGCCGTCCATGGGCTCGGGACTCGGCGGGAGCTATCCTATGGGCACGGTCGGACGACCGAGGAGGACTTCATATGCTCAAACCCATTCCCGAAGGCTATCACACGCTCACGCCGTCGCTGATGTACAAGGACGCGAAGAAGGCGATCGCGTTCTACAAGAAGGCGTTCGGCGCGCAGGAATTGTCGGTGTTCGCGGGTCCGGACGGCAAGATCATGCACGCCGAGCTCAAGATCGGAAATTCGATCTTCATGCTCGGAGAGGAGAGCGGAAGCTGCCCGGACGCCAAGGCCGGCGAGGCGACGAACGTCGCCGCGAGCTTCTCGCTGGGGCTCTATGTACCCGACGCGGATGCGACGTATAAGGCCGCGGTCGGCGCCGGCGCCAAAGGCGCCATGCCGCCGCAGGAGATGTTCTGGGGAGACCGCTTCGGGCGGGTCGTCGACCCGTTCGGCTACGCCTGGAGCATCATGACCCACGTGAAGGACGTCTCGAAAGAGGACATGCAGAAGGGCGCGAAGGAGTTCCTCGGCAAGGCCGTCGCCGGAAAGAGCTAAGCCGTCCCGGGCCGCGAGAGGATGAGACTGAGGCAGGTGAGCCCGGCGTCGCCCTTGTGGAACTCGGAGATATCGACGGTCCGGACCGCGAGGCCGCGGCGCGCGAGCAGCGCCGCGGTCTCCGGCGCGTCCGCGCTGACGATCACTCCGCCTCCGAGAAGCAGAACGTTCGCGCCGGGGAGCTCGCCGGTCTCCAAGATCTCGATTCCCGGGAAAGTCCCGGGCGGGTACGCGCCGCGCCGCTGGATCGCCGCGGACGACCCGAACGGCGTCACCGCGGTCTTCAGGTGCAGCCACGTGCCCACCGGCACGACGCGCAGGTCCAAACCGAGCAGCCTGGCCAATTCGTCCGCGCCCTCGCGATCGGTGCGCTTGGAAAGCCCGACGTAGACGCGCCCGCCGAGCACCATCGCGTCGCCGCCGTCGAGCGTCCCGCGCGTCATCGGACGGCACTCACGCAGGGCGGAGAGCGCCTTCGCCACGGAGGCGACCTCGGCGCGGCGCGACGATGCGCCGGGACGCGTGATCACGGCGACGTTCCCGTAGAGGACCGCCGCGTCCTCGACGAAGCAGGCATCGGGCAGGTCCGGCTCGGCCGGAAGCTCGACGACGTCGGCCCACTCCATGAGCGCGTCGCGATAGGCCGCGTGCTGGCGCCTCGCTAAGGCCGGGTCCACGGCGCCCGAGCCGTCGGGCCGCAGGCATCTCGCGTAGGCGTCGGACGGAGGCCGGATCAAAGCGCGGGGCTTCATCGCGAGATCATAGCGTATGGACGCGGCCCGGTATGGCGGCTATACTCAGGCCGATGCTCGCTTTCGCTTTGGCCCTCGCTTTGCCCGCCCGCGCCGACACCGTCTACTTCCACAACGGCAACCAAATGGAAGGCGTGATCACCGCGGAAACGAGAACGAGAATCACGCTCGACATCGGCTACGGGAGCACGATCTTAAACCGCGCGGACATCGCGAAGATCACGCGCTCGAGCAAGGAGCAGGCCGCGAAGACGGCGACGAAGCTCAAGCGGCGCCAATACGAATCGGGCCTCACCGTGCCGAAAGGCGGCGAGAAGCTCGACGAGTTGTACCGCGACGCGCAGGCCCGCCGCGAGAAGGCGCTCGACGCCCGGCGGCAATCGCGCGAGCTCGACGAGGAATTCACCTCGCTGCAGGACGGCCTACCCGACCTCAAGACGGCCTACGGCGAGGCGTCCGTCGACCTCGGCCGCGTCGACGCAGGCAGGGACCCGAGCGGCTATAACCGACGCATCGGCGCGGTGAACACCGCGGGCGTGAAGATCCAGGCGGCGCAGCTGCGCCTAGGCGAGATCGAGCGCCTCAAGAAAGAGGCGGGCGCCGAAGTCCACGGCTACATCGAGAGCCACCGCCGGCTCGCGGACTACGCGCGGGGCGAGGGAGCCGCCCAGCTGAAAAAGGAGGCCGACTACTTCGCGTGGCTGCGCGACGAGCTCACGATGATGGCCGCCGACTTCAAGCAGGACGAGATTCCGGCGGAGAAGGATCACGGCGGCGTGTTCGTCAAGGTGCGCCTCAACGGCAAGGTCGACGCGCGCCTGCTCGTCGACACGGGCGCGTCGATCACCTTGCTCTACCAGGAGACCGTCGCCAAGCTCTCTCTGCCGAAGGAGGCGCACGTCGGCTCCGCGCGCGTGACGGTCGCCGACGGCCGAGAGGTCGCCGCCGACGTCCTGCGCCTCGACACGATGTCCGTCGGCAAGTCCGAGGTCAAGAACGTGCTCGCCGCGGGCTCGCCTGCCGGCGGCCAGGGCTTCGACGGCCTGCTCGGCATGACCTTCCTGGGCCAATTCATCGTCCGCGTCGACCAGGCGCACGGGCGGCTCATCCTCGAGGACCTCAAATGAGCCCCGGCACCGAAGGCATCCTTCATCGCGCGCTCGACAAGGAGCGGCGCCGCAACGCGCTCTGGCTGTGCTCGATCCGGCTCGCGGGCGTCGGGGCGGTGTTCGCGCTCTCGCTGCGCTACGGGCTCTTCGGCGGGCTCAGCGACTGGCGCGCGGTCCTACCCCAGTTCGGGCTGTATTTCACGCTCAGCGCGGGACTGGCGCTTGCCGCGTGGAAGCGGCCGTCGCTCCACCGGATCACCGGCATGGGCTTAGCACTCGTCGACGTGCCGCTCGTCTACTGGATCCAGAGCGCCTCGCTGTCCGTCTCGCCGTCGCCCGCGGGCACGGCGAGCTTCGCGCTCGGGCTGTACTGCGCGTTCATCGCGCTCGCGGCACTTTCGCTCGACCAGCGCCTGATCCTGCTCGTGACCGGCGCGGGCGCCGTCCTCGAGGTCGCGCTGCTGCGCTCCGCGGGCGTGGCCGCCGGCCCGCAGGCGGCGGCCGCGGTCGTGCTGCTCGGCGCCGGCGCGGCGGCCTGGCGGCTCGTCGGCCGCACGCACGGGCTGATCATCTCCGTCTCGCACGACGGCCTCAAGCTCGAGAAGCTCGGCCGCTATTTCTGCGCGTCGGTCGTCGACCGGCTGCAGAACGGCGCGCAGGGCCCCGCGCAAACGTGCGAGGTGACGATCCTGTTCTCGGATATCCGGGACTTCACGGCGATGTCCGAGAAGCTCGAGCCCGGCCAGGTCGTCGCCATGCTCAACGAGTACCACGAGCGCATGGTCGAGACGATCTTCAAGCACAGCGGCACGCTCGACAAGTTCATCGGCGACGGAATCATGGCCTACTTCGGCGCGCCGCTCGCGACGACCGACCACCCCCTCAAGGCCGTCGAGTGCGCGCTCGACATGGAGCGGGAGCTCGTCCACCTCAACGCCGCGCGGACCGCCCGCGGCGAGCCCGTCCTGCGCATCGGCATCGGCGTGCACACCGGCCCGGCCATCGTCGGCGACATCGGCTCGCCCAAGCGCCGCCTCGAGTTCACGGCGATCGGCGACGCGGTCAACCTCGCCTCGCGCATCGAGGGCCTGACGAAGGTCCACGGCGTGGTCACGCTCGTTTCCAAGGCCACGCGCGACCGCGCCGGCGAGTCCGTGACGTGGACTGAAGCCGCGCCCGTGACCGTCAAAGGCAAGTCCGAGCCGGTGCGGACCTACGTGCCGAGTCCGTCGCACTAGCCGCGCCCGTCGCGCCCTGTTATACTGGGATCGTGCGCGCTTTCCTTCTCCTGCTCCTCGCCGTCCCGGCCGCGGCCCTCGACATCGACCGCGAGGACTACAGGATCATCGGCTGGAACGACGCCTGCACGGTCGGCGTCGAGCGCTACGCCTATCCGAGGCTCGGCGAGGCGATCCAGAACGAGCCGATCACCTCGCGCCTCGGAACGCTCGGCATCATCTCCGACCGGCCGGTCGTCGAGACTCGATGGGTCTTCGAGGCCGACGGCACCAATACCTACGACCGGCCGTCGATCGACGCTTCGCGCAAGAAGATGCGCAAGTCCGGCTACGACCGGCCCGGCTTCAGCGAAACGATCCGCAACGCCGTGACCGCCGACGCCCCGGGCGCCGCCGAGGTGATTCTCTCCACCGCGATCTTCGAGGCCCGCCCCGACTTCTGGCCCGACACCCGTGAGTGGCGCCTCGCGGCCGCGCACTACAACCCCCTGACCACGTGCGCCCTCCTGATCTACGAGAAGAAGACCGAGCGCGAGCGCTACAAGTTCCTCCTGACGCGCATCTACAATCCCAGCTCGCGCTCCGACCGCGGCCGCGCCCACACGACGAACGGCCGCGTGCTGTTCAACAACGGCGAACTCAACGACGCGCTGGCCGAGACCGAGATCGGCGCCCGCATGGCGCCCGAGCTCGCCTCCACACACTACAACTACGCCGCGATGCTGGCGCTCACGGGGCACCTCGATGAGGCGCTGCGCGAGCTCCTCGCCTCGATCAAGATCGACAAGCGCTACGGCACCAAGGCGGCCGAGGACCTCGACTTCGAATCGCTGCACCCCCGCCAGGACTACCAGGAGCTCATCCTCAAGCAGGAGAGGAAAGGGCCGATGCCGCCTCCCTAGCGGGGCTGGCGCTGGACGGCCCGAAACGCTATAATAGGAAGGTCACAGGCGAGGATTTGAGCCCTATTGCCCCAGGCCGCTCTGGGAGCTAAAACGGCGAAAGAAACCACGCCATGCGGCGTGGTTTTCGATTTTAAGGGGAAAATGAGCCAAGGAAGACCGACGTTCGCCGATCGCGGCAGAGAGGAAGAGCTCCGGGAGCTCCTCCATCGCCGACTCCTCGTGCTCGACGGCGGCATGGGCACCATGCTCCAGGCCCGCGACCTCAAGGCCGCCGACTTCGGCGGCGAGGCCCTCGAAGGCTGCAACGAGAACCTCGTTTTGACGCGCCCCGACGTCATCCAGGACGTGCATGAGGCGTACTACGCCGCCGGCGCCGACATCATCGAGACCAACACCTTCGGCGCGATCCGCCACGTCCTGGCCGAGTACGCCCTGCAGGATAAGGCCCGCGAGATCTGCAAGAAGGCCTGCGAGCTCGGCCGGGCGGCCGCCGCGAAGCACGCGACGAAGGACAAGCCCCGCTTCGTCGCCGGCGCCCTCGGCCCCGGCACTAAGACGATCTCCGTCACCGGCGGCATCACCTACGACGAGGTGTTCGACGGTTACCGCGAGGCCGCCGCCGGCCTGCTCGAGGGCGGCGCCGATCTCGTCCTGCTCGAGACCCAGCAGGACACGATCAACATCAAGGCCTCGCTCAACGGCATCTACGCCGCCTTCCGCGACGCGAACCGCTCGATCCCCGTCATCCTGTCCGTCTCGATCGAGACGATGGGCACGATGCTCGGCGGCCAGGACATCGCGGCCTTGGCCGACGCGGTCTCCCATTTCGACCTGCTCGCGATCGGCATGAACTGCGCGACGGGCCCCGATTTCATGACGGACCACCTGCGCACGCTGTCGTCGCTGACGCGCGCCTTCACGATCTGCTACCCGAACGCCGGGCTCCCGGACGAAAACGGCGTTTACAATGAAAGCCCCGCGATGGTCGCCAAAAAAGTCGGTCGCTTCGCCGACGAGGGCTGGGTGAATCTCGTCGGCGGCTGCTGCGGCACGACGCCCGAGCATATCCGGCTCATGGCCGAGGCGGTGGCGGGCAAGCCGCCCCGACGCGCGCACAAGCCTCGGCGCTCCTCGGTGTCCGGTATGGAATCACTGTCTCTCGACGAGGACCGGCGCCCCTTGATCGTCGGCGAGCGCACGAACGTCATCGGCTCGCGCAAGTTCAAAGAGCTGATCGTCTCGGGAGATATCGAGGCGGCCGCCGAACTCGCCCGCCACCAGGTCCGCGCCGGCGCGCACGTCATCGACGTCTGCCTCGCCAACCCCGACCGCGACGAAAAGGAAGACCTGATCGCGTTCTTCGAGAAGGCCGTCAAGAAAGTCAAAGTCCCGTTCATGATCGACTCCACCGACGCCGCGGTCATGGAAGAGGCGCTCAAGCGCGCTCCCGGCAAGTGCATCCTCAACTCGATCAATTTAGAGGACGGCGAGGAGCGCTTCGAGGCCGTCATCCCCTTGGTCCACCAGTTCGGCGCGGCGCTCGTCGTCGGCACGATCGACGAGGACAAGGTCATGGGCATGGGCTTAACGCGCCAGCGCAAGCTCGACATCGCCAAGCGCTCCTTCGACCTGCTCACGACGAAGTACGGGATCGTGCCGGAAGACATCATCTTCGATCCGCTCGTCTTTCCCGCGGGCACGGGCGACAAGAACTACTGGGGCTCGGCCGTCGAGACGATCGAAGGCATAAGATTAATTAAGGCGGCCATGCCCCGATGTAAAACCGTTTTGGGCATCTCGAATGTATCTTTCGGATTGCCGGGCGCCGGCCGTGAAGTTCTCAACTCCGTTTATCTCCACCACTGTGTCGAGGCCGGGCTTGACCTCGCAATCGTCAACGCCGAGAAGCTGGCGCGGTATTCCCAGATTCCCGACGTCGAGATCAAGCTCTGCTGGGACCTTCTGTCGTGGACCGGCCCCGGCGACCCCAAGCATCCCGCCGGCTTCGACGCCGTGGCGGCTTTTTCGGAGCACTTCCGCCTCGTCAAGACGGTCGAGAAGAGCCCGTCCGAGCGCCTCAAGCTCCCCATCAAGGAACGCGTGGCCAAGAACGTCGTCGAGGGCTCGCAGGAAGGCCTCAAGGCCGACCTCGACGAGTTCTTAAAGACCATGAAGCCGCTCGAGATCATCAACGGCCCTTTGATGGCGGGCATGGACGAGGTCGGCCGCCTGTTCGGCGCCAACACGATGATCGTCGCCGAGGTCCTGCAGTCGGCCGAGGTCATGAAGGCGGCCGTCGCGCACCTCGAGCCGCACATGACGGTCGGCGACGCGGCCACCCGCGCGACGATCCTGCTCGCGACGGTCAAGGGCGACGTGCACGACATCGGCAAGAACCTCGTGCACATCATCCTCAAGAACAACGGCTACAAGGTCGTCGATCTCGGCATCAAGGTCGCGCCCGAGCAGCTGCTCGAGGCGATCCGCGCGCACAAGCCCGACGCGATCGGCTTGTCCGGCCTGCTCGTCAAGTCCGCGCAGATGATGGTCGTCACCGCAGACGACCTGACCGCCGCGGGCATCCGCCTGCCGATCTTGGTCGGCGGCGCCGCGCTGTCGCCGCGCTTCGCGGCCAAGCGCATCGCGCCCTCCTACGACGGCCCCGTCTTCTACGCGAAGGACGCGATGACGGGCCTCTCGCTCGCGAACGACTACTTCGGCGAGAAGAAAGAGGCTCTTCTCGCCAAAAATAAGGAAATCCAGGAGTACCTTCGCGCGGAGGCGCCCGCCCCCGCGTTCGTCGAGCCCGTCGGCCCCGCCGCTCCCAAGGTCGAGGTCGTCCACGAGACCGCGCCCATCCCGCCCGATCTCAAGCTCCACGCGCTCTCGGATTTTCCCGTCGATGAGATCTTCGAGTACATCAACCCGATCATGCTCTACGGCAAGCACCTGGGCCTGCGCGGAAACCTCGAGCAGCACTTAAGCGACAAGAACCCGAAGGCCGTCGAGCTGCACAAGCGCGTGCGCGCGCTGCAGGACGAGATCCTCGAGAAGGGCCTCATCAAGCCCAAGGCCGTCTTCAAGTTCTTCGCGGCCGACGCGACGGGCGACCGCATGAACCTTTACGAGTCGCCCTCCGCGGCGGCTCCGCTCTCGGGCTTTGATTTTCCGCGCCAGCCCGCCGGCGAGCGACTGTGCCTGGCCGACTTCATCCGGCCCGCGGGCACGGGCCGCGATTACGCCGCGATGTTCGTCGTCACCTGCGGCGCCGGCATTCGAGAGCTGTCCGATAAATATCGAGATGACGGCGAGTACCTCAAGTCCCACGCTTTGCAGTCGATCGCGATCGAGGCCGCGGAGGGCTTCGCGGAGCTTTTGCACGACCGCATCCGCCGCATGTGGGGCATCGGCGACCCCGAGGGCACGAGCATCCGCAATAAGTTCCAGGGCAAGTACCGCGGCATTCGCGTGAGCTTCGGCTACCCCGCGTGCCCGAATCTGGAAGACCAGGCGATCCTTTTCAAGCTGCTCGACCCCGAGAAGCACGCGGGCGTGACGCTCACCGAGGGCTTCATGATGGAGCCCGAGGCCACCGTCTC
>JBBQVX010000087.1:0-16413 GCA_038211115.1 Elusimicrobiota bacterium | reverse complement strand
GGTCGCGAGCCGGCCCGGCACGCGGATGCCGGAGGCGATCAGCGCCTCGACGAGGATCGTCGTCGTCGCGCCGACGCCCTCGTCGATGAGCGCGACGTCCGAGTGCGTATCGGCGTGGCGCGGATGATGGTCCACGATCAGGTCAGGGATGCGCCGCGGAGGGCAGCGGTTGTTCTTGAACGGCGGCTGCGTGTCCACGAGCGCGAGGTGCTCGACGCCCGCGAGCTCCCCTTTGCGCACGGGCCGAGCGGGCACGAGCAGGCGCTCCGCCATCATGCGGTTTTCGGCGCGGCCGATCATGCCGCCATAAACGATGCGCGTGCGGATCTTTCCGACGGACTGAGCCAGGATCGCAAGCGCCCACGCGCTCGCGAGCGCGTCGGGGTCCGGGTGATCGTGCGTGAGGATCGTGAGCGGCGACAGCGCTCGGCCCTTCTCGGTCAGCAGCTTGACGAGCCGGCGCGCATGGAAGCCGGGCTTCACCGGCCGCCCCCGAAGCCGACGAAGAAGACCCAGAGCAGGACCGAAACCACGGTGGCGATCGCCTTCTCGCGCATGTTCTCCGTGAGGAAATGATGGACCCGGTTCTGCGGGGTCTTGGGAAGATGCTTCGTCAGGAAGATCTCGATGCCGTCCTGCAGGTCCTCGAGGTCGTTGATCGCGACGACGTCGCCGCGCAGCGCGACCGAGATCTTGCCGGTTTCCTCGCTGACGACCAGGCACATCGCGTCGCAGCGCTCGGAGAGGCCCAATGCGGCCGAGTGGCGGGTGCCGAGGTTCGTGATCTTGGCGAAGTCCTTGGACAGCGGCAGCTGCACGCCGAAGCGTGAGACGCGGCCTTCCTCCACGATGAACGCCCCGTCGTGCCCCAGCGAGTGCGAGTCGAAGATGCTCTTGATCAGCGCCTCGGACAGGTCGCCGTTCAAGTCCCAGCCGCCCTCGACGTGCCGGTCGAGAGGGTCCAGGCCGCGCAGCACGACGAGCGCGCCGATGTTCTCGCGCGCGAGGTCGCCGAGGGAGCTCACGAGAATCTCGACCTGCCGGTGCGTGGGCGCGGCCTTGAGCACGCCGCCCGTGAGGCTCCAGATCGCGATGCGCTCGAACATCGACCGGATTTCCTCCTGGAAGATCACGATCACCGCGACGATGAACACGGCGAAGAAGCCCTGGAAGATGCGAACCGTCATGTACATCCCCGCGACGAAGGCGACCGTGTAGACGACGACCGCGAGCAGGAGCCCCAACGCCACGAACGCGGCCTTCGTCCGCTTGAACCACAGCAGGAGGCCGTAGACGAGCGTGCCGACCAGGATCATGTCCATGATGTCGGCGACGGAGATCGGCTTGAGTCCGGGAGGCATGAGGCCGAGTATAGCGGAAGAAGCGGCGGCTGGCTAGACCCGAAAATGTAGCGGCAGGATCTCGAGCGTCATGCCCCAATAGAGCGCCCAGAAGATGACGGTCTCCGCGAAAAAAAGCCGGACGGCCGCACGCAGCGCGGTCCCCTCGGACAGAGGCGAATCCCCCCGCTCGAGCGCGTAGACGGTCCAGACGCACAGGAAGAGCAGCGCGTGCAGCGGCGCGAAGAGGAAGTACGTCGCCGCGTACATGACCAGCACGGCTAGGCAGTGCCGGACCTCGCTTGCGTTCGCCGCGCAGATCGCGACGAGGTTCAGGCCCCAGACGCCGCTTAACGTCCGCTGTGTTAGGCTCATGACCAAAGTGTAGCGGGGGCATGTCCGCGCGGCCAGTAAAATTAAAGTCAACAAAATGCGAACGTCAGGGCATCGCGAGGACGAGCGCCGCGTCGAGGAGCTTCGCGGCCAGGTCATCGACGAGCCCGCGGCCGAACTTGGCGAGGAAGGCCCCGACCAGCAGCGCCATGCACACGACCATGCAGAGCAGCATCATGTACTCGACGGAGGCCTGGCCGCGGCGGGAGCGCACCCTTCACTGTAGATGAACGCGCCCTTCGGCGCAAGGGCTCTACGGCGAGAGCGGATCGACGGCGCGCTCGAAGGAGGCCGGGACCTTCTTCACGTCGCCCAGCAGCTCGGGCATGCTCCAGATCATGTCCTTGCGGTTGAAGACCGAGAGCTCGACCTCGTTCGCGTCCATGTGGATCGCGTCCACGGGGCAGGCCTCGACGCAGTAGCCGCAGAACACGCACATGCCGAGGTCGATGTCGAAGGTCTTCGCGCGCTTCTCCACCTTCACGTCGGGCGCGTTCTCGGCGGTGATGCGGATGCACTTCGCGGGGCAGATCGTCTCGCACAGCAGGCACGCCGTGCAGCGCGGGGCGCCGTCGTCGCGCTTGAGCAGGCGGTGACGCGTGCGCGCGCGCTTGCCGAGCACCGCCGGGTCCTCGGGATACTGGATCGTAACGGAGCCCGGCAGGAAACCTTTGACGCCGAGCGCCTTCATCGAGTGACGGAACAGGTTGACGAATAGGTGCCGGAACGTCAGCGCCAGGCCCTTCCAGACCTCGATCAGATAGATTTGCTCGGCGAACGTGCGCGCGGGACGCTCGACGACGCGGACTTTTATCGCCATAAGTACACCACCCATGCGGTCGCCAGGAAATTGAGCAGAGCCAACGGCAGGAGGTTCTTCCAGCCGAGGTCCAGCAGCTGATCGAAGCGGAAGCGCGGCAAAGTCCAGCGCAGCTGCATGAGCAGGAACAGCAGGAGCATCATCTTTCCGATGAAGGAAGCGACCATCAGCGCGCCGCCGATAAGGCCCATCGAAGGGAGATCGAGGAAAGGAATAGACCAGCCGCCGAGGAACAAGGCGGTGATCACGCCGCAGACCACGATGGACTCAAAGAAGTCGGTCATCAGGAACATGCCGAACTTCATGCCGGAATACTCGACGTGATAGCCGACGATCTCGCTCTCGCCTTCGGGAAGGTCGAACGGCGTGCGCTTCGTGACGGCGGCGCCCGCGGTCAGGAACAGGATGAACGCCAGCGGCTGCACGACGATCCCCCACACCCCGTGCGAGACCTGCCACCGCACGGCCTCGGAGAAGTCGAGCGTGCCGTAAATGAAGAGCAGTCCGGCCAAGGCGGACGCGAGGCACACCTCGTAGGCGATCATCTGCGCGGCGCCGCGCAGCGCGCCGAGCAGGCCGTAGTTGGAGCCCGACGCGTAGCCGGCCATCACGATGCCGTGCACGCCGAAGGCGAGCGTCGCGAGCACGAGCGGCACGCCCATCGGCAGGGCGATCGGCTGAAGATCCCACGCGCGGCCCGCGAACTCAATGACGCCGCCGTAAGGCAGGGCCGCGAGGCAGAACATCGCGCAGCCGAGCGAGATCATGGGCGCCAGACCGTGCAGGGGCTTCGTAGCACCCTTCGGGACGAAGTCCTCCTTCGTCAGCATCTTGATCGCGTCGGCGATCGGATGGAACAGCCCGAGGATCTTGATCCCGAAGATCGACGCGCGATTGGCGCCGATGCGGTCCTGAAGCACCGCGCTCTGCTTGCGCTCGACCCAACCGAGGAAGCCGGCGATGTTGAGGCCGACGCCGAACACGGCAAACAGGACCTTGGCGGTCGTAAACAGTAGATCGTTGAGCGGGAAGGGCAAGGTCAAAGTCACGCGACGGCCTCCCGCGTGCGGCCCGCCGTCAGCGCCTTCTGGAACAGCCCGAAGATGTCCCAGTCCGGCCGCGCGTCGCCGATGGGCGCCAGCGCCTTTTTGTAGGCGCCGATCTTGCCCTCGAAGTTCGTGAAGTGGCCCTCTTCCTCGACGTACGCGGTCGCGGGAAGGCGATAGGTGAACGAATCACCGAGCGCATACTTGTTGGGGCCCTGCAGGACGGAGGTCTTCGCCTTCGCGAGCAGGCCCGCGGCCGCATCTCCCCAGATCTTGGAGAGGTCGCGCTCGATGACGTACAGAGTCTTGATCTTCCCCGCCTCGAGGTCCTTGGCGAGCGCGTCGAATGAGCCGCTGATCAGGCCGAGGCTCTCGGCCCCTTTCAAGTTCGGGACCTTCTCCTTGCGGCGCAGCAGCGCATCCTCTTCGCCGAGCTGGTCGGGCGCGGCGGTGAAGTAGTGGCTCTTGATCTTCAGCTCGTCCACGAACAGCGCCTTGTAGGCGGCCCAATCCTCGTTGGAGAGCATGCCGGAGGCGACGACGGCGGCTCCGTCCTTCAGCAGCGGAGCGATTTCGACGGCGGCATCGAACCAAGACAGCTCCGTTTTCTGAGGTGCGAGCCGCAAAACCTTGCCGAGGCGGTCCGTGTCGAGATTCCCGAAGCCGTAGCGGCCGTCGTCGCACATCCAGTACCCGTTGACGTCCATGTTCATGCGCGGCTTCAGGCGCGCGACGCGCTTGCCGTCGTTGTGCCAGGGGCGCGCGGTGTTCGTATGGACGGAGATATTGCAGCCGCGCGAGCAGCCGGGGCAGATCGAGTCGGTCTTGTCGAGATACCAGACACGGACCTTGTAGCGGAAGTCGCGGTCAGTCAGCGCGCCGACGGGGCAGATGTCGACGACGTTGCCCGAGTAGGCGTTGTCGAGCGTCATGCCGGGGGTCAGGTCCACCTTTTCCGTGTGGCCCATGCCGAACACGCCGAGCTCGTGCGTCTTCGTGACGTTGTCGACGAAGCGGGTGCAGCGCGTGCAGAGAATGCAGCGTTCCTGGTCGAGCATGACGTGAGGGCCGATCTCGACGCGCTTGTTCTTGTGCTCCTTGTCCTCGCGCACCTCGCTCGAGTACTGGCCGATCTTCATGTAGTAGTCCTGAAGACCGCACTCGCCGGACTGGTCGCAGACCGGGCAGTCGAGCGGGTGGTTGACGAGGTGCAGCTCGAGCGCGCTCGCCTGCGCGCGCTTGGCGACTTCGGAATCGGACTTGACCTCAAGGCCCTCGCGCACGCCGGTGCGGCAGGAGACCTGGGGCTTCGGCGCGCCGGTCACCTCGACGATGCACATGCGGCAGTTACCAGGGTTGCCTAAAGCGGGGTGGTAGCAGTAATGGGGAATCTCGACGCCCGCGTCCTTGGCGGCGTCGATGACGAGCTGGCCCTCGGGAGCCTCGCGCTCGACACCGTTGAGCTTATACTTGACGATCTTACCCATTGGTCACCCGCTTCTTGAAATCCTCGGGATAGCGCCCGATGTAGCCCTTGAGCACCATGCCGACGGTGTCGCCGAGCGCGCAGATCACCTTGCCGGTGATGTTGTCGCCGACGCGCGCGAGATTGTCGATGTCCTGCTGCTCGCCGTGCCCCTCGAGCATGCGCTCCAGGATCCGTTCGGACCAGTTCGCGCCCTCGCGGCAGGGAGTGCACTGGCCGCAGGACTCGTGGGTCAGGAAGCGCTCGATGTTGTGGGCGATCTCGACCGCGTCCATCGTGTCGTCGAGCACGATCATCCCGCCCGCGCCGAGGAACGTCCCGGCCGCGCGCACGCTGTCGAAGTCGAGCTGGATGTCGAGGTCCTTCTCCATCAGCGGCGGCATCGAGGTGCCGCCGGGGATGACGCCCTTGAGCTTGCGGCCGGGGAGAGGCCCGCCGACGGCGGCGAGAACCTCCCGGAGCTTCACGCCCATCGGGAATTCGTACAGACCCGGCCTTTCGACGGAGCCGGAAACGGAGAAGAGAACGGTGCCGCCGGATTTCGGGCCGCCGAGCTTGGCGAAGGCTTCCGCGCCCTCATTGACGATGAACGGCAGCATGGACAACGTTTCCACGTTGTTGACGACGGTCGGCTTGGCCATGAGGCCGGCGACGGTCGGGAAGGGCGGGGGCTGGCGCGGCCAGGCCTTCTTGCCCTCCATCGTCTCGAGCAGGGCCGTGTCGAGGCCGGAGATGTAGGCGCCGGCGCCGCGCATGAGATGAATTTTAACGTCGCCGAGCAGGCCGGCGGCGGTCGCTTCCGCGAGCGCCTTCTCGAGGATGTCGTACTGGTTCTGGTACTCGCCGCGGATGAAGATGAACGAGTCCTTTGAGCCGATCACATACGACGCGATCAGCAGCCCTTCGATGAGCTGATGGGGCGCACGCGTGAGAAGAATGCGGTCCTTGTAGCAGCCGGGCTCCGATTCGTCGGCGTTGACGACGACGTAGCGCGGGCCCGGAACCTTATCTTCCGGAGGCACCGTGCTCCACTTCATGCCGGTCGGGAAGCCGGCACCGCCGAGGCCGCGAAGGTTCGATTTCTTGACCTCTTCCAAAAGCGCGGAGCGCTCCTGGCTGAGCGCTTTCTTCAAAGCCACGTAGCCGCCGAGCTTGCGGTAGGTATCGAGCTCGTGGAACTTAGGCTCCGTGTCGAAGTGCTTCGTCAGGATCTTGGTCATTTGAGATTCTTGAGCTTCGAAATCGATTCTTCGGTCGCCTTGCCCACGAAGCGGTCGTTGACCTGCATCGCCGGACCGTGCTCGCACGAGCCCAAGCATTCCATCGGCTCCCAGGAGAACTTGCCGTCGACGGTCGCCGTCTTCTTCGGCACGCCGAGCGTATCAGCGAGGCACTTCTCCATCTTATTCGAGCCGGCGAGGAAGCAGGTCAGGCCGTGGCAGATGCCGACGCGCTTTTCGCCCGTCTTCCAGCGCGTATACGTCGGGAAGAAGGTGGCCACGCCCCAGACGTGGTTGAAGGGCATGCCGAAAATCTCGGCCACGCGCGCGGCGGCGGCCGGACCGACCTGGCGGTGCCAGTCCTGGACGGAGCGGAGCGCCTCGATCAGGCCGAGGTTGACGTACGGGTACCTCTTCGTCCACGCGACGAGCTGCTTCTCCTGCTCGGGCGTGAAGGCGTTCTTGATCTCGAGGGCCGCGCTGGGCGTCATCGATCGAGCTCCCCGGCGATCATGTTGACCGAGCCGAACGTCGGGATGACGTCGGCGATCTGGCCGCCGATCAGGAGCTTCTTCATCGCCGCCATCGGGAACAGGCACGGCGGGCGGCAGCGCGCGCGGTAAGGGCCGTCGCCGCCGTCGCTGACGAGGTCGAAGCCCAGCTCGCCGTTGCCGCCCTCGACCGCGAAGTAGGTCCGCGACGGCGGGATCTTCACGCCCCACGACCACATGACGAGCTCGAAGTGGTTCATCAGGCCTTCGATATTGCCGTAGGTGGTCTCTTTCGCCGGCAGCGTGATCTTGCGGTCGAGGACGCGCGTGTTGGTCTCGTCGTCCTTGCTCATGCCCGCGAGCGTCTGGTCGACCTTGGCGGCATACTTGGCGAGCAGGGCGGTGTCGCCGTGCTTGCCCGCATCCTGGATCTCGTAGGCGTACTTGATCTCCTTCGGCTCGAGCGAGTGCTTGCCCGCCGGAATCTGCTTCAGGCACTGCTCGATTAGGCGCAACGACTGCTCGATCTCGGCCATGCGGCAGAGATAACGGTCGTAGTTGTCCCCCGTCGAGCCGACGGGGATCTCGAAGTCGAGCTTGTCGTAGACGGCGTACGGGTGCGAGCGGCGCACGTCGTAGGCCACACCGGTCGAGCGCAGGAACGGGCCGGTGATCCCGTAGCCGATAGCGTCGGCGGCGGAGATGATGCCCGTGCCCTCCATGCGGTCCATGAAGATGCGGTTGCGCGTCAGGAGCTTGTCGCTCTCGGCGACGGCTATGCGCACTTCCTTCGCGATGTCCGCGAACTTCGCCGCGAAGTCGGCGGGCAGGTCTCCCTTGACGCCGCCGACGCGCGTAAACGCGGTCGTGATGCGCGCGCCGGTCAGGTTGTCGACGAGCTGGTACAGATATTCGCGCGCCTTGATCATGTACAGGAAGACGGTGAACGCGCCGAGCTCCATCGCGGACGCGCCGACGCAGGTCAGATGGTCGGTCACGCGAGAGATCTCGGAGGCGATGACTCGGATGTACTGCCCGCGCTCGGGGACGTCGATGCCGGCGAGCTTCTCGACCGCCATCGCGTAGCCGACGTTGTTGATGAGCGGCGAGACGTAGTTCAGGCGGTCGGTCCAGGGCACGACGTTGTTCCAGGTCTCGTTCTCGGCGTGCTTCTCGAACGCCCGATGGAGGTAGCCGATCTCGGTGTCGACGTCGATGATGGTCTCGCCCCGGAGCTCGAGGACGAGGCGCACGACGCCGTGCATGGCCGGATGCGCCGGCCCCATGTTCAGCATGTACGTCTTCTGGCTGCGCTCGTTTTCGCTCATCTTATTCGCCCGTCACCGTCGGCTTCAAAATGTTGAAGCTGGGGCTGTCCGCCTTGTCCCCCGACTTCGGCCCGATCAGCGGCTGGCGCTTGGCGATCGGATAGTCCTTGCGCAGCGCGTGGCCCTGGAACTCCTCGTACATCAGGAGGCGCTTGATGCCGGGGCGGTCGGCGAACTTCACGCCGAACATGTCCCAGATCTCGCGCTCGAGCCAGTCGGCGGAGGGCCACAGCTCCTTCGCCGTGCGCAGGACGGGCGCCTCGTCGACGGCGCAGTGCAGCTCGACGCGGCCGAGGTCCTGCCCCGTCGCGGCGTCGAGCTTCATCAGGCGGTAGACGACGTCGAAGCGGGGCGTCTTGCCCTGCGGGAGATAGTCCACGCACGTCATGTCGACGAGCATGTTGTAGCCCTCGGCTTTAAGCTTGGAGAGCTCTTCATAGTTGGAGGACGCCGGAGCTTCGCGGCTATCGCCGCGTACGGAATCGTTCACCGGAATTGACCTCGCTTCTTTTCGATTTTCTCTTGGAGCATGGTCAATCCTTGAATGACCGTCTCCGGGCGCGGCGGGCAGCCGGGAATGTAGAGATCGACGGGAATGATCGTGTCGATCCCTTGGACCGTCGAATAGTTGTTATAAAAACCGCCGGTACAGGTGCACACGCCGAAGGCCACGACCCACTTGGGCTCGGCCATCTGGTCGTAGATGCGGCGCAGCACGGGCGCGATCTTGTGGCTGATCGTGCCGACGACCATGAGCACGTCGGCCTGGCGCGGCGAGAAGCGCGGGAAGCCGGCGCCGAAGCGGTCCATGTCGTAGTGCGACGCGGCGGTCGACATGTACTCCATGCCGCAGCACGCGGTCACGAACGGGTACTGGAAGATCGAGTACTTGCGCGCCCAGCCGAGCGCGGCATCGAGCTGCGTCGTCATCACGCCCGCGGGGGCCACTTCTCCCTCTAACGGCATTCGAGAACCCCCTTGCGCCAGAAATAGCCGAGCATCAGCATGACGAGGGCGGTGAAGCCCGTGATCGCCAGCATGCTTTCGAAATCGAGGACCGGTTTGGACAGAGCCCACGGCAGCAGGAACGCCAAATCCACGTCGAAGACGACGAAGAGAACCGCGTAGCGCCAGTAGGAGACGGTCATGCGCTCGTACGCGGGCGCCAGCGGCGGCAGGCCGGTCTCGTACGGGAGGTCCGCGTCGCCTTCGTGCTTGGGCTTCGGTCCGAACAGGCGGCCGGCGTTGGCGAACAGGCCCGTGATGCCGAGCACGACGAGGAAGTTCACGCCGAGGGCGAACATCGAAAGCTTGCTCATGGAATGGCCGCCCCCGTCAGGTTCGACATGAGCCACGGCGCGGCGCCCAGCAGGAGGATGCCCACGGCGCACGCGATGACGAGCGAAACGCCCGCGCCCGCCTCGGGAGCGGGGCCCTCGGCGGGGGCTTCGAACCACAGGTCGCGGATCATGCCGAGGTAGTACGAGAGCGAGATCAAGGCCGACAGGCCGCCGAGCACGGCGGGCCACAGGAGGTTCGCGTCGACGGCGCGCCACAGCAGGAGCAGCTTCGCGATGAAGCCGCCCGTCGGAGGGATGCCGCCGAGGGAGAAGAGCAGGATCGTGAACGCGGCCGCCGGCGCCGCCAGGGCCGCTCCGCGCCCCTTGAGCTGGGCGCGCGTCTCGATGCCCGTGCACTTGATGAACGCGAACGTCCCGTTGCTCATGAACGCGTAGGCGCCGAGGAAGAACACGATCGCGCTCACGCCCTCGGCGGAGCGGCCGGAGGCGGCCCACGCGCCGACGCCCAGGATCAGCAGGCCGGCGTTGGAGACCGAGGAGTAGGCGAGCAGGCGCTGCAGGCGCTCCTGGCGCAGCGCCATGACCGAGCCGGCGAGCGCGGTGACGGCGCCGATCGCGGGCAGGCACCCGGCGAATCTCGCCTGCGGAGCGAGCTCGCACAGCCGCATCAGGAACAGGACGGCCGCGGACTTCATCGCGGTGGACAGGAAGCCGGAGACCTCGGGCGCCGCGGCCTCGTAGACGTCGGGAAGCCACCAGTTCAGAGGGAAGGCGCCGAGTTTGAACAGCGCGGCGGCCGCCATCAAGGCCGTGCCGGCCTGGCCGAGCGGCGAGAGGGCCGCCGAGGCCGCGAGGCTGCGGGTGTCCGCGTAGTACAGGGCCAAGCCGAGCATGAACAGAGCGCCGGCGACGCCGCCCGCGAAGAAATACTTGACCGCCGCCTCGAGGCCGCGCGCGCCCGGGCGCGAGCGCGCGACGAGCAGGTAGGCCGGCAAGGACATGAACTCCAAGGCGATGAACAGCATCGGCAGATTCGCCGCGGCGGCGAGCAGGGACATGCCGAGCACGGCGCCGAGGAACAGGGCGACGAGGACGTCGTCCGTGCCGTCGAGCCACAGCGCGAGCGGCAAGGCGCCGAGGTAGATCAGGTACTGCCAGCCGACGCTCTTCGCGTCGCTGAGGAAAATGACGGAGGAAGCGGGCGCACCCGGCGTCCACGTCGCGAAGAGCATCGCGCACGCGATCGCGGCGACGGCGAGCGCGCGCAGCGCCGCCGCGGGCGGGCGGCGCATCAGGCCGAGCGACAGCGTCCCGAGGACGCCGGTCGCGAGCGTCGCCTGCGGTCCCATGGGCAGCATCACCGGACGAGCCCCCGGAGCGCGGGCTCGAACCAGGCCAGCCACGGCTTCGGCGCGAGGCCGATCCAGAGCATGAGGCCGCACAGCGTCCAAAGGACGGCGCGCTCGCGCAGGTTCACGTCCGTGACCTTGTCGCTGACGGAATCGGGACCGGCCGGCGCCCAGAATACGGCCTGAAACGCGGGCAGGGCGTAGGCCGCGGCGAGCGTCACGCCGAGCACGCCGGCGAACGCCAGCACGGGCAGGGCCGCCAGCGCGCCCGACAGGGACATGAACTCGCCGACGAAGCCGTTGAGGCCGGGCAGGCCGATCGAGGCGAGCGTGCTGAACCCGAAGAAAAACGCGAGATACGGCGCGCGCGACGCGAGGTCGCCGAAGTCGGAGAGGCCGCGCTTGTGCGAGCGCTCGTACAGGAAGCCGACCATCAGGAACAAGGCGCCCGTGGTCAAGCCGTGGTTGACGAGCTGGAGCGCGCCGCCGGTCAAGCCCTGGCTCGTGCGCGAGAGCACGCCGAGCAGGCAGAAACCGAGATGAGCGATCGAGGAGTAGGCGATCATGCGCTTGAGGTCGGTCTGCGCCATCGCGCACAGCGCGCCGTAGATCGTGCTGAACGCGGCGAGGCCGCCGAGTATGGGAAGCGCGTCCCAGGACAGCACCGGGAACAGCGGCATGGCGATCCGCAGCAGGCCGTAGACGCCCATCTTGAGCATCACGCCGGCGAGCATAACGGAGCCCGCGGCGGGCGCCTCGGTGTGCGCGTCGGGCAGCCAGGTGTGCAGCGGGACCATCGGAATTTTAACGGCGAATCCCAAGACCAATCCCCAGAACACGAGCGGCGCCGCGGAGCCGAGCGTCGAGGCGTCGAGAAGGGCCAAGTCCCAGGTCCAGACGCCGGTCGCGCGATGATGGGCGCTGACGAGTGCTAGCAGCGCCAGCAGCATGAGCACCGAGCCCGAGAACGTGAACAGGAAGAACTTCACCGCGGCGTGCAGGCGATTGCTCGAGCCCCACAGGCCGATGATGAAGAACATCGGGATCAAAGTCGCTTCCCAAAATACGTAGAAGAAGAAGAGGTCTCGGGCGAGGAAGACGCCGCACAGCGCGGACGCGAGCGCCATGAAGCAGGCCCAGTAGCCGGCCGACGCCTCCAGCTCCCAGGACGAGACGACGCAGATGAAGTTCAGGAACGCGGTCAACGCGACGAGGCCGGTCGACAGCGCGTCCGCGGACAGCCGGTACGAGATTCCGTAGGCCCAGACCGGCCCGAGCTCGTTGATGACCGACAACGTGCCGCTCGTCGACTGCGCGTAGACGACGCCGGCGGCGACGCCCAGGTGCAGCGCGGAGAAGATCAGCGCCGCGTGCTTGGCGCGCGCGCCGAGCAGCGCGCACACCGCCGCCCCGATCAAAGGCAGGACCCAAAGCGTCGTCAGCGGCATGGTCACCGGAGCACCCGCCCGAGCAGCAGAGCCGTGCCCGCCAGCATCCACCACAGATAGTCGTTCACACGGCCCCGGGCCGAGCGCGCGATCGCCGCGCCGGCCGAGCGGAGCAAGCCGTTCGTGCCCTCGACGAGCCCGTCGACGCCGCCCTTGTCGAGCGTCCGGCCGACGAAGCCGGCGGTCCGGGAGATCGCGGACTCGCACCCGGCGACGAGCGGCTTCCAGCCGAAATCGGCCTCGAACGCGGCCTCCACGGGCCCGCCGCGCCAGCGCCAGTCGAAGCCGGGATCGGACATCGTCAAGCGCCAGGCCGCGAACGCGCCCAGCGCGGCCATCAAGGTGCCGAGGCCCGCGACCAGGAGATTGAGCTCGGGCATGGCCGGCTCGCCCGGCAGGTTCAGCACGAGGTGCAGTTCGGGAAGCCCGCTCGGCATGCCGCGCATGCCGAGGACGACGAAACGCTCGATCGGGCCCTTGAGCAGGCCCGCGGCGGCGGCGCCGAGTGCTAGGAACAGCACCGGGACGCCGAGGACGGGCTCGGCCTCGTGCGCGTGCGGCGCGCCCTTCTGCTCGGGGCGCGCGCCGTAGAAGGTCAGGAACAGCATGCGGAATATGTAGAACGCGGAGCCCGCGGCGACGAGCATCCCCATGACGGCCAGCGCCCCGCCGTGATGCCAGGCGGCGTCGAGGATCGCGTCCTTGCTGAAGAAGCCGCCGAACGGGAACACGCCCGCGAGCGAGAGTGCTGCGAGCAGGAAGGACAGGTAGGTCAGACGCATGCTCTTCTGCAGGCCGCCGACGTCGTCGACGTTCGCCGTCGGCTGGTGCAACGCGTGCGCGATATTGCCGGCGCAGAGGAACAGCGCGGCCTTGAAGAAGCCGTGCACGATCAGATGGAAGATCGCCGTGCCCACTTGATCCAGGCCGAGGGCGAGCATCATGAGGCCGAGGTGGCTCACCGTCGAGTAGGCGAGGATGCGCTTGAGGTCCTTCTTCGTGCCGGCGATGATCGCGGCGAACAGCGCGGTGAAACCGCCGATCCACGCGACGAGGTGCGGCAGCCCCGGCACCAGCGAGATCAGGGGCCACGAGCGCACGAGCAGGAACACGCCCGCCGTGACCATCGTGGCCGCGTGCATCAGCGCCGAGGTCGGGGTCGGGCCCTCCATCGCGTCGGGCAGCCAGAAGTACAGCGGGAACTGAGCGGACTTCGCGCACGCCGCCCACACGAGGGCGACGCCGATCAGCGGCAGGAGGTCGAACGAGGCGCCGCTCGCCGCCTTCAGGTAGAGCAGGTGGAAGTGGGTGATCTTGAACTGAAAGATGATCAGCAGCAGCGCGAGCAGGAGGCCGAAGTCGCCGACGCGGTTGGTGATGAAGGCCTTGAGCGCCGCCTTACGCGCGGACTCCTTGTGGTACCAGAAGCCGACGAGCAGGTACGAGCACACGCCGACGAGCTCCCAGAACAGGTAAAGCTGGACGTAGTTGTTGGCGGTCAGCAGGCCGATCATGGCGAGGAAGAACAGGTGGAACACGAGGAAGAAGCGGGAGAAGCCCGGGTCGCCCTTCATGTAGCCCGCGGCGTACAGGTGGATCAAGGAGCCGACGAACGCGACCATCGAGAGCACCGCGACGCCGGGTCCGTCGATGCGCAACCCGAAGTCCACGCCGAAGGTCCCCGCCCCGGCCCAGCGGAAGAGATTGAGGTCGAAGCTGTGGCCGGTGTAGACGTCGGCCGCGAGCCAGAAGGCCGCCGCGGTGACGACCGCGCAGGAGACGAGGACCGGCAGATGGGTCCACTCGGGCTTGACGCGGCGCAGGACGAAGAAGCCGAGCAGGATCGCGGACACGGGTGCCGCGAACAGGAGCCAGGCGGCCAACGGCACTTGGGCGGCGGTCATCCTTGCAGCTCCGTCAGCAGCGAGGCGTCGGCGCCCCGGCCGGCGCGCCGCACGCGCAGGATGAGCGAAAGGCCGACGACCGCCTCGGCGGCGGCGACGGCGATGACGAGGGCCGTCACCGCGAGGGCCTCGGCGTCGTTGAAGAGGCCCGCGTGATGGACGAGACTCACGTTGACGGCCGCGAGCATCAGTTCGATGCCGAGCAGCATGGCCAGCAGCTGCCGCCGGAGCACGACCATCGCCAGACCGAACGCGAACAAGACGCCCGTGACGCTCCAGACGACCGCCGTCAGATTGATCGGGAGGTTCACGCGGCCTCCTTCTCGGGCGCGATCGCGAGGGCGGCCAGGAACATCAGCAAGGTCACGGCCTCGGTAGCCAGCGCGTAGGGCTTGAAGAGGACGGCGCCCAGCCGGACCTGGAGCGCCGGATCCACGGCGACGGCCGCCGGGGCGGTCCCGTGAGAGAGGATCAAAGCGGTCTCGATGACGGCGGCGAACAGCCCCGCCCAGGCCAGGGGCCGGGGAAAGGAGAAGTCGGCGAAGCGCTCCCCCTCGTGCCCGGCCGCCATGATCGTGATCACGACCAGGACCATGACCGCTCCCGCGTAGATCATGACCTGGAGCAGGCCCAGCAGGGGCGAGCCGCATAAAAGGAAGAGGGCGGCGGTCTGGAGCAGCACGACCAGGAGGCTGACCGCGCTCACATAGAGGGAACGATGCAGGAGCATCACTCCGGCGAAAAAGGCGGCGACGGCACCCGCGACCAGCGCGGCCAAAACGATCATTGGGCCGCTATTTTACGCGATTTTGACCCTTGCGGTCTAGCGCGAGATGGTCAGCGTGGAATAATCCGGGGAAACCTGCAGCTTGACGACGTCCCCCCCGTACATTTTATAAGAGGTAGGGACCGCCCCCAGAATCTGTTCCATCGGGATCATGTAAAACTTGTAGTCGTGCCCGCCGTCGCTCGTGTCGTCGTAGATGAAGCACACGCCGAACGTCGGCTTCGCCGAGTAGAACAGGCGGTAGGGCCGCCCGGCGAGGTTCACCGGCTCGCCGGCCGCGTAGGTCAGGCGGAACAGCTCGCTGATCCGCTTCTCCCAGACGGTCGCGCCGGTCGTCGTGTTCTTGATGACGATGTAGTTGGCCAGGCGAGGGCGGAAGATGTTGATCGAGAGGCTCACCTTATAAGAGTTGACGCCGTCGCTCCAGGCGCCGGACATCGTCCGCTCGATCTTGATGAAGCGCGGCGCGCCGGCCGGGGGAGTCACCGCGAGGAAGCCGTCTCCGTTGAGGTCCAGGGTGCCGCCGATCAAAGTCGTGCCGGCCGCGCCCGCGAACGAATCGGTCCTGGACAGGTGCCGGTCGAGGAGCGGGGGCAGCGCGACGGTCTGCGTGTCCGCGGCCTGGAACCGCATCAGGACGGGCGACGGAACCGGGATGAAGACGGGCGCCTCGAAGCCGGCGCCCGCGAAGCCGGCCGGCAAAGCGGAGCGGAACAGCGCGGCGGAGTCGGGAGCGGCGTGCGCCCGGACGCCCAGCAGAAGCGACAGCATGATCGCGCTTTTCATGCGCCCATCTTAGCAGGGTTGCCGGGGACGCGAACGCCGCGGCGCGCCGCCCGGAGTCCGGCATTAGGCCCATACCGAGCATGGGCCGAAAGACCTATTTCCGAGGAAAGTCCTTCGCGAGGGCCGCGGCCTCGCTCAGCACGGAGGGCTCGGACACCTTGAGCCCCCACAGGACGAGAATGCTCAAGAGCGACGGCACGACGTAGTAAGCCGCGCGATAAAGAAGTGCTGCGACGAGCGCGCGCCCGCCGTCGTAGCCGAGCGCCACGAGCACCGCCGCCGTCGAGCCCTCGGCCGCGCCGAGGCCGCCCGGCAGCGCGGGGATCAAGGTGGCGCCCTGCCCGACCGCGAAGACGGCGCTCAACGGCCCCAGGGGCAACGGGTCCCCGACGGCCTTGAAGCACAGCCACAGCGAGATCATCGCGAAGCCCCAGTCGAGGCAGGTGAACAGCACCGCGAGAGTCAGGCGCCCCTGCCCGTGACGGATGCGCGCGAGCCCGTGCGCCATCTGACGCTCGAAGGCCATGAAGTTCTCGGGCGGAATCTGCTTGCTCGACAGGCGGAACGCGGCCTGGTTCGTCCAATGGAACACGCGGCGCGTCGCCTTGTTGCGCAGCCGCCCGTTCAGGAACAGCACGATCAATCCGCCGGCGGCGACGAGCAGCACGCCGAGGCCGACGAAGCCCTCGATGAGGCCGACGCGGCTTCCCTGCA
>JBBQVX010000086.1:0-16441 GCA_038211115.1 Elusimicrobiota bacterium | reverse complement strand
CGGGCCGGCGGCCTTCTTCAGCGCGCGGGCGACCGTGCGTAGAAGCTTCTCCGATTCGATGACGCACGGCCCGCCGATGAACGCGACGGGAAGCTCGTTGCCGAACCGGACCTTGCCGACTTTTACGATGTTCTCACGCATGGATCGGGTTTCTCCCGTGCGTCTCGGCGCGCTCGACGCAGGCCGCGACGAAGTCGCGGAACAGCGGGTGCGGCGCCTCGGGGCGGCTCTTGAACTCGGGGTGGAACTGGCTCGCGAGAAACCACGGATGGTCCTTGAGCTCGACCATCTCGACGAGGTTCTTCGGGGCGTGCAGCCCCGACACCACGAGCCCCGCGTCCTCGAGCAGCTTGCGGAATTTATTATTGACCTCGAAGCGATGGCGATGGCGCTCGGAGATCGAGAGCGAGCCGTACGCCTTATGCGCGAGAGAGCCCTTCTTGATCGCGCACTCGTACGTGCCGAGCCGCATCGTAGCACCCTTGTCCTTCACGGTCTTCTGCTCGGGCAGGAGGTCGATGACGGGGTAGCGGGACTTCTGGTCGAACTCCGTCGAGTGCGCGCCGGACAGCTTCAGCACGTTGCGCGCGAATTCGATGACCGCGATCTGCAGGCCCAGGCACAGGCCGAAGTACGGGATCTTCTTCTCGCGCGCGAGCTGGGCGACGCGGATCTTGCCTTCGATGCCCCGGTCGCCGAAGCCGCCGGGGACCAATATTCCATGCACCCCGTCGAGCTGCTCGTGGATCTTCGGGTCCGTGGTGTCGAGGAAGCGGATCTTGACCTTCGCCTCGTTGGCGATGCCGCCGTGGACGAGCGCCTCGTTGACGGACTTGTATGCGTCCTTGTAGTCGGTGTACTTGCCCGCGAGAGCCACGACGACCTCGCGCTTGGGGTTCTTCAGGCGCCGCACGACCTCGTTCCAGCTGTCGAGGTCCTTCGACTGCGTGCGCAGCCGGAGCAGCATCATGATCTGGTCGTCGAGCCCCTGCTTGTGGAAGACCATCGGCACTTCGTAGATCGAATCCACGTCGGGCGCCTCGATGACGGATTCCTTAGGCACGGAGCAGAACATCGAGAGCTTTGCTTTCATGTCGGCGCTGATCGGTTTTTCAGAACGGCAGACGAGCACGTCGGGGGCGATGCCGATCTCGCGCAGCTTCTGCACGGAGTGCTGCGTCGGCTTCGTCTTGAGCTCCTCGGACGCCTTGATGTACGGGATCAAGGTCACGTGGACGTACAGCGAGTTCTCGCGGCCGGCCTCGAGGCCCATCTGGCGCGCGGCTTCCATGAACGGCAGGCTCTCGATGTCTCCGACCGTTCCACCGATCTCGATGATCGCGATATCGGCGCCCTTCGCGGCGGCGCGGAAGCGGTTCTTGATCTCGTCGGTGATGTGGGGGATGACCTGGACGGTGTTGCCCAGGAAGTCGCCGCGGCGCTCGCGCGTGATCACGGTCTCGTAGACCTTGCCGGCCGTGAAGTTGTTGAAGTGATGCATCTCTTTGTTCAGGAAGCGCTCGTAGTGGCCGAGGTCCAGGTCCGTTTCGGCGCCGTCTTCCGTGACGAACACTTCGCCGTGCTGGAACGGGTTCATCGTCCCGGGATCGACGTTGATGTACGGGTCGCACTTCAGCATCGTCACCTGCAGGCCGCGGGCCTGCAGGAGCTTGCCCAGGGAGGAGGCCGTGATGCCTTTCCCGAGCGAGCTCACGACTCCGCCCGTCACGAAGATATACTTGGTGGTCATTTGATTCCTCGGCGCAGCATGGTCTCGGCGCGTCTCAAATCGGCGGGGACGTCCACGGCGACCGGGCGCTCGTCAACGACGGCGGCGCGCATCGTCATGCCGTCCTCCAGGGCACGGAGCTGTTCCAGTCTTTCGGACTTCTCGAGCGGCGACGGCTTCAGCGAGACGAAGCGCTTGAGCGCCGCGCGGCGGTAAGCGTACAGGCCCAGGTGCTCCCAGGAGGAGACCGGGGCGCGGGAGAAATAGAGGCAGCCGCCGCTCTCGGTCAAAACGGCCTTGACGACGTTCCGGTCCTCGCGCCGTCCGGCGTCCTCCAACGCAATCACCGCGGTCGCGATATCCGCGCCCCGCGTGAGGGCCCGGACGGTCGCCCGCAAAGTCGCGGGCTTGAGCAGGGGCATGTCGCCCTGATAATTCAGGATGACGGGCTCGCGGCGGTTCTTAGCCGCCTGCCAGACGCGGTCGGAGCCGGAAGGAAGGGCGGGAGAAGTCATCATGGCTTCGCCGCCGAAGCGCTTTACTTCAGCCGCGACCTCCCTCGAGTCGACGGCCACGATCACGGGCCCGAGCTTCGCCGCCTTCGCCGCGCGCCAGCACCACTCGATCATCGTGCGGCCGGAGAGCTTGGCCAGCACCTTGCGCGGGAAGCGCGTCGAGTCCAGGCGCGCGGGGATCACGGTCAAGACGCTCACCGGATCGCCCTCGCGAGTTCCTTGACGTCGGTCGTCGCGGTGCCGAGCTTGGCGACCACGATGCCCGCCGCATGGTTGGCGAGCGCCGCGGCGCGGCGCAGCGGCGCGCCCGCGGCGAGCGCCAAAGTCAGAGTCGAGATGACGGTGTCGCCGGCGCCGGACACGTCGAAGACCTCGCGAGCCTGCGTCGGGATGTGGGTGACGCGGGTCTTGGCGCCGCTTTCGAACAGGCTCATTCCGTCCGGGCCGCGCGTGATGAGGACCGACTCGCTCTTGAGGACCTTCAGGATGTCCTTGCCGAGCGCGTCGATGGCGTCCGAGCCCGTCGTCGCGTCTCGGCGCATGCAGGCCCAGGCCTCGGAGGTGTTCGGCGTCACGCAGGTCACGCCCTTGTACAGGCGGAAATGTTCGGGCTTCGGATCGACCGTGATCGGGATGCCGCGCCGGCGGGCGGTCTTGATCGCGCGCGCGAGGACACGCGGGTTGATCACGCCCTTGCCGTAGTCGGAGAGGATGACCGCGTCGGCCTTCGGCAGCGCCGCGTCGAGAGCCGCGAGCAGTCGAGCCTCGGTCGCGTGCGAGAGGGGGCCGGCGGTCTCGCGGTCGAATCGCACGACCTGCTGGCGCTCGGCGACGACCCGGCATTTCTGAGTGGTCTGGCGCTCGAGGTCGGCGCACACGCCGGAGACGTCCACGCCGCGGCCGCGGAAATCCTCGAGCAGGCGGCTGCCGGCCTCGTCCTCGCCGATGACGCCCATCACGGACACCGACGCGCCGAGGGACGCCAGGTTGTTGACCACGTTGCCGGCGCCGCCCGGGACGTGCGACTCGCCGGTGACGCGCACGACGGGGACGGGAGCCTCGGGGGAGATGCGGCCGACCGAGCCGCGCACGTACTGGTCCAGCATGAGGTCGCCGACGACGAGAACGCGGCGCCCGGGGAAGCGGGCGATGGTCCGTAGAAGCTCTTGGCGCTCGTTGCGCGTGGAAGGCATCGTACGGGTGTTGATCATAACATTTCCCGCAGCGCCGCCGTGACGTTTCCGAAGAAGACTTCGGCCTTCATCATGAGCATCCGCTTCTCGGCGTCATCGGAGAACCACAGGCGCAGGCGCTTGCCCTTCTGCACGAAGATGCCCTCGCGCGCCATCGCCGGCTCGACTTGGACCGAGGCGTACTTCCCGAAGGGGACCTTGAGCTTCTCGCGCTTCATGACCTTGATGATCAGGGGCCAGTTGTCCGGCGTATTCACGTTGACCCTCACCTCGGCGCCGTCCTCGAGCGGCTGGGCGCGCGTGTAGTAGATGCTCGAGAGAATGTCCTGAACCTGGGCCGGGATCGTCCCGACGCGCACGTTGAAGGAGCCGTCCTTGCTCGTGCGGCGGTTGACGAAGGTCGCGGCGTCGCGATCATACAGGACCCACTCGTCGCGGAAGAAGTGGCCCTCGCGGACCTTCTTCGAGTAGCCGAGCGAGGTCAAAGTGCGCGCGTCGAGCCAGGACTCGTTGAGGTCCCGGACCTCGTAGAACGTGTCGCAGAAGGAGTTCGAGCGGGCCTCGCTGACGAGGTGGTACGCGGGGCGGCCGTTGAACATCACGATCTTGTCGACGCCGAGCGTCGCCTCGCCGACCGACAACAGGCCCCAGGACATCGCGAAGGTCATCTTCTCCGGAAACGCGGGCAGCTTACGGTAGTCGGGGGAATACGGGACCTCGGGGCCGATCAGCTGCGAGGGGGAGACGATCGACGTGCTGATCGCGACGCGGCCCCATAATCTCGGCTTTGCGGGAACCGAAACCGTCTTGACCTGCGCGGCCGACGAAGGCGTCACCGCCGGGGCGACCGGGACGGCAGCCTCGCCGCTGATGGTCGCCAGGCTGACTGGGACCGTGCTCTGATCGACGAGGATCGGAGCGGCCGGCGTCGGGGCGGCGGCCACGGGTGCAGGATCGCTCATGCGGCGGCGGATCGCGCAGGACGCCAGAACGGCCGCGGCGAGGGCGAGGGAAAGAGTCTTCATTTGCGGCGTCCTCCGGCCAGCTCCTCGAGCTTGTCGATCCAGGCGTTGCGGCCCTTCAGCAGCTCGAGCTTGATGCCGAGGACGAAGACCTCGCCGCTCAGGCGCTCTCGCCAGTCCTCGGGCAGGCGGATGAAGTCTTTGTGGGTCGTGACGAGAGGCAGGCCGCCGCGCAGGCCCTCGATCGACTTGAGCTCGCGGCTCGTGTACGGATGATGGTCCGGGTAGCGCCACGACTGCGCGACCGAGGCGCCCAGGGCCTCGAGTTGCGTCTCGAACGAGAGCGGATCGCCGATGCCCGACAGCGCCACGACGGCGGTGTCCTTCAGGCGCGTAAGCGGAAGCTTGGCCTCGGTGCGCACGTCGAGCAGGTGATCGGCCTTGTGCGCGGACTCGACGACCTGCACGCCGGGGTGGAGCTCCTCGATGTCGGCGCGAAGGCGCGTGAGCTCAACGGCCGTCACGCGGTCGGCGTGAGTGATGACGACCATGCCCGCGCGGCGGATCGCGGAGAGCGGCTCGCGCAGGCTCCCGAGCGGGAGCAGCCGGCGCCCGCCGAAGGGGTCGCGTGCGTTGATCAGCACGACGTCGAGGTCGCGATGGAGGCCGAGGTGCTGGAAGCCGTCGTCGAGGATCAGCACCCGGCTGCCGTACATCTCGACCGCGATCTCGCCGGCTTTCGCGCGGTCGGGGCAGACGAGGACGGGGATGCCCTGGCCCTGCAGCGACTGATGGATCATCCAGGGCTCGTCGCCGCACTCGCGCCAGTCGACGGGGCGCCCGTCGAGCAGCACGGTCACCTCGCGCTTCGGCGCCTGGCGGCCGTAGCCGCGCGAGAGGATCGCGACGTCATGGCCGCGCTTGCGCAGGGTTTCGGCGGCCAGGAGCACCGCAGGGGTCTTGCCCGTGCCGCCGGTGGTCAGGTTCCCGATGCAGACGACCTTCGCGCCGACGCGCTTGCTCTTGAGAACGCCGGCGGCGTACATCCCGCGGCGCGCGAGCACGCCCGCGCCGTAGGCCAGCGCCGCCGCGCCGAGCAGCGCGCGCCCTCCGGCCGAATCCTTGAGCTTTTCGCGACGTTTGGACCATGTCATTTCGGCACCTTCGGCGCCGAAAGGGCCAACAGCTGCTCGACGGCGGGAAGCACCCGCTCGGGCGGCAGCTGGCGCATGCACTCTATGTTGTACGGACAGTCGTTTGAACGGCAGCCGATGCACGGCAGCTCCTCGAGCCGCACGAAGCGGTGCTCCGGGTGGACGGGCGTCCAGGAGACGGGGTCCGAGGAGCCGTGAATGGTCACCGTGGGCACGCCGAGGGCGAGCGCGACGTGCTTGGGCCCGGCGCAGTTGCCGACCACGACGCGGCAGGAGGCGAGTTCGGCCGCCAGGTCCTTGATCGAGCGCGTCTCGCCGATGGCGGAAGCGCCCTCGCCGATGCCGCGTACGACCTCGTCGGCGAGGTCCTTTTCGCCCGGCCCCCAGAAAACCTTGAGGCGGCAGCCGTGCTTCTCGCGCAGCAGACGCCCGAGCCGCGCGTACGACGGCGCGGGCCAGCGGCGAGTCTCCTTGCGCGAGGGGGGCACGAGGCCGACGACGTTCTCGACCGACGCGGGACGCTCGGCCAGGAACAGGCGCGGGAGGACCGGCGCGTCGGACGGGGCCACGCCCAGAACCGAGAGCCAGCGGACCTTCTCGAGCGCGGCGTAGCAGGCCTGCGGCGATTGGAGCATCTTCACGTTGTAGGCCCAGCGCCGCGCGACGTGGGCGGGGCCGGCCTTGATTTTCGCGCCCGACAACGCCGTGAGCAGCGCGGTGCGCGGGTTCGCGAGGAAGTCGACGACCCAATCGTACTTGCGCGCGCGGATCTTCATCGCCCATTTCAGCGCGTCGAGGGCGCTCCGCGCGTCGTACACGAGGAGCTCGTCGATCGCGGGATGGCCGGCGACGGCCTCGGCGCCCGGAGCCTCGACGAGAAAGTCGAGCTTCGCGCCGGGGTAGCGCTTCTTCAGCGCCTCGAGGGCGGGGACCGTCAGGATCACGTCGCCCAAGCGGCGGAGCTGGACGACGAGTATCGAGCGGGGTTCCTCGGCGGGCATCAGAATCGGGCCTTGCCCCTCGTCATGTTCAGATGGAAGTCGAATAGAGTGTCGTCGCCGCGGATCAGCAGGCGCTTGACCGCCTCCTGCTCGCGGCTCCACGGCAAAGTCGAAATGCCCTGCTTGACCGAGAAATCGAAGCGGTAGCCCGCGTCGAGCGCGGCGCGCCGCACGTCGGCCTTGTACGCGCCGGAGCCGTACGGGTACGCGAAGCCGACCATCTCGCGGCCGAGCTTCTCCTCGAGACGCGCCTTGCTCTCGGTGAGCTCCCACTTGACCTGATCGAGCGGCAGCTCGGCCAGGTTGCGGTGGCGCATCGTATGCGAGCCGAACTCGACGAGACCGGAGTCCTGCATCTCCTTGATCTGAGCCCACGTCAGCATCTTGAGCCACGGCTCAGTCTTCGGATCGTGCCAGCCGTTGTGCCGCTCCATCGTCTCGTAGACGAGGAAGATGCAGCCCTTCATGCCGAACTCCTTGAGCAGCGGGAAGGCCAGGTCGTAGTTATTCATGTACCCGTCGTCGAACGTGATCATGACGGGCTTCTCGGGCAGCGGCGCCACACCCTTCTCGGCGTCCCGCCAGTCGCGGAAATCGACGGCGGTGTAGCCGTGGTCGCGCAAGTATTCGAGCTGCTTACGGAAGTCGGCGGTCGTGACCCAGAGCTTCTTGAGCTCCGAGCCGGGGGGGTAGTCGCCGATCTTGTGGTACATCAGGACGGGCATCCCGGAGACGGGCCTGCGCCACCAGTTCCAGCGGGCGCTGAGGCCCGCGGCGACGGCGCCGAGAATCGCGAGTTCGCCGATCATTTCGAATCCCTCCGCATCCGGCCCAGTTTAACGTATTTGAGCCAGCTGTGGTAGGCCGATAAGCGGGCCCAGGTCAGCCCCGGTCCGCCGTCGAGGATTCCGAGTTTCAGGAAGAGCCGCGAGAACAGCTCCCAGGGGTAGATCAGATGGTGAAAAATCGTGAAGCGGCGGCCCGCGTCGAAGCGTTTTTTCGCCGCGAGGTCGGTGTAGCGCTCGAGCTTGGACATGTAGTCCGCGACGTCGCGATACGGTTCATGGATGATTTTGCCCGAGAGTTTCACCGTGGGGCCGTCGATCAGCAGGCTTTCGTGCAGGACGCCGCCGGTGAATTTCGCCTTCGCGCGCCGGAACAGACGCACGTGCGACTCGTGTCCTAGGCCGCCCCAGCGCATCTCGCGGCCGAGGAAGCGGACGGAGAACGGGATGTCGGCGGCCGAGAAAGCCGGGCCGGCCTCCAACGCCGCGCGGATCTCCGAGGCGAGCGCGGGCGTGACGCGCTCGTCGGGGTCGATCCACAGGCACCAGTCGCCCGAGGCGGCGTCGAGGCTCGCCTGGCGCATGCGCGCGTAATCGTCGAACGCGCGTCGGCTCGTCTTCGCGCCGTACCGCTTCGCGACGGCCTCGGTGCCGTCGGTCGTGTCGTCCGACACGACGACGACGATCTCGCCCGCCAGGCCCTTCAGCGCGTCGAGGCAGCCGGGGAGGTCCCGCTCCTCGTCCTTCGCGATCAGGATCGCGCTAAGAGAGGGCATCGTAGATCTTCTCCATGTCGTTGGCCATGCGCGTCAGGCCGAAGCGGCTCACGCGCGCGCGGCCCTCGGCCGCGAGGCGCGCGCGCAGCGCTTTGTCGTCGATCAGGCGCAGCAGGTTGGCGGCCATGCCTTCCGGATGCCGCGGCGCCACGAGCAGCCCGGTCTCGCCGTCGTCGACGACCTCGGGGATGCCGCCGGCGCTGGTCGCCGCGATCGGCACGCCGCACGCGGCCGCCTCGATCAGCACGGAGCCCATACCCTCGCCCCACGACGACTGGACGTAGACGTCGAGCGCCTTGAGGAGCGGGACCGGATCGTCGCGGTGCCCGAGCAGGATCACTTTGCCGAGCAGGCCCATGCGCTTGATGCTCTCGAACAGGCTCGCTTCCTCGGGGCCCCGGCCCGCGATCAGGAATTTGACCTTCGGCCGCTGCAGGAGGACGATGACGGCGGCGGCCAACAGGGAGTCGTGGTCCTTGTGCGGCACGAGCGCCGCGAGGTTGCCGATCAGGAGCGAGTCCTGCGGGAAGTTGAACTCCGCGGCGAGCGCCTTGCGGTGCGCCGCGCGCTCCTCCGCCGACGGCGGCGCGAAGCGGCTACCGTCGATCGCGGCCCATGCGCTTTCCTCGGCCGTGACCGGCAGACCGTCGGGGATCACCGCGAGCTTCGGCCCGGGCGCGCCCGCGGCCCTCATGATGTCCGCGATGGCCTTCGACACGCAAACGATGCGGCCCGCCGCGCCGTACTTGAGGCGCGCGCTGAGCCCGCTCACCGGGAAGTCCACGCGGCGGTGCGCGACGACGGGCGCGCCGGTCCAGGCCGCCAGGGCCGCGGTTCCGGCCGCGTGACCGGTGTGGGCGTGGAGGATCGCACCCTCGGCGCGGGCTTTCAGCACCGCGGACAAAGCGAGGGGTAAGACCTCGAAGCCCTGCCTGCGGGCCTCGGTCTCGAGCTCGCCGCCCGCGCGCGCGCAGACGACGCCGCGGCGGCCGCGGGCGCGCAGGGCCGCCGCGAGGTAGAGGAGCTGGCGCTCCCCTCCGCGCAAGCCCGGCTCGCCGTCAAGATGGTAGATGGGTCGTGGCTTCATCGTAGACTTGCTGCGTCGCTTCGTAGAACGCGTTAAGGCCGAACTCCTTCTCCCACCGCGCGCGGCCGGCGGCGCCGAACGCTTCGGCCTTTCTCGGGTCGAGCAGGAGCGACTTCAGGGCCTCCGCGAGCGCGCGTTCGTCGCCCGGCGGAACGAGCAGGCCCGTGACGCCGTCCGACACGATATCCGGGAGGCCGCCGACGCGCGAGGCGACCACGGGGCGGCCCATCGCCATCCACTCGAGCGCGGCCCGGGAAACCGCCTCCGAGCCCAGGGACGGGACCACGCCGACGCGGCACGAGGCCATGAACGCCCACTTGCCCGCGACGCGGCCCGGGAATTGCGCGGCGTCGCCCGCGCTCGCGCGCAGGCTCTCCAGCAGCCGCCCTTCACCGGCGCATCGGACGAGCAGGCCCGGCACGGCGGCCTTGAGCTCGGCGGCCGCGGCGAGTAGAGTCCGGTGGCCTTTGACCTCATCGAAGCGCGCGAGCATCCCGACGACCGGTCCCTCCGCGAGTTCGGCCGCCTGATCCGGGCCCTTAATGCCCTGCGCCACGCGCGCGACCTTCGCGCCGGGGAACGCGGCCTTGAGCTCCTCCTCGAGGGAGCGGTTGACCGCGATGAAGGCGTCCGTGCGCCCGGCGACGAAGCGCGTGAGCGCGGTCGCGGCGGGCGGGCGCGCGTCGCCGCGCGTGCGCAGGATCGCGCACGGGCGCCCGTACGCGAGCGCCAGAGCGGCCGCGTGCGAGGAGCCGGTATGCGCGTTGACGACGCGGGGCATGAACGCGGCGGCCGCGCGGCGCTGGGCCGGCCAGGACAGCGGGCCCCAGCCGCGAGCCTCGAGCCCGAGACTGCGCGCCTCGTCGAGCAGCGGCGAGTCCTCTCGGCCCCAGAGCGCCACGCGATGGCCGCGACGCGCCTGTTCCGCGGCGAGCGTCACCGCGTAGTGGGCCATGCCCGAGTCCCACGGCTCGTCCTCGAGGTGCAGGATATTCAGGCGGGAACCTTCACGTTCAGGATTTCCCGGCACGCGCCGTGCACCTGGTCCACCGTGAGCAGCCGCATGCAGAGGAAGTGGCCCTCGGGGCACACGCGCGCGCCGTGCAGGCCGCAGGGCCGGCAGGCGAGGGGGGCCTCGATGACGCGATGCCCCGGGCCGTAAGGGAAGAATCCGAGCTCGCGCGTCGTCGCGCCGAAGATGGCGACGACCGGCACCCCGGACGCGGCGGCCAGGTGCATCGGTCCCGAGTCGTTGGTCACGAACACGGACAAGCGGCCCATCAGAGCCTTGAGGTCCTCGAGGTCGGTCCGGCCGACGAGGTCGAGCGCGCCGCAGTCCTTCGCGATGCGCGCGCCGAGCTCCTTGTCGTCGGGCCCGCCGACGAGGACGGGCGTGTAGCCGTCGGCCTTCAGGCGGACGCAGAGCTCGGCGAAGCGCTCGGGCAGCCAGCGCTTCGTGGCCCAGGCCGAGCCCGGATGGACGCCCGCGAGCGGACCCTGCGGGAGAAGCGCCGCGAGCGCGGCGCTCGGCGCGGGGGGGGCGATGTAGCGCGATTCGCCCGTGGACGGGCCCGCGCCGACGCCGAGCGGCAAGGTCAGGGAAAGGTTGCGCTCGAGATCGGGCATGGCCCAGGTGAACGGGACCGCGTCGGTGAGCAGGAAGCTTCCCGCGCTCGAATTAAAGCCGATGCGCCGGGGCACGCCAGCGAGCTTCGCGATCAGCGCCGACCGGAACGAGCGGTGAGGGATGACGGCGAGGTCGAAGCCGTGGGGGCTGAGTTCACGCGCGATGGCCCAAGGACCCGTCAGGCCGCCGTGCGTCCCTCGCTTGTCGTCGATGAGGATCTCGTCGACCCACGGCGTGCCCTTGAAGATGCCGGCGGTCTTGGCCAGGGTGAGCACCGTGACCGTCGCGCCGGGCAAGATCTCCTTGAGACGGCGCAGCAGCGGCAAGGTGAGCAGGCTGTCGCCGAGGAAGGCCGTCTGCATCACGAGGATCTTCTTAAAGCCCGCCGCTCCGGGAGCGCGGGGCACGCCCCACGCCGCGAGCGCGTCGTGATAGCGGTCGACGGTGTGACGCTGCAGTCCCGGCGTCGAGACGCGCAGGGCCACGAACAGGCGCCGGGCCAGCGCGTCCTTGCGGTAGGCCGCCGTGTTCGGCACGCGGGCCAAAGTGCGGATCAGGAACGAGCGCAGGTTCCCGTGCAGGTCCAGAAGATGGGTGAACTGTCCTTCCTTGATCAGCCGTAGAGCGTCCGCGATGCCGGTGAAGGGGACGACCTCGTCTACACCCGGGTGCCCCTTGAGGGCGGCCGCGAATTGGGGCTTCACCAGGACCGTGACTTTGCAGTCGGGCCAATGGGCTTTGAGGCTCTTGTAGACCGGCCCGGTCAAAACGACGTCACCGAGGCTGGAAAGCCGTATAACGAGTATTTTGGGCGACAACGACGATTATATCATTTCGCCCGGCGGGGGGAGGGAGCTAGCGGCAGTGCTGGCTCGCCTCGATGGCCTTGGCGAGATTATCCTGAAAAATCTTGAGCTTGCCCAAGGCGGTGCGCTTCGCGTTCTTGCCCTTGGCCGAGCCGGCGACCCAGAAACGATAGACCTGGTACGCGTTGGCGCCGGAGCGCGCGAGCACGTGAGCGTCGCTCGAGAACTCCCGGTACGGGCTGGGGTTCTCCTGCTCCGCGGCCTTGGACAGCGGCGTCGACGCCGCCACGCACTGCTTGGCGCCCGCGCCGAACAGGCTGTCCGCGTAAAAATCGTCGACCGTCCAGACCTCGGAGCCGAGCACGGCGCCCTCGGGAAGCGTGTAGCCGAAGACCGCCTTCACGCTCGCGGCGTTCACCCCGCCCTTAAAGAGCGCGGACTCCTGCGCGCGGACCGGGGAAACGAGCACGGCGACGAGAGCGAGGGGGATCAGGAGGGAGGGGTTCATGACGCCAGTATACCCCCGGACGCCCGCTCCCGCCAGGGGGGCGCTACGCGCGCGCCGAGGCGGCGAGCGTGATGCGAAAGCGCGCGCCGCGCGCGGGAAAGAACGCCTCGATGGTCCCCTGATGCCGCACCAGGATCTCGTGGACCAAGGAGAGCCCGAGTCCGGTCCCTTTGCCGACGTCCTTCGTCGTGAAGAACGGGTCGAAGATCTTGCCGCGCAGCGCCTCCGGGACGCCCGTGCCCTCGTCCTCGACGTCGAAGAATATCCGGCCGTTCGCGAGCCGGCCGGAGCGAAGCGTGAGCCGGCCTCCCTCGGGCATCGCGTCGACGGCGTTCGTGCAGAGGTTCATCACCACCTGCTGGATCTGGCCCCGGTCGCCCACGGCGCGCAGCCCGTCCTCCATCTCGCGCACGATCATCACGCCCTGGGTCCGCACGAGGGCCTCGAGCATGGCCAAGGTGCCTTCGACGGCGGGGGCCAGCTCGAACTCGTCGGAGAGGAGGTCTTTGCTCTGCCGCGAGAATGTGAGCAGGCTCTGCACGAGGTTCCGGCAGCGCAGCGCCTCCTCTTCGATGGCCTCGAGCGCCGGCGTCAGGGCGTCGTCCGGCTTGAGCCGCGCCGCGGCGGCCTGCGCGAAGCCGAGAATGCTGCCGAGCGGGTTGTTGATCTCGTGGGCGATCCCGGCCGCGAGCCGGCCGACGGCCGAGAGCTTGTCCGATTGACGCAGCTGCTCCTCCCTTCTCGCCTGCTCGCGCATCACCATCGCCAGCAGCGCCAAAGTCAGGCTTCCCGCGGCGCCGGTGAACAGGAAGATCTTCATCGCGATCCGCCTTTCCGCGCGCAGGATGTCCTCGAGGGCGAAGCCGAGCAGGAGGCCGCCGCGCGCTCCTGGAAGTGCCAGCTCGAGCACGGGCCGTCCGCCGACGACGGATTCGCGCGCCGACGGCGTCGACACCCCCCGCCGCCAAGCGGGGGAGACCTCGCCCGGAGCCCGGCCGAGATCGGAGACGCTTTCCCCGGCCAGGACGGCGCCGTCCTCGCCCAAGGCCGCGGCGTACGTGGCGCCGAGGCTTCCGAGGCAACCGCGAAGATAGTCGGCGAGGATGCCCTCGTTGCCTTCCCGCAGGCCGACGGCCAAGGAGCGGAGGACCTCGCCCTTCTGCGCCCGCGCCGGGGCCTCGAGGTTCGTGGTCAGGACCGAGTGGATGGCTCGCTGGGAGGAGACGCTGATCAGGCGGGCGAAGAACAGGAGCACGACGACGAACAGGAGCAGGCGCTTCCGGTCGAGTCTCACGGCTCCTTGCGCGAGTCCCGGACCACCGCCCGTTCCAAGATCGCGAACAGCTCTTTGAGCTCGTAAGGCTTGGCGAGATACCCGTACGCGCCGCTCTTCATCGAGGCGGTCGCGAGTGCGTTCGTCGCGTAGGCGGTCGCCATGATCACCGGCAGGCTCGGCTGGGCCAGCTTGAGCTGCTTGAGCGTGTCCACGCCGTTGATCCCGGGCATCATGATGTCGCAGACGGCTGCGTCGAAGTCGCTCTTCGTCGCGTGCTCGATGGCTTCCTTGCCGCTGTCGACGGCCACGACCACGTAGCCCTTGTCGCGCAAGGCGAACGCCAGCATGTTCCTCTGATTCTTGTCGTCGTCGACGATGAGGATCGACGGCGGTGTGGGGAGGGCCATTTCGCCAGTATAACCCCGCTCCGCCCAGGTGTCAACGGCTTTAAGATCGGCGGGAATCGAGGGCGGACAGGATGCGGGCGGTGGCACCGCGCAGGCGGCCGGCGGTCTCGAGAGCGGCCCGGCCGGCGGCCGTCGCGGCCGCCTCGTCCTTCGCGAAGTCGCCGAGGCGCGCGGCCAGCTCGGACGCATCGCCGACGCGCCGGCCGCCGCCGCCGTGGGCGGCCAGGAGGTCGGCCGGAAGCTCGATGTGCCCCGTATGCGGGCCGAACAGCACGGGCACGCCGGCCAGCGCGGGCTCGAGCAGGTTGTGCCCGCCGATCTTGACCAAAGTCCCGCCGACGAACGCGGCGCGTGCCAGCGGGTAGAACGACGGAAGCGCGCCCATCGCGTCGAGGAGCAGCGCGTCGGCGCCCGGGAGCGCCTCGCCGCTCCAGCGCGCGCATTTGAGCCCGGAGTGCGCGAGGAGGTCGGCGGCGTCGGCCGCGCGCTCGAGGTGGCGGGGCGCCAGCACCAAGCGCAGGCGGGGCGTCTCCCGACGCGCGGCCAGGAATGCGGCCAGCACCATCTCCTCCTCGAAAGGGTGAGTGCTTCCGGCGACGAACAGCGGCAGGCCGTCCCAGCCCAGGGCCGCCACGCGCGCGCGCGCGGCCGCGCTCGCGGCCGGCGCGGCCGAGCGGTCGTACTTCGCGTTGCCCGCGACGAGCACGCGGCCGGGAGGAACCCCGAGCGCCTTGAAGCGCTCCGCGTCCTCGTCGCTTTGAGCGGCGACGAGGGAGAGCGCGCGCAGCGCCGGTCCCAGCAGCGGCGCGATCCAGCGGTAGCGCGAGAGGCTCCGGGACGTCAGGCGCGCGTTGACGAGCGCGGGCGCCAGCCCCGCGCGCTCCGCGGCGATCAAGGTCGTCGGCCAGAGCTCGGTCTCCGCTATGATGAGGCGGCGCGGGGAGAGCGCTTTCATGAAGCGCGCCACGCACGGCCACGCGTCGAGCGGCGCGAGCTGGGCCCAAGCGACGCCGGGCAACGCGCGCGCCGCGTCCCGGCCGGACTTCGTCGTCGTCGTCAGCACGACCGCCGGCGCGCGCGGGCGGGCGGCCAAGGCCTCGATGACGGGCGCTAAGCCCGCGACCTCGCCCGCCGACGCGGCGTGCAGCCACCAGACCTCGCGGCGCGCCAGCTCCGCGCGCACGGAGGCGGGCACGGCGCCGAGCCGCTCGGGCAGCTCGTCGAGGAGCCCGGAGAGCCGCCCGCGCTTGGGCGACAGAAGGAACGAGAGGATCAGGCCCAGTCCCGCGACGGGAGCCAGCAAGGTCTCGAGCAGGAGGAGGAAGTAGATCATCGCGCGAGGCGGTCGGCCTCGTCGGTGAGCGCGTCGATCGCGGCCTTGAGCTCGGCGGCCTTCGCTCCGAGGTCGTCGTCCGCGCTCACGCGGACGGGCTCCCCGTAGATCACGACGGAGTTGCCAAACGGAAGGGGAACCTGCAGGCGGTCCCACGACTTGGTGACCACGAGCTTATGCGAGAGCGCGTTGGCGATCGGGATGATCGGCATGCCCGACATCTGGGCCACGCGCACGGCGCCCTCCTTGACCTCGCGCGCCGGACCCCGCGGCCCGTCGGGCGTGATACCGACGTCCCGGCCGGCGCGAAGGATCTCCACCATCTCGCGCGCGGCGATCGCGCCGCCGCGAGAGGACGAGCCGCGCACCGCCCCGATGCGGGAGAGTTCCATCGTCTTGGCGATGAGCTCGCCGTCTTTGGACTTGCTGACGAGCACGGCGGCCGAAACGTCGCGATGCGACCACGTGAAGAAGATCTGGCGCTGGTGCCAGAACGCGTAGATGAACCGTTGCCCCGCCTCGTGGACCTTCAACGGGATATCGGCGCGGATTACGCGCTGACGCGTGGTCCAGCCGATGAAAGTCACGTACGAGTAGGCGAGGTAGGGGACGAGCTTGCGAAGCACTACTTCCGCTTCGCCTTCGATTTCGCGAGCCAGGACTGGCTGACCGCGAGCGAGGCGGCGGGGGAGAGACGGCCCTCGGCGAACGTCACGCCGAGCTTGGCGGACGCGTCGAGCTTGCGCAGCGCGGCCTCGAGGGCTTCCGCGGCGGAGATCGGATTGAGCGGGGACAGCTCGCAGTTATCCTTCTCGGCCTCGTCGGCGATCAGCGTGGAGGCGAATCGGACCGCCTCGTCGAGGGCATGCTCTTCGAGAATGGGCCAGAGCGCCTCCGGGATGGCGGCTTCCTTCTCGCGGATCGGCCCGAAGCCCTCGCCGAGGCTCGCGAGGATCAGGCTGTACGCGAGGCCCGGCATCGGGGACAGGAGCGACTGCTCGTCGTCGGGATGACCGAACGTGTCGAACACGACGCCGGGCGTGAGCGCCTTCGAGGCGCGCTCGAGAAACTTCCCGAGCACGAGTTCGTTCAAGCCCGCCGCCTCGAGGTCGAGCTTCGACTTCTTGGAGCGCTGCTTGACGACGTGAGGCCGCAGCGTGAGCTTGAAGCCTTTGATCTTTCTCACCGGCGTCGGCGGCCTTCCTTGACCTTGGCCGGCGCGGCCTGTTCGGGGACCGAGTGCTGGTTGCGCTTGCCGGCGAAGCGCAGCTGGTACTCGTAC
>JBBQVX010000085.1:0-16539 GCA_038211115.1 Elusimicrobiota bacterium | reverse complement strand
AGCACGTTCTGCAGGATCGTCGCGGTGACCTTCTCCTTGCGGCCGTCGTTCATGAGGGCGTCGAAAGTGACGAGCACGTCCACGCGGTCGCCGGGCTTGATCAGGATTTTCATCTCCTGGTCGATCGGCAGGATCGCGCCGCGGTAGCCGGGCGGAATCTTGACGCTGAGGCCGGATTCGGGCGAGAGCGAGATCAAGGACGACTGCGTGAGCTGGTTGCCCTTCGGCACGCGGTTGCGGGTCACGAGATTGACGATGAGCTTCATGTCGCTCTGCGTCTTGACCTCGAAGGAGTCCTGCTGCATGAACTTGCGCGGGACCTCGAGGATCTCGACCATGTCCTCCTTAAGGACGGTGCGCTCCGGGATGTCGACGCGGGCGGAAAGAACCCTGGCCGTCTCGTAAGCGCCGCGCAAGGCGCTCTCCTTGCTGCTGAGCACCATCAAATAGAACACGGCGGCGCCCATCGCGAGGAGCATCGGAACCAGCACGCCTTTCTTTTCCATGGTCTTCGTTTCCTATTTTTTGAGCGGCGTCTCGATCGGCATCCGGACGACCGCCTGCAGAAGCCGCGTGCCGCTGCCCTTCGGCTTGGCCAGAATCACGCTGCTGATCGGAAAAATGAGCTTGATCGCGTTGCTGCCGGTGACGATCAGGTCCTTGTTGTCCTGGCCGGATTGGGGGTCGCTCAGCGTGACCTCTTCCGCGCAGGAAACCGTCGCCGACTGGATGATTTGTTTCATAAACACGTTGAGCTTGTTGCAGTCATGTCCCGGAGGCGAAGTCGACGTCATGCCGCCGATGCGAGCTACTTCGTACGTCGCGTGATTCAGAAGGATCAACTGGAACGAAACGTATCCGATTTCCATGATCGTGAAGATGATCGTCAAAAATACGGGCAGGATCAGCAGCATCTCGACGACGACCTGGCCCTTCTTCCCGCCCCTTTTCATCCCGTTCTCCTCCCGTTGCGTCCCGGGCCCCTTTCGGGGCCCGGGACGTACGGGCGACTTGTCAGCCGCCGCCGCCGGTACCCATCTGGCCCGCGGCGCCGGTGATCATCTGCTGGATGTTGTTGAACAGCGTCGGCATGAACTTCTTAAGCATCGCGCCCGAGACGAGCACGACGCCGACGACGACCGTGAGCATCAAGAGATACTCGACGGTGTTCTGGCCGCGGCGGCTTGCCGTCCGCGCCCGAACCCACGATCCCACCTGAGACATTTTCATGAGCATTTAATTCTCCCCTTCCAGGAATTTCGTCAGCTACTTTTCGGATAAGTGGACAAGATCTTGACGCCCGCGACCGTGAACAGATGCTTCAGCTGTCCTTGAAGGAAGCCGTACATTCCCGTGAAAACGGTGACCAAGGCCACCGTTGTGAGAAGGTACTCGATGGCCGTTTGGCCACTGCTTCCTTTTACGATCCGACGAAAAGAACGTGTCTTCATCCGTTCTCAGTGTAACACCCGACCTATAGCGTGTCAATACGTTGGCCATTAAAAAACCATTAAAACTTCAACTTGACTGAGATCTGGTCGACCGTGCCCAAAGCCCCCATCGGGACGAAGGCGTAGTCGAGGGAAACGCCGTAGCCGAAGGCTTGGGACGTATACATGCCGAAGCCGAAGGAAAGGTTGCTGGCGCGATCGAGGCGCAGCGACTTCAGGGTTCCATCATCGCTCTGGCCGAGACTGTCGGCGGTGCGGTACCCGATGCGGAAGGTGAGCTGTCCGATGTCGAGGTACTCCTCGGGAAGCTGGAACTCGCCGCCCACGCCGATGCGCGAACCGCTGTCCGTGGCCTTGCTGAGCTCGAGGCCCACGGTCAGGAAGTCGCCGAGCCGTACGCCGGCGCCGGCGCGGGTGATCCGCGCGACGTTGGTCGAGCCCGCGCCGAAATTCTGCAGCGCGAAGCCGAGCGACAAAGTGGGGTTCGGCTTAAGGATCGCGCCGAAGTCGCCGACGACGGTGTCCTTCACCGAGCCGGCGATGTCCTCGTGGACCACGCGCAACGAGGAGCCGAGGAACAGCTTCTCGAACCAGAAGGAGCGCGCGATGCCGATCGACATCAGGCCGTCGCGCACGCCGACTTCCTGGCTGGGCTGCGGGACGCCCTGTGCGTCGCGCACGTCGAAGCCGCTGATGCTGATATAGGAAAGGTTCGCGCCCCAGGTCGTGCGGCCCATGGGGTGCGCGTAGCCGATGTAAAGGGGCGAGTCCACGTTCTGAATGTAGCGCAAGTACGAGAAGCCGAACTCGCGCTGCTGGGCCACGGCGAGTCCGGCCGGATTCCAAGCCATCGCGTCGGAGCCTTCGGACAGCGCCACGTACGCGCCGCCCAAGGCCATCGCGCGCGCCGAACCCTGACCGATTTTCATGAAGTTGGCGCCGCTGGTACCCGCGTTCGATTCGGCGGCGCGAGCGGACGCCGCGCAGAGGGCGGTCAGAAGCAAAGCCGCGACGGCGAGGGGCTGCGTTCTCACTGGATCAGGACCTTTTTGACCGTCTGGAGGACGTTTTTGCCGCCCTCAGTTTCCTCGACGCGGATCACCGCGAAATAAAGGCCGCGAGCGACCTTATTCCCGGACTGGTTGATCTTGGTCCAGACGTAAGTGACCGGTCCGGACTGGAAGGACGGCGGAACCTCCCCGAAATTCTTGTCGAGGACGAGCTCGCCCGAGATGGTGTGGAGCTTCAGCTTCACCTTCGCGCGGAAGGGCGTGTAGATCTGGAAGGTCGTCGATTCGCCCGTGATCGGGTTCGGGTAGTTGAAGGAGTTGTTGATGAAATCCTCCGCCGGCGTCGCCGAGCCGTTGCGCACCAGCGGAATCTCGTCGATCAGGCGGTCGAGCGACAGCGCGCCGGGATTGAGCACGTTGCCGGTCGCGTCGTCGATCGCGGACATGTCGGTCGAACCCACGATCTTGAACTTATAGGTGCCGTCCTTGAGCAGGGAGAATTTGAAGTCCGTGCCGTCCCAGTTGTCGCTGATCTCCGTACGGGCCGGCCGCACGCCGACGATGCGCTTGACCAGGGACTGGGCCTCCGGCGGCGTCGGATTGCCTGCGAGGTCGAAGATCGTCCCCGATTTATAGATCTTGATCGCGACCTTCATGGTCTCCGATACCTGATAGGAGAGCACCGCGGGCCCCGAGTCCAGACGCAGGGGCGTGATCGCGAGGTCGTAGATGCGCAGCGGGTCGAAGGCGATGGTCAGCTGCGCGGTCGCGCCGGAGGACAAGACCGAGGCGACGTCCTCGGCCACCGCGCGCACCAGGTAGAAGCCCGACGGCGGGAAGTTGCCCGCGTCGTTGCGGCCGTCCCAGACGTCGGTCTGCAGAAGCCCCGAGGGACGCACGGCGCCGGCGACGATCGTGCGGACGACGCCGGAAGGGATGTTCGTATTGAGGATCTGGATGGTGACCGAGGATTGCCGGGTGAGCGCGTAGGTGATCGAGAACGGATGCAAAGTGATCGTGTTGCTGGAGTTGAACAGCTGCGGCGAGTCGGGCAGGACGTTGAACTGCGAGAAGATGATCGAGCCGCGCGCCACCGTGATGTTGCCGAACACCTTGTCGGACGCGAAGTACTTGGGCGTGGTCGTCGACTGGACGGTGAGCGTGAAGATGTAGTTCCCGTCCGGAACGAACAGGCCGTTCACGTCGCGTCCGTCCCAGAATTCCGAGATCTTGAGCCGGGCGGGGCGGAGGCCGCGGAAGGTCACGACGGGCGCGGCTTGGCCGCCGAGCGGGGTCACCACGGAGGTGCTCGTACACGCGGCGGGCGGGCTCTGCAGCGGGCAGGGCGGCCACGTGCCGACGCTATTGACGATGGTCGAGCCCGGCGGATAGATGTTCCAGGCGACGAACATCGATTGCGAGAGCTGGTAGTTGAGGACGACGTTGTCCGAGGCGCCGGCCAGGAGCGGCGTCACCGCGACGTCCGTCACGCGGAACATGTCGATCGGAAACAGCGCGGTCGTGGTGGACACCTTGCTGGGCTGGGCGGGATCGACCGCCGTCAGCTGAACGAGATAAGTGCCCGAAGACACCACATTGCCGGCGTCGTCGGTCCCGTCGGGCCAGACTTCGGCGTTCACGAAGGCGCCGGGACGGGTTTCTTGGTTGACGAGCGTCTTGATCAAGGTGTTGCCGGACGCGTTGAAAATCTTCATGTTGACGATCGCGTCGCGAGTCAGCGTATAGCGGAAGGTGAAGGGGTTGATCCCGGCCACCGCGGGGCTCGAGCCGACCACCGTCGACGTCGGGGAGACCTGGTTGATGCCGACGAGGCCGCGCAGGACGGGCGCGAAGCCGACCTTTGCGATCGACGTCCACACGCGCCTGTCGACGCCGCCCGGACCGTTGTACAGAGCGCCGCGCTGGGAGGGCAGCGCCGCGTAGATCACGAAAACGTAATCGCCGTCCTCGACGAGATTCCCCGAGAGGTCGCGCCCGTCCCAGAAGCTGATGACCTGGGTGCGCAGCGCCTTGGGTTCGGTGATCGTCTTGATGGGCGCGACGGCCACGCCGCCGGCACAGGCCGTGCCTCCGCCGAGCGTGGCGCCGAAATTCTTGGCCGGAGTACCGACGTTGTCGAGTGCAGCGTTGGAGACGTTGTTGAGCGGGTTGACGACGCCGGCGAACGTACAGAACTGCGTGCCGGGCGGATAGATGTCGATGTAGACGGTGGCCGCTTCGGTCAGCATGTAGGACATGACGAGGAGCGAGGTCGACCCGCCCGTCAGCGGCTGAATCCGGATATCGGTGATCTGCAGGGGATCGATCGCGATTTCGCGGGTAGTCGCGAATGATAGGTCGCCCTGCGTGCCGGCGAGCGTGGGGAAGCTGCCGCCGACGGCGTTGCTGGTGTATTGGTCGAAGCTGTTGGCTTGGAACACCGCGAGATAGGTGCCGGCGGGCATGACGTTGCCCGCTCCGTCGCGGCCGTCCCACGAATCGCCGTTGAGCACGGGAAGCGCGCCCAGGCCTTCTCCGATCTTCGGCAGGCCGGGAACCACGCGGCGGATCTGGGCATAGGGAGAGGCCGAATCGTTGATCGTGAGGTACATCGCGGCGTCCTTCGACAGGCGGTACGTGAAGTTGTACGGCTGCGCCGCGACGCCGGTGATCAAGCCGACGACGGTCGGCGAGGAGCGGACGGTGTGGACGTCCGTCACGTCGACGATGATCGCCTTCTGCGAGACCACCTCGACGTTGTTGTCGAAAGCCGCGCCGGAAGGATAGGCGCGCGTCGCCGTGATCGAGATGTTCCCGCTCGAGCCGACCTGATTGGTCTTCGCCGTGACGCGGAAGCCGAACTGACCGTTGGCCCGGCCGAACTCGCCTTGGATGTTCGCCGTGCCGTCCCACATCACGCACGCGGCCTTGTTCTGGGTGAAGAAGGGAAGATTCGGGTCGTTGGCGTTCGGGACGGTCGTGAAGCCCGCGGTGCCGCTCGCGCTCCCGGGGACATCGATGAAGAAGGTACGCAAGGGCGGCGTCGAGGCGGGATCGTTGATGTTCGCACCATCGGAGAACTTGAACAGCTCGAAGGAGATCTCGTCGATCGCGACGGTGCCGGCGTCGGCAGAGTGGACGCCGATCTGGGTGCAGAGGAACACGCGGTTGTTGCAGTAGTTCTCCAGAGTCGTGCCCGGCAGGAAGCTCGCGGAAGCGAGGCAATGCCCGGTCGGAGCGACCTCTCCATCAACCGCGAACTCGATATGCGGCTCATTCGAGATGTTGCCGCCGACCGCGTCCGAAGGAGTGGAGCCGATCCGACAGGCGAACCGGACGGGGGTGCCCGTGGCGGTCGGGCACTGGGCGGTCGTGTAGCGGCCCACGAACGCGGTGTTGATGAAGACCTGGACCGACTGCGCCGCGGCGCGCAGAGGAGACAGCGCGATGGCCGCCGCGAGGGCGAAGGACGCGCGCGTCAGTCTCGGAAGGCACCGGTGTCTGGTCATGTTGTGATGTTCTTTGGCGCTATACGTCTTCGAAGTCAAGAGTGTACCCTACCCGCGTTACCGGCTGATTAAAGGAATGTTAAAAAACGGCAAAGGGCATTCGGCGCCGAAGCTTCAGACGGAGCAGCGCGGGCTGAGCCCGATCCGCCGACGGGCCGACGAGAGCCCACACGCTCCGCCCCTCCGGACCGGACTGCACCGTGAAGCCGACGGTCGCGGCGTCCGGGGCCGGATGGCTCTCCTTCAGCTCGAAGCGGTCCCCCTCGAGAGCATAGATCATGATGCGGCGGGACTTCGTATCGTGCAGCCACAGCCGGCCGTCGACCCAGGCCATCGCGTTGGGCACCACGTCGTCCTCTATAGGGTAGGACTGGTACGTCGCTTCGTCGCCGGCATGGCGGTACAGCGCGCGGTTGGCCGCGTCGTAGGACCACAGGCTGGCCCCGTCGAAAGCGAGGGCCGTCGGCGCCGGTCCCGGCGACTGGACCGTCGCGACCACCGTCTCCGGGTGAAGCGCCTGCGCGCGCAACAGGCGCGCGCGGGCCGCGTCGAGCGTCCACATGCGGCCGTCTCCGAACGCCAGCGCCGTCGGGCGGAACAGGCCGCCGGCGGGCACGGCGACTTCGCGGACGGCGCGTCGGGGATCGGCGGGATCGAGGGCGCTGATGCGCCCCCCCCAATCGGCGACCCAGAGCAGCCGCCCGTCGAAGGCGAGCGCGGTCGGATTGAGCGCCGTGACCGGCGAGGTCGCTTCGGCCTCGTAGCGCCATTCGGACGCCCAGCGCCAGGCCGGGAACGCGGCCGCGACGACGGCGGCGGCGGCGAACGCCAGAGCGGCGGCGCGCAGACGGCGAGCGCGCAGCGAAGTGGTGCGGCCGGCCTCGACGTTCGCCTGCGCCGCGACGGCGCGGTCGCGCTCCTCGCGGCTCTCGAGCGCGCGCATGCGGCTCGCGACCTGCTCGGCGGCGACGGTCGTCTCCCGGATCTTGCCCGTGAGGCTGTCCGTGAAGACGAGATGCGACTTCTCTTTTTCCTGCAACTCGCCGTGCCACGCCTCTCGTTCGCGGCGCAAGGTCTCTTCCCACTGCGCGAGCTCCTGGCGCTGGGCTTCCCACGTCGAGCGCTCGCGGTCCCACAGCTCGCGCCACTGCGCCCGTTCTTCCTCCCACAGCTTCTGGAGATCGGCGAAATGGCGCTCGACTTCGTCCGTCTTCTTGAGCGCGCGCGCGCGCTCCTCCTCGACGCGGACGCGCTCATGGCGCTCGAGCAGGAGTTCGGCCAAGGTCTTCTCGAGCGCGTTCTTCGCCTCGGAGAGGCTGCCTTTGAGCGCGCGCACGGACTCATCGGCTTGCGCCGCTTCGTTCTGGCGGCGCTCGGCCGACGCCTGGACGTCCTTCAGATCGATGAGGTTCTGCGTCTCGCGCCGGCTGTAGCGGGTCTCCGCGTCGCGGGCCCGGGCGGCCTCGGCGACGAAGCGGGCCTTCGCCTCTTCGAGCGCGGCCTGCAGGGCCCGGCGCTCTTCCTCGTGCACGGTGCGCTCGTGCTCGAGCGTGCGGGCCGCGTCCTCGAGGCGCCGCTGCGCGTCGAGAAGCTGCGCGAAGCCGAGCTCCTCGCTGCCGTCGGCGCGGGCGCGAAGCTCGGAGGCTTCGGACTGGAAGGCCTCGGCGCGCTCGCGCCAGTGCTTGAGGGCTTCGTCCTTCGCCGCCACGGCCTCGGCGAGCGCGGCCTCGCGGCGGCGCTGCTGGTTCTTGAGCATGCCCACCGTTTCCCATGCGAGCTCAGCACCCGCCGTCGGCGGCGCGGACGGAGGCGGCGCCGCTCCGGCGGAGGCGCTCGCAAGACGCGTCCAGAGACGCTCGATCTCGCTGCTCAGGTCTTCAGGCGGAAGGTGGCCCACGGGATCAGTATAAGGGAGATGCGCGCGCGTTTGTTTTCAGAAATATGAACGTGCTACTTCGCGCGCTGGAGGCGGCGAAGCTCCTGGCTGGCTTCACTCAGGTCGACGCCCGCGTCGCGGTACTCGCGCAGGATCCGCCCGACCTGCTCGAGCAGAACGGAATCCGCGGCGCCGGCGAGCTTCGCTTTCTGGTAGGAGCGCCAGTCTTCCTGGAACAGCAGGACGCGGGCGTTGTGAGCGGCGCTCTCGCGCTCGGTCTTCAGCTTCTCGAAATTTTCCGAGGCTTTACGCTGCCGCGCCTCGAGCTCCCGGAGCCTGCGCTGCGCGTCGCCCGCGGACGCGCGCTTCATCTCGACCTCGTTGCTCAGCGCCGCCATCTCGGCGCGCAGGCGATTGAGCTCCTCGGCGAGCTTCCACTGCTTGACCGAGCTCGCCTCGAGCGCCTCGCTGAGCTGGCGCCGATAGCGCAGCTCCTGCGACAGGAGCTTCTCGTACTCCCCCTCCGGATCGGCCCGGCCAAAGCGCACGGACAACGACAGCCCGTGCCCGGTGCCGCCGCCGGTCATCGGCACCGTCATCGCGTAGTCGACGCGCGCGCCGAGAGCGCGCCAGCCCAAGCCCCAGCTCCACGAGCGCGTCCCTTCGCCGAGAGACATGCCCGAGCGCACGGCGATCTGCCCGGCCCGCGCGAGGGCCCACCAGCGCTCGAAGCCGAGCGCCATCGTGTGCTGGCCCGTACCGCTCATCGAATTCTCGCGCTTGGTGACGTCGGCCGCGAAGATCACCCCGCGCAGCTGCTCGGCCACGCCCACCTTGAACGCGAGCGGCGCCCTATCGCCCGAGAATTTGGGGCTGCCGAAGTTGAGCAGCGACGCTCCGACCGCGAAGCGCTCGGAGAAGTGATAGAGCGCGCCGAGGTCGAGAGCCAAGTGGGTGCCCGTCTTCCCGCCCGCGTCGAACGAGGTGGACAGAAGCTTGATGCCGCCGCCGAAATCGAGTCCGCCGCTTTCGCGCTCGAGCAGGCCCCGCGTACCGTACATGACGCCGATCGCGCGGTCGCCGCCGATGTTCGTGCGGCGATCGTAGCGCACGTCGAAGCCGAGGCCGCCGTTGAGGACCGACTGCCGCATCGGAACCACGACGGCCGCGCGCGTCGAGTCCCGGTCCGAGCGGCCCGACGGGATCTGATACTGGCGCATATACGCCGCGGTGGTCTCGATGGCCGTCGCCTGGCCGAGCGCCGCCGGATTGTAGGCGAGCACTCCGGGGTCGTCGGTGACGGCGCAGAAGGCGCCCCCCATCGCGATGTCGCGGGGGCCGAAGCCCGCGTCCTCGAACGCCGCATGGGCGTTCGCCGGGAAAAGCGCCAGCGTCAGCAGGACGGCGAGCGGCGCCCGCGAAAGTCGCATGGCGCGCATTATAGCTTTCGAACGCGCGGGAATGATTACGGGCGCGTGAACGAATCGTCCGCGCCGGTTCCCTGAATCCGCTCCTTCATGGGGGCGGCCGCGTCCTGGATCAGGAGGATCCGGCGCGTCATTTCCGCGGCGGTCTTCGCGTCTGCGAGGCCTTCGGCGACGACGCGCCGGGCCTGAAGAGTGGGGACGTACGTCGCGTCCAGGGACAGAGAGCGGTCCAGGGACTGCCGCGCGGGCTCCAGATCGCCGAGCGCGCCGGTCAGGGACAGGTGCAGGTAGGCGAGATTAAGGAGCACGATGCCTTCACCGTAGTGCGCGTCCGGATGGCGCGGATGGAGGCGCAGACCCTCGCGCGCCGTGCCGAGCGCGGTCTCGAGGAGCTCCTCGTTGCGCGCGGACGGCGGCGCCAGACGGGACGAGAGTGCTGCGAGGGCGTTGATGTAGTCGAGACGGTAGCTCATCTCCCACGGATTGTCGCGAACCGCCCGCGCGCTTTCCCGCGCCGCCAGGTCATAGCGTCCGCCCGCCGCGAAGCGCTCCGCGGAGCTCTTCGCGATCTCGGCCGCCGCCATGCGGCCGACCAGGAGCAGGGACGCGGTGGCGGCGGCGAGCGCCGGGAGGCTCCCGCGGCGCCCCGAAAGCGCGGCGGAAGAACGGTCCGCGAGCAGGGCCGCGAAGAACGCGGCGCCGGCGAGCGCCTCGAGGGGCACCGGGTTGACCTTCATGTTCAGGAAGAGGCCGAGCAGGCCGCACGCGAGCGCGAGCGCCCACGGCCGCTCCGGGTCCCGGACGGCTCGCAGCGCGGCCAGCACGAGCGCCGCGCACAGCCACAGATACGCGCCGAGGCCGAGAACGCCCGCGGTGGCCAGCGCGTGAAGGAAGTCGTCGTGCGCGTGCCCCGGAATCTCCCGGACCGAGGATAGGCGCACGGCCTCGGCCGTCCTCTTGAGGCGGCTCGTCAAGGCGAACGTGTTCACGCCCCACCCCAGCGTCGGCCGTTCCTTGAAAAGCTCCCACGCGGAGCGCCAGATCAAAGTCCGGCCGCCGTCCCCCGCCGAGACCGGACGCCGCTTCAGCGTCACGGCGGACGCCGCGAGCAGAACCAATACGGCGAGACCGGAGAGCGCCAGGCGCCGGGGATTCTTCCACAGCGACGGCCGGCCGGGTTCGCAGGCCAGATAAATTCCGCAAACGACGGCGGAGCTCAGCCACGCACCGCGAGAGATCGAGGCCAGCAGGCCGCCCACAATCGCCGCCAGGCAGGCCCATCCAACCGCCTCGCCGCTCCTGGCCCGGATCCAGTAGAGCGCCAGGGGCAAAGCGAGCGTCATGAGCTCGCCGAGCGCGACCGGGCTTCCCAAGGTCGAGTACGCGCGGCCGTTCGCAAGCACGGGCATGCCCGCGAAGGGCTCGAGCCCGGCTGCCTGCAGAACGGCGTAGAAGCCCGCGAGGCCGTAGGCGACGAGCGCCGTCTTCAACAGGATCGTCTCCCGGCCGGGCGCGGACCGGACGGCCAGCCAATACACCGACGCCAGCACGGCCGTGACCCACAGGCCGAACATGTGGTCCTCCGCGCCGAGAAGGCTCAGCCAGCGGTCCGTGGACGCGGCGGTGCTCAGAGCCATGACGAGCAGCAGGGCGGCCAGCGGCGCGTCGAGCTGCGTCCGGAAGGGCCTGTATGCGGAGGCGGCGAGGCCGGCCGACGCCAGCCAAACGCCGGCGCAGAGGACGATGAGTTTCGGGAAGAAGAAGGCGAGCGCGAAGTCGCGGCTGAAGAGGAGCGCGGTTCCCGCGACCGCGAGGGCGACGCCGACCGGGGCCGTCCAGTGCGCGAGCGACGCCGCGGGCGCCTTCGCCTCCTTGTTCTTCCGGCTCAAGCGCTCATCCCCAGCTGCGCAGCGGCAGATTGGGATCGCACGCGCCCCCGGCCGCGCGGCGGCCCGCCGCGAGATAGCGGCCGGCGGCGTGCGCGATCATCGCGGCGTTGTCGGTGCAGAGAGCGCGCGCGGGAAGCCGCACCGCGAAGCCGGCGGCCGTCCCGCGATCGGTCATCAGCGCGCGCAGGCGCGAGTTGGCCGCGACTCCGCCGCCGAGGACGATGTCTCTCGTCTTGAATTTTTTCGCGGCCGCCACCGTCTTGTCGACGAGCGTCTCCGCGACGGCCTCCTGGAACGACGCGCACAGGTCGTCGAGCTCGCGGCCTTTCGGCTTGCGCCCCTTGAGCAGGTAGAGCACCGAGGTCTTGAGGCCCGAGAACGAGAAATCCCAAGTGCCCGGCATGCGCGGCCGCGGGAACGCGACGGCCGCGGGATTGCCCTTCGCGGCGCGCTTGTCGATTTCGGGGCCGCCCGGATAGCCGAGCCCGAGTAGGCGCGCGACCTTGTCGTAGGCCTCGCCCGCGGCGTCGTCGCGCGTGCGGCCGAGCACGCGGTAGCGCCCCGGCGCCTTCGCCAGCACGAGATCGGTATGCCCGCCCGAGACGATGAGGGCCATGATGGGCCACCGCAGCGTATGCTCGAGCTCGGCGGCGAGCACGTGCCCCTCGAGATGGTTGACGCCGACGGCGGGAACCTTCATGAGCCGCGCGAGCGTCACCGCCGCGACCTTGCCGATCAGGAGCGGGCCCATGAGGCCGGGGCCGCGCGTGTACGCGACCGCGTCGATCCTCCCGCGGCCCGCCTCCTTCAGCGCGCGGGCGACTGCGGGCATCATGTTGTGGAGGTGCGCGCGCGCGGCGAGTTCGGGCACGACGCCGCGGTACGGCGCGTGCAGCGCCGTCTGCGAGGACACGACGTTCGAGCGCAGGCGCCCGTCCTCGACCACGGCGGCCGAGGTGTCGTCGCAGGAAGTCTCGAGCCCGAGAATCCTCACCCTTCGCGCTTGAGCGCTCCGAGCACTTCACGCGCCTTCAGCAGCTCGACCGCGCGGTCCAGCGCCTCGTCACGAACCATCTCCTCGGCCTTGACCACGGAGCGCGGCTTCTTGTCCTTCGCGTAGATCATCTCCCATTGCGCGTAGAGCTTTGCCTCGGCCTCGGGAGTGACGGGCACGACGATGTCCGGCACGATGCCGCCCGTCTTGTTCTTCTCGTCGCGGTGGATCGAGCGGCCCGCGGGCGTATAGTAGCGCGCGACGGTCAGGCGCAGCCCCGAGCCGTCCGGCAGCGGGATCAAAGACTGCACGCTCGCCTTGCCGAAGCTGCGCTCGCCGACGACGACCGCGCGCTTGTGGTCCTGCATCGCGCCCGCGACGATCTCGGACGCCGACGCCGAGCCGCCGTTGATGAGCACGACGAGCGGCAACGTCGGGTAAGGGGCCTTCGCGCCCGCGGTGAAGTCCTGGCGGCTGTCGGGCTTGCGGCCCTGCGTGTACACGACGAGCTTGCCCTCGCCGAGGAACGTCGACGCGATCTCGACGCCTGCGGACAGGAGGCCGCCCGGGTTGTTGCGCAGGTCGAGAATGAGGCTCGTCGCCCCGTCCTTCTTGAGCTTCTTGAGCGCGTCCGCCGCGTCATCGGAGGTCTTCGCGCTGAATTCGGCGATGCGCAGGTAGCCGACGCCGCCGTCGAGCTTCATCGACAGCGTCGACTCGATCTTCACGAGCTCGCGCGTGATCTCGACGTTCACCGTCTTCCAGTCCGCCCCGTCCCCATGCTCCTTCTCATCGGTGGAGCGCTCAAGCCGGAGCTTGACCTTGGTCCCGGGAGAGCCGCGCAGCAGGCGCAGGGCGTCGGACATCGTCATGTCCTTCGTCGCGGCGCCGTCGATTTCGACGACGCGGTCATTGGGCAAAACGCCCAGCCGATAGGCCGGGGACCCGGGCATCGGCGTCTGCACGGTCAGCCAGTCGTCCTGAAGCGTCAGGCGCAGCCCGACGCCGCCGAACTGGCCTTCCGTCTCGGTCTTCATCTCGCGATGGACCTCCGGCTCCATGAACTGCGAGTACGGATCGAGCGTGCGGACCATGCCGGTCGCGGCTCCGTAGATCAGCTTTTGCGTCTCCGGCTCGTCCACGTAGTTGTCTTGTACGAAGCCGAGGACGTCCACGAGAAGCTTGAGCTGCTCGTAGGTCTTGTCCGTGTTCGCCGCGCGGGCGGGACGGACGGCGACGCAGGCGGCGAAGACGGCCGCGATCAAAAGACGGTTCATGACGCTCCTTGCTGCTTCATTTCTTTTTCAACCATTCGGCGGGGTCCAAGGCCTCCGCGCCTCGGCGGACCTCGAGATACACGCGTTCGCCCGCGCTCGCGAGCTTCTCACCGGACCGGACGGCGTCGCCCTTCTCCTTGACGATTTCGGCGAGCTCGCCGTAGACGCTGAAGAAGCCGCCGCCGTGATCCACGATCACGACCTTGCCGTACGAGCGGAACGGGCCCGCGAAGATCACGCTGCCGGGTGCGATCGCGCCGACGGCTGAGCCGGCGGCCGAGGCGAAGACGACGCCCTGCCGCACGGTCCACGTGCCGAGCTGCGCGTCGCGCTCGCGGCCGAACGGTCGGAGCACCGGGCCCTCGACGGGCCACGGCAGCGAGTGCTTGGGGAGCTCGAGCCGGGCGACCGCGCCCGGCGGCGGCTTCCGGTACTTGCCCGCCTTGCCGAGCTTCTCGAGCAGGACGGCCATCGCCTTCGCCGATTCCTCGAGCTCCTTCGCCCGCCGCGCCGCGGCGGCGACCTTCACCTGCGTCTCCTCGAGAGCGGCCTTCTTCTCCTCGTACTCGCGCCGGCGGCCGTCGCGTTCGCTCAAAGCGCGGCGGCGGCTCTCGTCGAGATCGTGAGCGCGGCGGCCCGTCTCGACCGCGGCCTCCTCCGTCTTGAGGCGGAAGCCGTGGAGGCCGCGCAGGTGGCGAGCCTTCTCGACGATCGCGGAGCGGCGGAACTGCTCGGCCCAGAGCTCGCGGGTGCCGTAGGACTCGGACCGGGCGGCCGCGAAGGCGACGTGCCGGGCGGCCTCGGACGCGATCGCCGCCGACCAGTAGCCGGCCACGCTCTTCGCCGCGTCGAGTCGGGACTTCAGGTCCGCGCGCCTGGATTCCGCGCGCCGGATGTCGGACTGAAGCGCGTCGACGCGCTTGCGCGACTGCACGTCCCGGCTTTCGAGGCCTTTGACGTCGGCGCCGAGCTCCTTTTCCGCGTCCCGCAGCTCCTGCAGCTCCCGCAAGGTCTGCTTGAGCTCGCCTTGGATACGCGAGAGCTCCTGGCGCTTGGCCTTGAGCTGGGCGGACGCCGGAGCGGCGCACAGCGCGAGCACGCCGGCGAAAATCAGGCTTCGCCGCGCCATAGCGACAAGGACCACCCGAGAGTCGCGCACGCCGCGAGAAGGCAAAGCTGCGCCGTCGGCTGCGGCCACGCCCACAGCAACTCGTCGCGGTGCAGCGGCCACGAGATCGCGATCGCGATCAGGGCGCCGAGCGCGCCTCCGGCCGCCGACCAGACGGTCGGCGCCGTCCGCGGCCGGACCGAGGAGCTCAAGGCGCCCAGGGCGACGGCGGCGAGGAGGCAGACGAGCGTGCTCAGCGTCATGCGCAGCAGATGGGCGTAGAAGCGCAGCCGCAGGATCGCCTGAACCTGCCCCGGCTTGTAGCGAAGGTCCGACCAATCGGCCAGCCGCTGGGCGCCGTCGATCCACGCGCTGAGATGCGTCAGGGACTCCGGCGAGAGGCGGACCTCGAAGGCCGCGGGCAACGGATTGTCGCCGACGAGCGCCACCGATTCCGCGAGCTCCGGATCGTCGCGCTTGAGCGCGGCGAGAGCCTCGTCCGCCGGGATGAAGCGCACATCCGCGACTTCAGGGGTCGCGCGAAGCTTCTCCTCGAGCACCTTCGCGCGCGCCTCCTCCAGAGACGGCCGCGTGAACAGCACGACGCGGAAATCGTCGCGCAAGGAGGCTTCGAGGCGCGAGCAATGGCGCTCGGCGAGCAGGAGGGTCTCCCCCGCGAGCCCGGCGGCCGCCGCGAACGCGAATAAGACCGGCAAACGTGCCTTGGCACCCATGTGCGCGATTCTATGAAATGCAGGCGGTCAGCGGTAGGGGACGAACACGGACAAGCCGCTCTTGACGACGTCGCCGATCGTGGGCAGGGCGAGCAGCACGGTCAGCAGGATCAGCCACAGGCTCCGCGACCACACGAACTTAAAGAAGCCCTGCTTGCGAGCCGCGTAGACCGCGTCGGAAGAGGAGACCCCCGCGACGGGAATGGTCGACGAGACGTCGAGGACCCCGGGCAGGCTCAGGGCGCGCGATAACTGCGAGACCGGCATGCGTCCGGACACGAGCGCGGTGGGACCGCCGCCCGGAATCGTCTCGAAGCCGAGCACGCGCTCGAGCTTGAAGCCGGTCCGGGCGCTCATCTCGCGCACGCCCGCCGCGATCGATTCGTCGGGATGAGCGGCGTCGTTCACGCGCAGCTTCATCAGATAGTCCCCGGTCACGCGCTCATCCGGCGCAGGCCGGGAGCCGCGCTCGACCGCGACGCGCTTGACGCCGGGACGCGCGATCGCGTCGCCGAGACGGGAGGCCGGGAGCCAGCCGCTGATCCGGACCGAGCCCCCTTCGCCGGGCATCGGCTGGAAGCGTGAATCGGGGCGGAAGGCCGCGGCGGCGCCGAGACCGGCGACCGCGTCGCGCAGGGACGAGGCCTCCTTGGCGTCGAGCTCCAGCGAGACGAACAGCATACCCTCGCTCGGCACGGCGGACAGGAACGACGCGGCGGGAGCCTTCTCCTCGGCGCCGGACAGCTCCGGGCGGCGGGGTCCGGGGACGGCGCCGAACAGCCGCGACTCGTAATCGCGCCGCGCATCCTCGCTGGCGGCATCATCCGCTGACGTCGGGTCCGCTTTCGCTATGGAGAGATTTTTCGGCGTCTCTTCGGAACGGGCCGACGCGAGGCGGCTCGGGGCGTCGGACTTCGCGCCGCCGAACGGCCTGGGACGCGGGCGGGACGGGACTAAAGCGATCGGGCGGATCTCGGGCGAGGCCTTCGCCGGGAGCGGAGGCGTCCCGGGCTTCAACTCGGCGGGCTTCTGGTCCGTGGCCTGATCGGGCTTGGTCTCGAAGTACTGCCCGACGTCGGCGTCGGGGTGCTTGTAGCCGCCGCCGTCGCCGAACGATTTATTCGAGAAGGGCTTCGCGGGATCCGCGTGCGCCGACGAGAAACCGACGACCGCCACAACGAGCGCCGGGAGCAGTTGTCTCACGTCCCGATTCTAGCACGGGACGGTTTCTAGGTCAATAGACCTGCAGGGGTAGGTCCTAGGA
>JBBQVX010000084.1:0-16897 GCA_038211115.1 Elusimicrobiota bacterium | reverse complement strand
GAGCCGCAGAAGACGAAGATCCCGACCTTGATGAACGACAAGACCAAGGAGCAGGTCTACCTCAAGGAAGACCTCTCCGACATCGACATGAAGAACGACTACTGGGTGCTCTACTACGACGCGAGCTGGCAGCCCTGGTCGTACGTCGCCGCGAACGAGAAGCGCTGGAAGAACACGGCGGAGAGCCTCAAGCAGTTCATCAACTGCCGCTATCCGACGTGGGTCGGGAACTTCATCGCGACCGCGCCCAAGAACGCGAAGTACGAGCTCCGCTATTACCCGAAGGGCGGCACGGTCCTGCGCCATCCGAAGCAGCCGAACAGCGCGAAGGAGCGGGACGCGGCGCTCGTCAAGGCGAACTCGAAGAAGTACTGCCGCTGAACGCGCCGCGCGTCGTCCGTGAGGGCGCCCCGCGAGGGGCGCCCTCCTCTTTTTTGCGGAGTGGAAACAGGCCGTTTTCTGTTAGAATTTCACTCATATAGGCCGTTTTCGCGGAGGAACACCCGATGGCTCGAATCGTCAAGTGCGGTCTCATCCAGGCGTCGTGCGACTGGCAGACGCCCAAGTACACGCTGAAGCAGATCAAGAAGAACATGATCGACAAGCACGTGGACTTGATCGAGAAGGCCGCCAAAAAGGGCGTGCAGATGCTGAGCCTCCAGGAGATCTTCTACGGCCCGTACTTCTGCGCTGAGCAGGAGACGAAGTGGTACGACACCGCCGAGACGATCCCCGGCCCGACCACGACCCTCATGCAGGAGCTCGCGAAGAAGCACCAGATGGTCATCGTCTCCCCGATCTACGAGACGCCCTCGACCGGCACCTACTTCCACACCGCCGCCGTCATCGACGCGGACGGCTCGATCGCGGGCATCTACCGCAAGAACCACATCCCGCACTGCGGCCCCGGCTTCTGGGAGAAGTTCTACTTCAAGCCCGGCAACCTCGGCTACCCCGTGTTCCAGACTCGATACGCGAAGGTCGGCGTGTACATCTGCTACGACCGCCACTTCCCCGACGGCGCCCGCATCCTGGGCCTCAATGGCGCTGAGATCGTCTTCAACCCGTCGGCCACGGTAAAGGGCCTGTCGGAGTACCTCTGGAAGCTCGAGCAGCCGGCGCACGCGGTGGCCAACCAGTATTTCGTCGGCGCCTCCAATCGCGTCGGCAAGGAAGGCCCTTGGAACATCGGCGAGTTCTACGGCCAGTCCTACTTCTGCGATCCCCGCGGCCAGATGCTCGCGGTCGGCTCCCACAATAAGACGGAGATCGTGATCGCCGACCTCGACTTCGACCAGATTCTCGAGGTCCGCAAGGTGTGGCAGTTCTTCCGCGACCGCCGGCCGGAGACGTACGGCGAGCTCACCCAGCAGCTGCCGTGAGGAAGAAGATCTTCGACGCGCTGATGGACTCGGAGATCCACGACCACTCCGAGCCCATCACGAAGTCCCCGTACTGGAACAAGGACATCGCTCCGACGCGCAAAGGGGAGCGCACCTGGGCCACGAAGGACATCGCCGTACTGTGGATCAGCATGAGCGCGTGCATTCCGACGTACATGCTCGCCTCGTCCCTGATCTCCGAGGGGATGAACTGGTATCAGGCCGTCCTGACCATCTTCCTCGGAAACGTCATCGTGCTGCTGCCGATGATCCTCAACGCGCATGCGGGCACGAAGTACGGCATCCCATACCCCGTGTACTGCAGGCCCGCCTTCGGCATTCTGGGGGCCAACGTCCCGGCGGTCTTGCGGGCCCTCGTCGCCTGCGGCTGGTTCGGCATCCAGGCCTGGATCGGCGGCGCCGCGATCTACAAGCTGCTCGGCATTTATTACCCGGCGATGCTCTCGGCGGCGCCCGTCTTCGAGGGCCTCAACGCGGGCCAGTGGGGCTGCTTCCTGTTCTTCTGGGCGATCAACATGTTCGTGATCTACAAGGGCGTCGAGTCGATCCGCGTCCTGCTGAACATCAAGGCGCCGCTCCTGATCGCGCTGGGCCTGGCGCTGCTCGGGTGGGCCTACGTCCAGGCCGGCGGCTTCGGCCAGATGCTCTCGACTCCGTCGGCCTTCGCGCCGGGCCAGCCTAAAGCGGGCGGGTTCTGGCCGTTCTTCTTCCCGGCGCTGACCGGCATGATCGGCTTCTGGGCGACCTTGTCGCTCAACATCCCGGACTTCTCGCGCTACGCGAAGTCGCAGAAGGACCAGATGATGGGCCAGGCCCTCGGCCTGCCGACGACGATGGGCCTCTACAGCTTCATCGGCGTCGCCGTCACCTCCGCGACCGTGGTCATCTACGGCCAGACGATCTGGGACCCGGTCGACCTCATCGCGAAGTTCAAGAACCCGCTCGTGCTCGCGATCGCGCTGATCTCGCTGTGCCTCGCGACGCTCGCGACGAACATCGCCGCGAACGTCGTCGGCCCGGCCAACGACTTCGCGCACCTGTGGCCCGAGAAGATCGACTTCCGGCGCGGCGGCTACATCACCGGCATCATCGGCATCCTGATCCAGCCCTGGAAGCTGATCAGCGACCCGTCGGGCTACATCTTCACGTGGCTCATCGCCTACTCGTCCCTCTTGGGATCGATCGGCGGCATCCTGATCTGCGACTACTACATCCTGCGCGGCGCGAAGCTCAACGTGCGCGAGCTGTATGAGAAAAACGGGGAATACTGGTACGCGGGCGGCGTGAACGGTCGCGCGCTCGTCGCCCTCGTCCTGTCCTGCCTGCCGGTCCTCCCGGGCTTCCTCGGCACGATCAAGATCGCGACGGTAGCACCCTTCTGGATCTCGCTCTACCACTACGCCTGGTTCATCAGCTTCGGCCTGTCCTTCGCGATCTACTGGGGCCTGATGGCCTGGGAAAAAGAGGAACGCTATGCCATATGATCTGATCGTCAAGGGCGGAACGATCGTCTCCGCGTCGGACACCTTCATCGGAGACATCGGCGTCGTGGGCGGCAAGGTCGTCTCCGTCGGCAAGATCGCGGAGCCCGCCAAGAACGTCGTCGACGCGCGCGGCAAGATCGTCATCCCCGGCGGGATCGATGTCCACACGCACTTCGACATGCCCTTCATGGGTGCCACCACGATCGACGACTTCACCACCGGCTCCACCGCCGCGATCTTCGGCGGCACCACGTCCGTCGTGGACTTCGCGATCCAGAAGAAAGGCGAGACCTTCCGCCACGCCCTCGACACCTGGCACAAGAAGGCCGCCGGCAAGTCCGCCGTCGACTACGGCTTCCACATGATCGTGACGGATTTCCCGGAGAAGCAGCAAAAGGAGATGGACAAGATCGTCGACGAGGGCGTCGCCTCCTTCAAGCTGTTCATGGCCTACCCCGGCATCTTCATGTCGGACGACACGACGATCTTCCGCGCCTTGATGCGCACGCGAGACAACGGCGGCATGATCTGCATGCACGCGGAAAACGGTTCGGTGATCGATGTGCTGATCGAAAAAGCCATCGCCGAAGGCAAAACCAGCCCCGAGTGGCACGCGCTCACGCGCCCGATGACCGCCGAGGCCGAGGCCACGCACCGCGCGATCGCCATGGCCGAGATGGCCGGCGTGCCGATTTACTTCGTGCATCTATCCGCGGGCGACGCGATGGAGGAAGTCCGCGCCGCGAGAGCGCGCGGCCTGCCGGTGTTCGCGGAGACCTGCCCGCAGTATCTCTACTTGTCCGAGGACGACTACCGGCGCCCGGGCTTTGAAGGCGCCAAGTTCGTCATGTCGCCGCCGCTGCGTCCTGTGGGCAACTCCGACCGCCTGTGGAACGGGCTCGTGCGCAACGACCTGCAGGTCGTGTCCACGGACCACTGCTCGTTCTGCATGAAGGCCAAGCCCAACCAGCCCGGCAAGGAGCTCGGCAAGTCGAGCTTCGCGAAAATACCCAACGGCGCCCCGGGCGTCGAATACCGCATGCTCCTGCTCTGGGACGCGGTCCAGAAGGGGAAGATCACCGAGAACCGCTTCGTCGAGATCACGTCGGCCAACCCCGCCAAGCTGTTCGGCCTGTACCCGCGCAAGGGGCACTTGAACCCGGGCGCCGACGCCGACATCGTGATCCTCGACCCGAACAAGCCGCACACGTTCTCGACGAAGAATCACCACAGCGCCGCCGACTATAATCCGTACGAGGGCGTGACGGTCAAGGGCTCGATCCGCGACGTGTTCTCGCGCGGCGTCGCGATGGTGGAAGGCGGGAAGTGGGCGGGGAAGACCAGCCACGGGAAGTTCTTGAAGCGCACGCCGCGCGCGTTCTAGGCCCTTCCCAGGGCTGGCCGTTTCGGGGTTCCGGGGTTATACTGTCGTCATGAGCGGGTTCTCTGCCGCCGCGCTGGCCTTCGGCCTCGCCGCCTCGGCCGTAGCCTCCCCGCCGGGTCCCGACGTCTCCTACACCTTGCCGCGGCAGGGCTCCGGCGTCTTGATCCGGCTCGAGAACGGGCAGGAGGTCCGGGGGGTCTTTCTGCGGCGCGAGGACGGCGCTGCCTGGATCGGCGTCGATCAAGGCGAGATCGGCCTCGATGAAAACGAGATCACGGCGGCCCTGCCGGGCGCGACCGGTGAAACCGAGTACCGCGCCCGGGAACGCGCGCTCAAGCCCGGCGACGCCTCCGGCTTCTGGGAGCTGTCTCAATGGGCGCGCGAGCGCGGCCTCGACGCCTCCGCGCGCGCCGCCGCCCGGCGGGCGATCGACGCGGCGCCAGACCATGCGGCGGCTCACGCCTTCCTCGGCGAGGAGAAGGTCGGCGGGTATTGGCTCGGCCGCGACGCGGCGATGCTCGCTCGCGGCTACGTCGAGGACGAGGGACTGTGGATCACGCGCAAGGAGAAGGCGGCCCTCGCGGATTCCCGGCGCCTCGCCGCGCAAGCCGAGGAGAAGCGCCGCAGCGAGGCGGCCTTGCGCGACAGCATCGCCTATCTGACGCGCCTCGAGGCGCAGCGCCAGGCGCGCGCGCCCGAGCCGACGACGTACGTCCTCGCGGGCTACGTCACCCGCCGCGGCCCTCGCGGCATCCTTCGCCTCCCCGACGGCTCCGGGCCTTCGACCGCGCGCAACGAGCATTACTTCGCGCCGCTGTTCGGGCCGAACTACTTCGAGCAGCGCCGGCCGCTCGACCCTTGAGCCGGCGGCGGGCGCTCGCAGGTCGAATAAAGTTCCATTTTCGGTCATAAAACCGGTCTTCCCGCCCGTCGAGCAATTGATATAATCCCGTCATGACCCCCACCGCGACGAAGTCGACCCCCGAAACGTCCGTTTTGAAGCAGTACATCGGCGGGAAATGGGTGGAAGGCTCGCACGCCGGCGTGGTCGACTCCGTCAATCCGGCCGACACGCGCGACGTGGTGGCGCGATTTAAGAACGCGAGCAAGGCCGACGCCGTCCGCGCCATCGATGCCGCCCAGAAGGCCGCCGCGGGGTGGGCGAAGACCCCGGCGCCCCAGCGCGGACGCGTGCTGGCCCGGGCGGCGGAGATCGCTCGCCGCCGCCGCGATGAACTCGCGGCATTGATGACCCGCGAGCAGGGAAAGATTCTCTCCGAAGCCAAGGGCGAGATGGACAAGGGCACGACCCTCATCGACTGGTACGCCGGCGAGGGCATGCGCTATATGGGGACCAGCTCCCCGTCCGAGCTGCCCGGCAATTTCCTCTACACGCTCCGCGAGCCCCTCGGAGTCGTCTCGATCATCACGCCGTGGAACTTCCCATGGGCGATCCCGGTCTGGAAGACGGCGCCGGCGCTCGTCGCGGGCAACGCCGTCGTGCTCAAGGCCGCCTCGAGCGTCCCGGCGATGGCCGTCGAGATCTGCAAGATCTTCGAGGAGGCGGGCCTGCCGCCCGGCGTTCTGAACTTGGTCCTCGGCGAGCCCGAATCCTTCGGCGACACCTTGATCGAGGACCCGCGCCTCAAAGCCGTGTCCTTCACGGGCTCCAACGCGGTCGGGCAGCACGTGCACCAACTGTGCGGCAAGCGCGGCGCCAAGGTGACCTGCGAGATGGGCGGCAAGAACCCGGCCGTCGTCTGGAACGACGCGGACCTGAAGCTGGCCCTGGGCGGCGTCATGAAGGGCGCCTTCGGCTCGACCGGTCAGCGCTGCACGGCCACCTCCCGTTTGATTCTCGGGGACGAAATCTACGACGAGTTCATGGGCCTGCTGCTCGCCGAGGTCAAGAAGATCAAGGTCGGCAACGGCATGGACTCGACGGTCACGATGGGCCCGGCCATCGACGCGGCCCAGCTCGAGACCGACTTGAAGTACATCGAGATCGGCAAGAAGGAGGCCAAGCTCCTCTGCGGCGGCCGTCAGCTCAAGGACGGCGATCTCAAGCACGGCTTCTTCGTCGAGCCGACCGTCTTCGAGGGCGTCAAGCCCAAGGCGCGGCTGTGGCAGGAGGAGATCTTCGGGCCGGTTCTGTCCGTGGCCCGCGCCAAGACCTTCGAGCAGGCCCTGGAGCTGGCCAACGACAGCCCCTTCGGCCTCACCTCCGCGTTCTATGGGCAAGATATGACCTTGGCGATGAAATTCGTCGAGGGGATGGAAGCCGGCATGATCCACCTCAACAGCCCGACGATCGGCGGCGAGGCGCAGGTCCCGTTCGGCGGCGTGAAGGGCTCCGGCGTCGGCGAGCGCGAGATGGCGAAGGACGGCCTGCACTTCTTCACCGAGCAGAAGACCGTGTTCCTCGACTACACGGGCCAGAGCCGCGCCTCGAACCTGTATTGATCCCGTGACACCTTTCGCCGCGATCGTGGGAGGGGGGACGGCCGGATTCTTCGGCGCCGTCCTCGCTCACGTCCTGACGACCGCGGCGGACCGCCTCGGCGCCGAAGGCTGGCTGCGCGGCCCCTACGGCCCGCAGTTCTTTCCCATCGCGTTCTACACCGCGCTCTTCTATGCCGCCATCGGCGCGGCCGCCGGACGGCGGGCCTCGACCGCCTTGGTCGGCTTTCTCGGCCCCATGCTCGCAATCGGGCTGGTCATGACCGTGCTCACGCGCTATTCCGGGTGGGGAATGCCCCGCGGCCTGCCCGGGACTTTCCAGTGGGAGAGCGCGGTCAAGCTAATCTACGTCGTCGGCATTTGGGGCACCATCGCCGCCTTGGGCGCGTTCGCCTCTCAGACGGCGCCCTGGCGCGGCGCGTTGGCCGCGGTCCTCGGCTCCCTCACGGCCTACAAGCTGCTCCAATTCCTGCTGTGGGCCGTCCCGGCCTACGGGAAAGGGCACTGGAGCCCCGTCTCCTTTCTGCCGTCGCCGGTCAACCTGATGGACGGCCTGCTGTCCGGGGCCGGGCTGTGCCTCGCTTTGTCGCTCGACGCTCAATTTCGGAGGAAAACCGCATGAGCCCCAAGATCGCCGCCGCCGCGCCCAAGACCCCCAAGACCGCCGCCCCGGACGTCGCCGCCGTGCGCGCCGCGCACCTCATGCCGCTGCCCGGCCCCATGTTCGCCAAGCCGATCCAGATCGTCGAGGGCAAGATGCAGTTCCTCTACGACGAGAACGGCAAGGAGTACCTCGACGGCTTCGCCGGCGTCGCGACCGTCTCCATCGGCCACAGCCATCCGCACTTCGTCAATAAGCTCAAGGCCCAGATCGACAAGCTCCAGCATAACCCGCCGCTGTACCTTCATCCCTCGGTCGGCGCGTTCGCCAAGCGCCTCGCCGACAAGGCGAAGACCGTCAACCCCGACATGGAGGTCTGCTTCTTCACGAACTCCGGCTCGGAGGCCAACGAGATGGCGGCTTTCGTCGCGAAGACGTACACCGGCCGCCACGATTTCGTCGCGGTCCAGCGCTCCTACCACGGCCGCACCTTGCTCACGACGGCGCTGACGGGCCAGCACAACTGGCGCAACCAGGCGCCGTATCCCGCCGGCGTCTCGTTCACGCCGACGGACTACGCGTACCGCTTCGACGGCACCGCGGAGCAGAGCACGAAGACCGCGCTCAAGGGCCTCGAGCAGACCCTGAAGACCTCGACCCAAGGCAAGCTCGCGGGCTTCTACGCCGAGACGATCATGGGCGTCGGGGGCCTGATCACGCCGGGCCGCGACTACTTTGCGGCGGCCGCGGAGATGGTCCGCGCGCACGGCGGACTGTTCATCTGCGACGAGGTCCAGGCCGGCGTCGGCCGCACGGGCGAGCACTACTTCGGCATCAAGCACTGGAACGCGAAGCCGGATATCATCGTCATGGCGAAGGGCCTCGGCAACGGCTACCCGATCGGCGCGATCATCACGACGAAGGCGATCGCCGACTCGATGAAGGGCGTCCTCCACTACAACACGTTCGGCGGCGGCCCGATGGCGATCGCCGCGGCGGACGCCGTGATGGACGTCGTCGAGAAGGACGACCTCGCGGGCAACTCGAAGAAGGTGGGCGACCGCCTGCTCTCGGGCCTGCGCAAGCTCCAGCAGCGCGACGAGCGCGTCGGCGACGTGCGCGGCATGGGACTGATGATCGGCGTCGAGCTCGTCAAGGACAAGAAGTCCAAGGCGTTCGCGCCCGACCTCACGGTCCGCGTCGTCGAGTCGATGAAGGACCAGGGGGTGCTCGTCGGCAAGGGCGGCCTGGAGGGGAACACGTTGCGCGTGCAGCCCCCGCTGTGCTGGACCGTCCAGGACGCGGACCGGACCGTCGCCGCGCTCGAGCAGGCGCTCAAGGATGCCTAAGGACGGCCCGGTCGCTCAGCGCCTCTTCCTGGGCCGGCTGTTCGCCGTCTTCGGCCTGATCCAGGCGCTGGCGGCCCTCTACGTCCTCTTGAGCTCCGGCGGACCGGTGCCGATTCAGGTGTCCGCCAGCTCGTGGAGCGCGTTCTATTTCGCCCACTTCGTGGCCCTGACCGTCCTCGGCTACGGCTGGCTATTCTGGAAAAGCGCGCGCACCAAGGTTTTTCACGGCGGGCCGATGCTCGACTACACGATCGGCCTGGGCGCGCTCGCGATCGCGTCGAGCTTCGGACGCGCCTGGATTCCGGGCGTCTTCCTGATCGCCTTCGGCCTGCGGCTGATGAGCGGCCGCGCGCTCCTCTAGTCGGAGAGCGAGCTCTTCACGCGCGTCGCCTCGATCCGGTTTTGAGGAAGGCGCTGGAACGTCGAGGCCTTGAGGCCGATCTTCTGCATCTTCTTTTTCTTGGCGGGGGAGGAAGCTTCCTCCGCGCCGGTCAAAGCCGCCTCGTCCTCGCCGCGCGGCTTGTGCGCGTCCATGTAGCCTAGGATGTTCTTCGCGTTCGACTCGTTGAAGCGGCTGGCCGAAGCGCTCTGGGCGGCCCGCTCCTTTTCGGCCGGAAGCGGAGGCAGGGCGGGGAAGCCGCCCGGCGCGCCGTTCTCGGGCAGCGCCGAGCCGGCGCCCGCCAGGGGACTCACCGCCGCGCGCATCATCGACAAGGTGGGCCACAGGATCGCCATGATGAGGCCGAAGCACAAGGGCGCCAGCGCCACCGTCGCCGAGAGCTGGATCGCCGTGGCCGCCTGCTTGAGGCGGTGCAGGTGCCGCTCCCGGTGTTCGACCGCGAGCTTGCCCAGGGTCTCGTCGAGGCGCCCGGCCTTCTCCGCGACCGAGAAGCGCGTCAGGTCCTCGGGCGGCAGGCACGGCCCGAGGCTCTCGGAGAACGTCTTGCCGCTCTCGAGCAGGGCCGCGCCGCGCTTCAGGCGGCGCCGGACGATGAGGTCGTCCTCGCAGTACTGGACCATGATCTCCATGATCTGGCGCGGGCGCAGCCCCGCGCCGAGCAGGAGCTCGAGCGTCGCCTCGAACTGGTAGTGCCGCGCCTCCGCCGTCGCGAAGCGGACGCCGGGAACCCAATGCCCCGCGAGCGAGCGCATCATGCGCCCCGGAAGCGAGCCCGCCGCGGCTCGGAGCAGAAGTCCGGCCGCGAAGAGGCCGCCCAGGATCCAGATCAGATGCTCGACGATCCAGGCGCCCACGGCGATGAGCTTCAGGGCGGCCGGGGGCACCGGCGCCCCTGCGTCGAGGATCGGCGCGAGCAGCATCGGCGCGGCCTTCGTCGCGAACGCGAGGAACAGCGCCGCCGCGAGCAGGCCGGCGAAGCACGGGTAGATGAGCGCGCGGTTGAGGCGCCGGCGGAAGTCGATGCGGGTCTCGAGCGCGGCCGAATAGCGGTCGAGGAACGCGTCGACCTTGCCGCTCTCCTCGCCCGCGCGGATCAAGGCGATCAGGATGGGGGGAAGCCCGCCTCGGGGCGCCAGCGCCTCGTGCAGCGGCTTGCCCTGGGCCACTCCGTCCGCGGCGTCCGGGAACCCGAGGTTGCGCAGGGTCTCGGCGACCGGCAGCGCGCTGCGCACGGAGTCCGCCAAGGCGCGCGAAAAGGCCAGAAGCCGCTCGTCGGACATGTTACCGACTAGCGTAGCCCGCCTTCTCCGCCAAAGCAAGGGCCGCGGTTTGGTAGAATTCGCGTCATGCCCTCCAAAACCGACCGCATCATCGCGCTCGCCGATAAGCGCGGGGCGCACAACTATCACCCGCTCCCCGTCGTCATCGCGCGGGCCAAGGGCCCGTTCGTCTGGGACGTGGAGGGGAGGAAGTATTTCGACTTCCTGTCCGCTTACTCCGCCATCAACCAGGGGCACAATCACCCGAAAATCGTCGCCGCCGCGAAGAAGCAGCTGGGCCGCGTCGCCCTGACCTCACGAGCCTTCCACAACGAGCTCCTCGGCCCGTTCCTCGACCTCCTGTGCCGTCTCACCGGCAAGGAGCGCGCGCTGCCGATGAACTCGGGCGCGGAGGCCGTCGAGACCGCGATCAAGGCGATGCGCCTGTGGGGCTACCGCCGCAAGGGCGTACCCGCGGACAAGGCGGAGATCATCGTCTGCTCCGAGAACTTCCACGGCCGCACGACGACGATCGTCGGCTTCTCGAGCGACCACGACTCGTTCGATGGTTTTGGACCTGCCACTCCGGGATTTCGAACGATTCCATACGGCAACGCCGCCGCGCTCGAGCGCGCGATCGGGCCGAACACGGTCGGGTTCCTCTTCGAGGCGATCCAGGGCGAGGCCGGCGTCGTCATCCCCGAGGAGGGCTGGCTCACCGCGGTGCGCGAGATCTGCTCCGAGAACCGCGTGCTCATGTGCGCCGACGAGATCCAGACGGGCCTCGGACGCACCGGCAAGATGTTCGCGTGCGATCATGAATCGGTGAAGCCCGACCTCTACATCCTGGGCAAGGCGCTGTCGGGAGGGCTGTACCCAATCTCCGCCGTCTGCGCCGACGACGAGATCCTGGGCCTGTTCACGCCCGGCACCCACGGCTCGACCTTCGGCGGCAGCCCTCTCGCCTGCGCGATCGGCATGGCCGCGCTGAAGGTGATCCAGGACGAGAAGCTCCCCGCAAAGGCGGCGAAGACCGGCGCGTACCTGAAAGGCCTGCTCGAGACGATCGAGCATCCGTCGCTCAAGGACGTGCGCGGACGCGGCCTCATGCTCGCGCTCGAGTTCAAAACGCGCGTGCGTCCGCTGGTCGAGAGCCTTCTCGAGCTCGGCCTGCTCGCCAAGGACACCCACGAAAACACCATCCGTTTCGCCCCGCCGCTGACCTTGACCGAGGCCCAGGCGAAGGACGCCTTCAGGCTGATCAAGAAGGCCGTCGCGGCCTTTGGCGCGTAGTATAATAATCGAAGTGTCCGAAGACGCCCTGCTGGAAGTCGGCCCGCTCAACAAAGCTTTTGGGACCTCCACGGTCCTGCGCGACGTCTCCCTGACCGTCCGCAAGGGGGAGTTCATGACCTTGCTCGGTCCGTCCGGCTGCGGCAAGACCACGACCCTGCGCATCATCGCCGGCTTCGAGACGCCCGACGGCGGCCGCGTGCGCCTCTCCGGCGTCGACGTGACGGACACCCCGGCCTACGAGCGCGACGTGCACACGGTCTTCCAGCATTACGCGCTGTTCCCGCACCTCTCCGTCGCCGACAACATCGCATTCGGCATGCGCATGGACAAGGTGCCGGAGGACGAAATCCGCAAGCGCGTGCCCGAAGCCCTCGCGATGGTCAAGCTCTCCGGCTTCGAGCAGCGCCGCATCCAGTCGATGTCCGGCGGACAGATGCAGCGGATCGCACTGGCACGAGCCATCGCGGGTAGACCGGCCGTGCTATTGCTTGATGAACCGCTCGGCGCGCTCGACCTCAAGCTCCGCAAGGAGATGCAGCTCGAGCTCAAGAACCTGCAGCGCAAGCTCGGCATCGCCTTCATCTACGTCACGCACGATCAAGAGGAGGCGATGACGATGTCCGACCGCATCGCCGTCTTCAACCACGGCCGCATCGAGCAGGTCGGCACCCCCGGTGAAATCTACGAGATGCCGAAGACGTCCTTCGTCGCCGACTTCATCGGCGGCGCGAACATCTTCTCGGCGAAGGTCCTCGCCGGCGCCGAGGGCCGCGCGCACCTCCTGCTCGAGGACGAGCACGAGCTCGACGTTCCCCTGGATCCGTACGAGACCTTGCCCGCCGTCGGCGAGCGGGTCAAGATCGCGATCCGGCCGGAGCGCGTTAAAGTCTTTTACAAGGACGAGCTGCCGTTCGGCCTGATTCGCTTCGACGCGGTCCTCAAGGACACCGTGTTCCTCGGCGACGCGTGCCAGATCTACCTCCAGATGTTCAAGAAGCAGCCGGAGCGCCTGACTTTAGCCTGGGCCGGCGGCGACCGCTACGCGGTCCACGACGACATGGACGTGCCCGTCATCGCGGCCGTCCAGCCCGAGGACGTCTATATCCTCGAAAAAGACAATGGGTGAGCCGGTCTCGCGGCGAGGCTTCCTCAAGGCCGCCATCCTCGCGCCCCTCATGCCGTCCCTGCTGGCCGCGTGCCGACGGGCCGAGGACAAGAAGGTCGTCAACTTCTTCAACTGGTCGAACTACATCGGCAAGGACACCTTGCCCGAGTTCACGAAGCGCACCGGCGTCGACGTGCGCTACGACCTGTTCGCCGACGAGGACGAGATGTTCACGAAGCTTCGCGCCGGCGCGCGCGGCTACGACCTGATCGTCGTCGGCGACTATCTCATACCGCGCTTCACGTCGCTGAACCTCATCGAGCCCGTGCCCGCCGGGGTCCTCAAGAACCTCGGCAACCTGGCCCCGCGCTTCCGCCGCCCGAGCTACGATCCCGACGAGACGACGGTCCCGTACCTGTGGGGCACCACCGGCATCGCCTACAACAAGAAGAAGCTCAAGAAGCCGCCGACCTCGTGGACGGATCTCTGGGATCCGAAGTACAAGGACCGGATTTCGATGCTCGACAACGTGCGCGACTGCATCTCGGTGGCGATGCAGCTCCTCAAGATCCCGCAGACGACCCGCGACCCCGAGGATTTCAGGAAGATCCGGGAGCTGCTCATCCAGCAGAAGCCGCTCGTCAAGCAGTACTCGAGCGCCTCCTACCTGAACAGCCTCGTCGCCGGGGAGATCGACCTCGCGATGACGTGGTCCGGCGATCTCTTCCAGACCGCGCGCGAGAACCCCGACCTCGACTACGTCCTCCCGAAGGAGGGGACTTACATGTGGGTCGACTGCCTCGCGATCATGCGCGGGGCGCGCCACCGCGCCGACACCTTGCGCCTGATCGACTACTTGCTCGAGCCCGCGGTCGCGGCCGGCATCGCGAACTCCGTGCGCTACGCGAGCCCGAACCAGAGCGCGGCCCCGATGGTCGACAAGACCCTGCTCAAGGACCCGCGCGTCTACCCGCCGCCCGCGCTGATGAAGCAGCTGCAGCTCCACCACGTTCTCGACAGCGAGCAGAGCGAGATGTGGAGCCAGACCTGGGCCGACGTGAAGGTCGCATGAACGCGCTCGACCGCGCGCTGTCCTGGCTCCTCGGCGGACGCAAGCCCGCCGCCAGCCACCTGCTGCTCGCCCCGGCGTCGCTCTGGCTGATTTTCCTGCTCGTGATCCCGGCCGGCGGACTGATCATGCTCTCGTTCGCGAAGAACGGGGCCTACGGCGCGATCGTCTGGGACTTCGGCCTGCAGAACTACCGCCGCGCCTTCCATCCCCAGTACCTGCCCGTGCTGTTTCGCACCTTGGCGTTTGCGGGTGCCACCACCGTCGTCTGCCTGATTCTCGGCTACCCGCTCGCGTACTTCATCACGTTCCGCGCGGGGCGCTGGCGTAACGCGCTGCTCGTCGGCCTCATGGTTCCCTTCTGGAGCTCGGCCCTCGTCGCCTACTACTCGTGGATGATCGTGCTCGGCAAGGAAGGCCTGCTGAACACGGCGCTGCTCCGCTTCGGCTTCCTGTCCACGCCGATCGGCTTCCTCTACACGCCGTTCGCGATCCTGCTCGGCCTCGTCTACTTCTACCTGCCGTTCACGGTCCTGCCGCTGTACGCCTCGCTCGACAAGGTGCCCAGGTCCGTCATCGAGGCGGCCTACGACCTCGGGGCCGGGCGCTGGACGGCGTTCTTCAAGGTCACTCTGCCGCTCTCGCTGCCGGGCGTCGTCGCGGGCTGCATCCTGACCTTCATCCCGTGCCTCGGCGACTTCCTGACCGTCGAGATCCTCGGCGGCCCGCGCTACTACCTGCTCGGCAACCTGATCTCGAACCAGTTCATGATGGCGCAGGACTGGCCGTTCGGCTCCGCGCTGACCTCGATCCTCCTCGCGGGCCTCGTCGGCGGCCTGTGGCTGTACCAGCGCTGGGAGGAGGCGTGAAAAAGAGCCGGGGCATGCTCGCCTACTGCATCGCGCTCTTCGGGTTCCTTTATCTGCCGCTCGCCGTGATGTTCGTCTTCTCGTTCAACGACGCCCGGCGCAACGTCGTCTGGCGCGGCTTCACGCTCAAGTGGTACGCCGCGTTGTTCCACGACGCGGAGCTGATGAGCTCGATGCTGACCTCGCTCGAGCTGGCCGTCGCCGCCGCCGCGATCGCCGCGGTCCTCGGCATGCTCGCCTCCTACGCGATGGTCAAGCACAAGCCCTTCCGCGGCCGCGGGTGGTACGACGCGCTGCTCAACGTCCCGCTGATGATGCCCGAGGTGGCCTTGGGCGTCGGCCTGCTCTCCTTCCTCGTGCGCGCGGGCTACGAGCTCGACTTCACCGCGCTCGCCTGCTCCCACGCCTTGATCTGCCTGCCCTATACCGTCGCCGCGATCCGCGCCCGGCTGATCTCCCTGCAGGAATCCTCTCTGGAAGACGCCGCGATGGACCTGGGCGCCACCGAGTGGCAGGCCTTCGTGAAGGTGACCTTGCCGCTCGCGCGGCCCGCGATCATCTCGGGCGCGCTCCTGTCCTTCACCGTGAGCTTCCAGGACTTCGTGACGTCCTTCTTCGTCGCGGGCATCGGCATCGTGACGATGCCGATCAAGATCTACTCGATGATGAAGTTCGGCGTGACGCCGGAGATCAACGCGCTGTCGGTCTGCCTGCTCGCGGCGACCTTCCTGCTGATCGGCCTCAACACCGCGTTCGCGGTCCGCCCCGACGAAGCCTCACGGCACTGAGCGCGGCGCTACTTCGCGGCGGGGGCGGCCGGCTTCGCGTGGTCGGAGCCCGCGCAGCACGAGTCGGTCTTCATGAGCGGGCACATCTCGCCGGTCGAGCAATTGATGCGGTGGAGGCCGAAGCCGGCGGCGATCAGGAGCGCGAGCGCGCCGAGGCGGCCGATGACGTTACCGTCGGAGTTGAGCTTGCTCATGCGTTCATTGTACCCTGAGGGGCCTTGCGGGTCAAGGAGGAGACGTCCTTGCGGATCTGGGCACGAAGGGCCGCCATCGACGGGAAGCGCCTCTCGGAGCGGATCTTGGAGAGGAAGGCGAGGCTTAAGGTCCGCCCGTAGAGGTTCCCGCGGAACCCGGGGATGTGGACCTCGACGACGAGGCGGACGCCGCCGAGCGTGGGACGCACGCCGACGTTGCAGGCGCCCAGGCGCTCGCCCACCGTGGTGCCCTTGACTCGGACCTTCCAGACGCCGCGCGGGGGCCGGGCGGACGGCGGAATCTTGATATTGGCGGTGGGGAAGCCGAGCTTGCGTCCGACGCGCGCGCCAAGGACCACGCGCCCGCGCAGCACGGTCACTTGAGCGCCCGCTCGAGAGCCGGAAGGGACTCGAGCAGGCGCCTCGCCAAGTCTGCCGGAGGTAACGCGCGCGTCACGTCGAGCGTCAGCGCGTCGGACAGCAGGAACGGGCCCACGGACTCGCGGCGAAGGGTCGAGACCGTGCCGCCGCAGCCTAGCTTGTCGCCCAGGACCTCCGCGAGCGTCCGCACGTAGGTCCCGCTCTCGCAGCTCACGCGATGGGACAGTTCCGGCGCCTCCCAGGACAGCGCGTCCCAGGAATGGACGACCGACGTGCGCGGCTTGACCGGCACTTCCAAGCCTTTGCGCGCGTACTCGTACAGCGGCCGGCCCTGATGCTTGACGGCGGAGTAGGCGGGCGCGGGGGCGGAGACCTCGCCGACGAGGGCGGCGCAGGCGGCCTTGAGTCCGGCCAGGTCGAGCGCCGGCAGGGGCTTCTCCGCCAGCGTCTTGCCCGTGATGTCCCCGGTGTCGGTCTTGACGCCGAGGCGAATCGTGCCGGAGTAGACCTTGTCCATGCCCTGCAGGCGCGCCTGGAGCTTCGTGCAGGGGCCGATGAGTGCGACCAGCAGGCCGGTGGCCAGCGGGTCGAGCGTGCCGGTGTGGCCGACCTTCGTGTTGCGGGGGAACAGCTTGCGCAGGACGGCGACGCAGTCGTGCGAGGTCCAGCCCGCGGGCTTGTCGATCAAGAGCATCCCAGCGACGGGAAGCTCAGCGGGCGTCACTGGCCCTTTTCCTTCTCGAGCTTGTTGAGGAGCTCGTCGATGCGCGACGCCTTCTTCGGCGTGTTGTCGTAGACGAAGGTGAAGTTCGGGATCGTCTTCACGGAGACCTTCTTCTTGATGAGCTCGCGCAG
>JBBQVX010000083.1:0-16940 GCA_038211115.1 Elusimicrobiota bacterium | reverse complement strand
GTTGCGGTCGCCGGAGACGAGGTAGACCTCGAGCCCCATATCCTTGAGCGCGGCGACGGCCGCCGGCGCCGACGGGCGCAGCGCGTCCTCCATCTGGAACGCGCCGAGCAGTTCCTGATCGACGGAAACGCCGAGGAGGGAGCCGAACTCGGAGAAGCGCCGCGCCTGGTCCGCCGGAACCTTAACGCCCTCCTCCTTGAGCCACGGCAGGCTGCCCGCGCGCACCGTGCTCTCGCCGGAGCGCACCAGCACGCCGCGCCCCGGCAGCGCCTCGAAAGAATCCACCTTCGGCGCCTTGACCTTGCGCTCCTTCGCGAGTGCGACGATCGCGGCGGCGAACGGATGCTCGGAGCGCTCCTCGCAGGCGAGCGCCCACGCGAGCATCTCGCTCTCGGTCCCGCGCAGCGTGATCGCGCCCGCGGCGCGCGGCCGGCCCTCGGTGAGCGTGCCGGTCTTGTCGAACAGCACGATGTCGAGCTTGCCGACCTCCTCCAGGATCTCCGCGTTCCGCAAAAACACGCCCATCTCCGCCGCGCGCCCGATGCCCGCGACGACCGCGAGCGGCGTCGCGAGGCCGAGCGCGCACGGGCACGCGGACGCCAGCACCGACACCGCGCACGTCATCGCGAGAAGGAAGCGAGGCTCCGGGCCCCATCGCAGCCAGACCACGGCCGTCAGGAGGGCCAAGCCGAACACCACCGGCACGAACCACGTCGCGATCTTGTCCACGTAGCGCTGGATCTTGGGCTTCGTGGCCTGGCTCTCGCGCACGGCCTCGACGATGCGCGCGAGCGCGGATTCGTCGCCGGCCCGGGCCACGCGGATTTCGAGCGCGCCGCTCTTGTTGAGCGTGCCCCCCCAGACGCGCGAGCCGATCGTCTTCTCGACCGGCAGGCTCTCGCCGCTGAGCATCGACTCATCGATCGTCGAGCTGCCGGCGACGACTTCGCCGTCGGTCCCGATCTGCTCGCCCGGGCGCACGCGCACGGTCTCGCCGACCTCGACCTCGGCGAGCGGCACGACGAGCTCCTCGCCTGCGCGCAGCACGCGCGCGGTCTTCGGCGCCAGGCGCATGAGCTTGGCCACGGCCTCGTTCGTCTTCCCGCGCGTGCGCGACTCGAGCCAGCGGCCGAAGGTCACGAACACGATCAGGCCGCTGACCGCGTCCCACTGCGTGACGCGCGCCGCGGGCGGAAGGGTCTCCGGGAACAGCACGACGTAGGCGCTGTACAGGAACGCCGCCCAGGTGGACACCGACACGAGCGTGTCCATGTCGGCGCGGCGGCGCAGCAGCGCGCGCGAGAAGCCCTGGTGGAAGTGCCATCCGCCCCACACCTGCACCGGCACGGCCAGAAACAGCGCGCTGTACGCGGACAGGTTCAGCGTCTGCGAGAGCATCAGCGGGAGAGAGAACACGATCGCGACCTGCAGGCGCGACATCAGCGCGCGCTGCTCGGCCTGCTGCGCGAGCAGGCTCATCGCCTCGGCCTGCGCGCGCGACTCGCTCTCGCCCAGCACGTCGTAGCCGGCCTTCTCGATCGCGCGGCGCAAAGTACGGACCTCGAGCTTTCCCGGAACCGGGACGAAGTCCACGGCGACGGTCCGCGACGGCAGGTCCACGGACACGATGGACACGCCCGGAAGCTTCATCAGCGCGCCCTCGACCTTCGTCACGCAGGACGCGCAGTGCATTCCGCGCACCGGCAGCACGACGCGGCGCACGCCGATCGGCAGGATCGCGCTCACTGCAGGCTCCGCTTCCAATCGGTGTTGAGCTCCTCGAGCGTGCGCCACGAGCCCGGGAAGCCCTCGGCGACGGCCTGATCCAGGTTCTTGTCGTAGCGCAGGGCCGCGAGGAACTGCGAGTAGCCGATGCGCCCGCCCCGCTCGATCATGAACCGCGTCATGCTCTCCGCCTGCGCGTACCAGAGGCTGACGTCGTACGCGCGCTCGGTCGCCGGCACGAGATGGATCATCTGGTCCATTGGAATCGGCGCGGCGCGCAGGTTGCCGCGCAGCGCGGAGAACAGGTCGCCTTGCCCGCGGCCGCCCTGAGCCTTGTTCTCCTGATAGACGGCCAGGCCCTCGTTCGCCCAGCGGAAGTCGGGATTGAGGTGGCCCATGTACTCGAACCAGATCAGGTGCGTGACCTCGTGCGACAGCACGCCCTCGAGGCGAGGCGACATATAGGTGTAGATCGCGTTGCCGACCGCGACGCCGCCGGACCACTCGGGCTGGCCGGTCTTCTTGCGGTATTCGTCCTGCGTGCCGTACACGACGACCTGATACAGGCCGCGCGGCAGGAACGAGCTGAGCCCGGTGTCGGTCATGATCCGCGTGTAGGCCGCCTCGGCGACGCCGGACACGCCGAGCACCATATCCTGCCCGTAGGCCTTCACCTTGAAGTGCAGGCTCGCGTTCTCCTGCGCGCCCGCGTCGAGGCCGGGGTAGACCCCTTCCATGATCTGGCCGTACGAGCGTCCGCGCCCGTCGTCGGGCAGTTCCCCCGGGTAGGGGATGCACGCGGAGAACGTCGCGGCGATCAGCGCGAGGAGCCGGTAGCGGTTCACGCCCTCATTCGACGACATTCGCTAGAGCTTGAAGGCGTCGAGCGCCTTCTCGAGGATGTCGAGGCCGCGGTTCAGGTCGGACTCCGAGATGACGAGCGGCATCAAGGTCCGGATCACGTTGTCGTGCACGCCGGCCTTGATGACGATCAGGCCGCGGTCCTCGCAGTCGTGCAGAATCTCCTTGACGCGCGCGGGCGGCAGCGGCGCCTTCGTCTTCTTGTCGGAGACCAGCTCGATCGCGCGCATGGCGCCCAGGCCGCGGGAGTCCCCGACGAACGGGTATTTGTCCGCGAAGCCGTCGAACCTCTTCTTGACGGTCTCGCCGATCCGTTTGCCGGCCGCGACGAGCTTCTCCTCCCGGAACACGCCGAACACCGCGAGTGCGGCGGCGCAGGCCATCGGGTTGCCGCCGTAGGTGCCGCCGATGGCGCCCGTCGCGACGGAGTCCATGATCTCGGTCCGGCCGACCACGCCGGACAGCGGCATCCCGCCGCACAGCGACTTCGCCACGACCATCAGGTCGGGGGCGACGCCGTCGTGCTCGATGGCGAACATCTCGCCGGTGCGGCCGAAGCCGGTCTGGACCTCGTCGACGATCAGCACGATGCCGTGCTTGTCGCACAGCGCGCGCAGGCCCTTCAGGAAGCCGGGCGTGGGCACGATGAAGCCGCCCTCGCCCTGCACGGGCTCGACGACGATCGCGGCGACGTCCTCGGCGGCGGCGGAGACGCGGAACAGGTTCTCGAGCGACTCGAGACAGTGGGCGGTCAACTCAGCGGGAGCGACCCCGACCGGCGGGCGGTAGGAGTACGGGTAGCGGGCGTGGTGCACGTCGGGCGGCATGGCGCCCAAGCCCTGGCGCAGCGGCTTGTGCTTGCCGTCAAGCGCTAAGCACAGCAAAGTGCGGCCGTGGAACGCGTTGTCGAACGCAATGACCGTGCGGCGCTTCGTGAAGCCGCGCGCGAACTTGACCGCGTTCTCGATCGCCTCGGAGCCGCTGTTGAACAAGATGGCTTTCTTGGGGCCCTTCCAGGGCGCCACCGCGATCAGCTCGCGGCAGACGTCGAGGTAGTTCTCGTAGGCCGCGACGTGGAAGCTCGTATGAAGAAGCTTGCCCGCCTGCGCACGCAGCGCTTCGACCACCTTCGGGTGGCAGTGCCCGACGTTGAGCGCGCCGATGCCGCCGGCGAAGTCCAGGTATTCCTTGCCGTCGACGTCCCAAACCTTGGCGCCGAGCCCGCGCTCAAGCACGAGCGCGGTGTAGGCGGCGGTACCGCTTGAGACGAGCTTCGCGCGATCTTCCCACAGGCCGGCGGACTTGGTTTTGGTCGTCATGAGGGGATTCTATGAAATCGGAGCACGCCGATATCTGGGCCTTTAGGCCCTGTAGACGCGCCTTCGCAAGGGGCACGCTATCTAAGGATGAAAGCGTTCGCGATGCTGCTCGCCCTCCTGGTCCCGGCCCAAGCGTGGCCGCAGTCGGCGCTTGAGCAGGCCCGAGCCCTGGCCGACGGTCCCGCACCCGCCGACCGCTTATACGACGGCGCGAGCCGTCAAAGAACCTTCGGAAGCTCCGTCGCCGGCGGCTCGGGTTCGGGCGTAAAGGCGCTCATCGCCGCGCCGGCTGGCAAAGAAAAGAAGAGCGAAATCGTCGTGCCCTCGCCCAAGGACCCGCTCAGCGGCCCGGTCGCCAAGCGCGGCGCCGTGAAAGGCGGCATCATCGGCGGGATCATCGGCGCCGGCATAGGCGCCATCCTCGGCTGGGCGATCGGCTTCGCCATCGGCGGACCGCTGGCCCTCGGCCTCGCCATCGGAATCAGCGCGCTCGCAGCCGGCGCCGCGGGCGCCGCCATTGGCAGCGACGTGGGCCGGCATTGCGCCGTCGATCCCGAATGCGGCTGAACCGCGATCGACCCAGACCGCGTTGGGTCTTTCGCCTCAGGCGGCGCTCATGAACGAGGTCTATACTGACTTTGTTCCCGAAAGGGACGCTCTGTAGCCCGGGGGATCGGCCCCTGGGTATCCACGATCCGGCCGCAACCGGATGAGTCCAGAGACTTCGGCGCTTGAGCGTCCGGGGTCTCTGTCTTTTTTTAGGGAGTGCATGAATAACTTCAAACACAGGAATGCTTTAAGATTCGCGGGCCTTTGCGCGCTGACGGCCGGCTTGGCGTTCGCCTCGGCGTGTAAAAAATCCGCGCCCGCGACTCCGGTGCCGGAGAATAGCGCTCGGCTTCCGATGCCCGCGGCCCGCCAAGATGAAGCGGCGACGGCCGCCGCCAAAGAGGCCGAGATGCAGCGCGAGCTCGAGAAGCGCTACCCGGGCAAGCCCGCCGAGCAGAAAGCCACGCGCGATACCATGGCCGCGCTCGATGCGCAGGCTGACGAGGAGAAAAAACTCGCCGAGATCAACCAGCGCACGATGGTCCTTCCAGCACCCGCCGATTTCAAGCCGGAGCCGGTCGCAAGGAAAGTACGGCTGACGCTCCTCCTGGAGAAAACTAAGATCCGCGCCGGAGAAAATCCTCGATTCCGTCTTGAATTGATGAACGTCGGCCGAGAATCGATCGATTACCAGGAATACGAAAGCAGCATTTTCAAAGGTGGGAGCATCGGCCACTCGATGCAGACCATTAGTTTTTTTCTGACCGACCGGAACGGCAACAGTCTGGATTTGATCCCGGCGTCAAGCTGGGGCCGGGCCTCGCCCGTTCAACATCACAACGCCGCGCCCGCATCCGAAAAAAAGATGCTGGAAAGCAGCGCCAAAAGCGCTGCGAGCACATCCTTCCGGGTCAAATTGCGTCCCGGCGAGACTTTGCGCAGCCTCGGCGACGGCGATACCGTGCAGGAGCCGTTTCGAACCTTGCGCGTCGAGGCGGGCTATGGAAAACCCGGCACTTATCAGCTTCAAGTGAAGCTGGACGACCGGCCGCGGCCTTTAACCTCGGGGTACATCAAAGCGGCGCTCACTTTCAGCACGCTCGAACAAATTCATGCGGAGCATGCGCGAAGGACGAAGGATGCCCTAGGCCCCGTTTCCTCGAACACCGTGACCTTCGAGGTCACGCGATGAAATCGCTGCTGCTTGTATGCTGCCTGCTGACGGGGGCGCCGACCTTCGCCGCGCCCCGAAGTTTGGTACAATGTCGTCGTGGAACCTAAAACCGCCTCCCCCTCGATCGGCGAAGTCCTGACCGTCAAGGTGGACCGCATGGCCCCCGCCGGCGACGGGCTCGCGAAGGCCGAGGGTTCCAACCGCGTCGTGTTCGTGCCCGGCGCCGCTCCCGGCGACCGCCTCGAGGTCACGGTGTTCGACGCGAAGTCCAACTTCGCCCGCGCGCGCATCACGAAGGTTCTCTCCTCGGGCCCCGAGCGCATCGACCCGCCCTGCCCGCACCACGCCGCCCCGTCGCGCAAGGGACCGGCCTGCGGCGGCTGCGACTGGCAGCACCTCGCCTATGAGAGCCAGCTCAAACACAAGCGCGAGGTCGTCGTCGACTGCGTGAGCCGCATCGGCAAGTTCCAGGACGCGGCCGCGCTCGTGCTCCCGACGCTGCGCGCGCCGAAACCGTTCGGCTACCGCAACAAGGTCCAGATCCCCTTTATGGCCGGAGAGCACGGCCCGCGCATGGGCTTCTTCTCCGCCGGCTCCCGCGAGATCGTGGATATGAAGGAGTGCCCGATCCAGCCCGACCTGTCCGTGCGCATCGCGATGAAGGTCAAGGCGATGGCGATCGAGCGGGGCTGGACTTTCTACGACGGCAAGACCGGACGCGGCTGGCTGCGCCATCTCTACATCCGCACGAACGCCGAGGGCCAAGCCCTGATCGCGCTCGTGACCACGCACCAAGAGTTCTCCGACCGGGAAGTGTTCGCGGCCGAGCTGCGCGCCAATTTCCCCGAGATCACCGGCATCCACCAGAACGTCAACCCCGAGCGCACGTCCGTCGTCTTAGGCCCCGTCTGGCGCCGCCTGTGGGGCCAGCGTGAGCTCGAGGAGACCTTGGGCCGCTTCCACTTCGCCGCCTCCCCCGGCGCCTTCCTGCAGGTGAACACCCCGGCCGCCGAGGTCCTTTATAATGCGGCCAAGGACGCGGTCAAGGAAGGCGGCAAGAAGTTCCCGATGGGCCTCGACCTGTACTGCGGCGTCGGCACGCTCACGTTGTGGCTCGCGGACGTATTCCCCCGCATCGTCGGCGTCGAGGAGAACAAGGACGCGATCAGCGACGCCTACCGCAACGCCGAGCGCAACCGCGTGCGCAACGCCCGCTTCAAGGCCGGCCGCGCCGAGGCCGTGCTGCCCAAGCTCGCGCAGGAACTGCCCGAGAACACCTGCGTCGTCGTCGATCCCCCCCGCATCGGCCTGTCTCAGCCCGTGCGCCGCTTCCTGACCGACAAGAAGATCAAGCGCCTCGTGTACGTCTCCTGCGATCCCGCGACCTTCGCGCGCGACGCCGGCTTCCTGTCCCATTCCGGCTACGCGTTGCGCCGCGTCCAACCCGTCGATCTCTTTCCGCAGACCAGCCACGTCGAACTCGTCGGCCTGATGGACCGGAAGTAGGCCTTTAGGCCTAGGCCGGATGGCCCCGAAAGACCTTGCGAAAACCGGGTTTTAGGCTTATATTCTGTTCAGCGTTCCCCTATACGGGAGAAACTCAATGAAAACCCCTCGACCCGCCACCCTCGCGCCCGCGCGCCTCGCCGCCGCCTTGATCGTCTTGCTGGCCTCCGCGGCTTCCGCGCAGACTTACGTCGAACCTCAGCACGATTCGGCCGGCTGGGCCAAGGAAACGACCTCGTGCACGGCCTGCCACAAGTCCGCCGACCTCGTCGGCGCCAAAACCCACGGCGGCGCCAAGATCTGCACCTCTCCGGCGCGGTGGATCCCGGGAACCCCGGGCTACTGTTGCGGCGGCGCGACGGCGACCCACTGCCCCAACGACGGCTTCACCAACTACTACAATAAGATGCCCGCGGACGCGACGTACGTGGCCCCGAAGTTCTACAAGCCGCTCGACGAAAAATATATCCAGGCATGGATCTCGACCGGTACGACCAAGACCCCGCCCACGCCGGTCGTGACGAAGCCCAAGCCGAACCCCGTCGTCACCAAGCCGAAGCCCAAGCCGGTCGTCGCGTACTGGTGCGATCCGGCCACCGGAACGACCACCGCTGTGCCCCCCGGCAAGGCGGCCAAGGGCGCCGTGAAGCTCCCGAAGAAGGACTCTCCCTGCACGAAGACCTCGTCCGTCGCGACGTCCACCATGACCACCCCCGGCACCTCCACCGGAACGGTCGTGTCCGCCGTTTCGCTCCCCCTCATCGACCCCGTCGAGACGCGGTGGCTGACCAAAGTCCAGGCCGGCGCGTACGCTGACGCCCGGACCGCCGCGAAGGACGACGCTGCGCGCACGTCCCTTGACGATAAGAACCGCGCCCTCGTCAAAGCGCAGATCCGCCCGGAGGCTGCGTCGGCCTACGGCGCGGCCTACACCCCGCCTCCCGCCGATCCCGTCAAGATCAAGGCCGCCATCGGCGGCATCGAGATGTGGGGCGGAACGGTCAAGGACGTCGTCGGCCTCTATCAGGTGAAGACCGCCTCGGCGAACCCCAAGATGCTCGAAATTCAGCTCTCCGAGGAGGACTGGGTGGCGTTGAACACGCCGAAAGGAACCGCCCCCACCGTTGACCCGAAGACCAAGGGCAAAAAAGGCAAAACGCCGCCCGTGGCGACCCCGACTTCTTCCATCCCCGTCACCGACGCGGCCAAGGCGTACGAACTCGCCCGCCGCGGCGGCGCCAACGGCCAGGCCGGCCCGACGACGACTTTCAAGGAATCGGTCTACGATCCCATCGTCCTGCACCAGTCCGTGGTGACCGCGCTCACCGCGCTCGGCAAGGCGCCCAAGCAGCCGGACGCCGTGAACCCGAACGGCGGGAACGGCGCGAGCGGCGACGTCACGAACCTCACCGAGGAGCAGCTGAAGCTGCTCTCGCCCGACGAGCTGACGAAGTATCTCGGCGTGCTCAAGGCCGCGAACGCGACCCCGCCGAATAAGAGCGCGCAGGAGGAACTCGCGAAGATGAACGGCGAGCTCCACGCCAAGATCAAATCGGAAGATCGGAAGCCTTACGACGATCCGAAGGACGCGGCGGCGTTCGCGAAGCTGAAGGACTGGCAGAAGGCCAAGTTCTGCAAGCCTTCCGCGGCCGACGCGGGCAACACGCCGGCGCCCTCGAAAGGCACCGACGACACGCACGGCGGCAAGGCGCTTCCGGACCTGATCGCGACGGCGGGACGGATCAACGGGCAGGGCGGGATATCCTCCTCGTCTCCCGCCTGGGCCGTGACCGCCTGCGACGACTTCAAGAAGTCTCAAGCCATCAGCACCGGGAACGGAAATGGAAACGGCAACGGTAGCGGCACCGGCAACATCTCTGGGTCCACCCCTCCCGTGCCGCACGACGTGGACAAGGACGACGAGGCCAAAGGCAAGAACAAGTGGCTCACCGAGCCGCTGATCATCAGCGCCGTGCAGGGCTCGATGGTCGGGCTCTTGATCGGCTCCTTGTTCGGGCCGCTGGGCCTCATCCTCGGGCCGATCATCGGCGCCGTGGTGTTCTACGGCATCTCCAAGCTGAAGGAGTAGCGGGGGGCCGAAAGGCCCCCACCGCATAGGGTCCAAGGCCTCTTACCGGCCGCGGCGTAGGGCGCTATCCTATGGGCATGAAAGCCCTCGTTCTTCCCGCGTTGCTCGCCGCCGTCCTGCTCGCGCCCGCGCGCGTTCCCGCGCAGACCGCGCTCGATGAGGCAAAGGGTGCTGCGAAGAATCCCGCGACCTACGACGGGGCGAAGCCGCGCCCCGGCTCGGACGCCGTCAGCGGGAGCTACCACTACGACGACGGCCCGGGCGATCGGCGTCACCGCCGGATGGAGAGGAACGAGCGCCATGACCGCGATCACGTCCGCCCCGTCCCGTCCGACATCGACCGCGAGCCGGTCAAGGGCGAGAACTGGTTCAAGTCGGGCCACATCATCGGCGCCGTCGGAGGCCTGCTCGTCGGCGGCCTCATCGGCTCGATCTGGGGCCTGCCCGGGCTGCTCATCGGCGCCGCCGTCGGCGGCCTGATCGGCTACCTCGTCGCGCGTTTCAAGTCTTAGGAACCGGCGCCGCCGCCTTCTCGTCCTTCATCCCCCACGCCAGCATCCCCGCGCCGATCGAGATACACGAGTCCGCGACGTTGAACACGGGCCAGTGGTGCAGGTGCAGGAAATCTACGACGTAGCCGAACGCGAAGCGGTCGTAGAGATTTCCCACCGCGCCGGTCGTGACGAGCAGGGCGCCGCCCTGAAGCCAGAAATCGTTTTTGGGCCAGCGGCGTCTTAATACCTGCAGCCCGATCACGAGGCCGATCGAGACCGCGGTCAGAAGCTTGCCGGCGCCTTTGCCCATGCCGAACGCGGCGCCGGTGTTCTCGACGTAAGTCAGATCGAAGAACGGGACGAGCGGGATCGTGCCGACGGCCTGGAGCGCACCCGCCGCCCAGATCTTGGTCGCGCGGTCGAGCGCCAGCAGCGCGACTACAACTGCCGCGCGCAGCGTCCGCATAGCTCCGGGAAGGACGCGTTCGAGCCGAGGTCGGTCTGCCAGCGCCAGCAGCGCGGGCATTTGGCGCCCTCGGCGTGCACGACCGTCATCACCGTCCCCGTCCCCCACTCGACCTGGGAGACGATGAAGAGCTCCTCGAGGTTGAGCGACTTGAACTCGGCGGCGTCGCCGGACAGGATGACCTTGGCGTCGAGCGACTTGCCGACGAGCTTGGCCGTGCGGGCCTCCTCGATCTTCTTCGTGACGCGCTCGCGAAGCTCGAGCGCCTTCACCCAGCGGGCGGCGAGCGGCGCGTCCGACCACGCGGCGGGCGGCGCCGGCAAATCCCACAAGAACACGCTGTCGGAAGGGCGCGAGGGCCAGAAGCGCCACGCCTCCTCCGCCGTGAAGGAGAGCACCGGCGACAGCAGGGAGCAGAGGCGCGCCAAGGTCTCCGCCATGACCGTCTGCGCCGCGAGGCGCTCGGGGGCGTCCTGCTTGAACGTGTACAGGCGATCCTTGGTGCCGTCGAGATACAGCGCCGACAAGTCGAACGCGCAGAAGTCCACGAGGCGGCGCGCGGCGTCGCGGTAGCGGTACGCGCGGTAGTCCTCGAGCACGTCCTTCTGGAGCGCGGCCAGCCGGTGCAGCAGGTAGCGTTCCATCTCAGGAAGGTCGCCGAAGGCGACGGCCTTCGCGGCGTCGAAGCCGTCGAGGCAGCCGAGCAGGTAGCGGAACGTGTTGCGGATGCGGCGGTAGGAATCCGAAGGGCCCTCGAGCAGCTTGTCGGAGATGCGCACGTCGTCGTTGTAGTCGCACAGCGCGACCCAAAGGCGGAGCAGGTCGGCGCCCCACTTGCCGATGACTTCCTGGGGCGCCACGACGTTTCCGGTCGACTTGTGCATCGCGCGGCCCTTCTCGTCGAGCACGAAACCGTGCGTCAGCACCGCCCTGTAGGGAGCCTTGCCCCGCAGCGCGGTCGACATGACGAGCGAGCTCTGGAACCAGCCGCGGTGCTGGTCCGAGCCCTCGAGGTACAGGTCGGCGACGGCGTCCTCGCCGAGCACGGACAGCCACGAGACGCCCGAGTCGAGCCACACGTCGAGAATGTCGGACTCGCGGCGGAAGCCGCCCTCGAGCGCCGGGTGCGCGGGCAGGAAGGACCAGTCCGCGCGCGTCAGCACCTCGCCCCAGCGCTCGAACCAAAAATCGGTGCCGTTCACCGCGGCGTGCCGCTCGATGGCTTGAAGCACGGCGTCGTCGAGGACCGCCTCGCCCGTCTTGACCGAGTAGAGTACGGTGATCGGCGTGCCCCAGACGCGCTGACGCGACAGGCACCAGTCGGGGCGGTTCGTCACCATCGCGGCGATGCGGTTGCGGCCCTCGGCCGGCACCCACTGGGTCTTGTCGATCTCGGCGAGAAGGTGCGCGCGCAGGGCCTCGGACAATTTCAGAAACCACTGCTCGGTCGTGCGGAAGATGACCGGGTTCTTGCAGCGCCAGCAGTGCGGGTACGAATGCTGGATGTCCTTCTTCGCGAGGAGCAGGCCGCGTTCCTGAAGATCGGCGACGATCTCGGGGTTGCCCTCTTTGAAGATGTGCTTGCCCTTCCATTTGGGCGCCTTGTCGGTGAACACGCCGGAGTGGTCGACCGGGTTCAGGATCTGGAGGCCGTAGCGGATGCCGGTGTGGAAGTCATCCTCGCCGTGTCCGGGGGCGGTATGGACGATGCCCGTGCCGTCTTCCGCCGTGACGTACTCGGCGACGACGGTGCGGCCCGCGGCGTCCTCGGCGGACGGCGGGTACGGCAACGCGTAGGAGATCGCCTCGTCGTCGAAGTACGAGCCGTCCCAGGTCTTGAGCTCCTGCCAGCTTGTCGCCCCGACGATCTGCTTGACGGCCTCGAGGCGGTCGCGACCGAGGAGCAGCGAGCGCTTCGTCCCGCCGATCTCGACGGCGACGAGCGTGTACTTGAGCGCGGGGTTGAACGCGGCCGCGCGGTTGGCGGGCAAGGTCCACGGGGTCGTCGTCCAGATCACGAGCTCCGCGCCCTCGAGCAGCTGCTTGTCGCCCTTCGAGTGCTCGGCCTTGAACGGGCGGATCTTCAGCGCGACGTACACCGACGGCGAGGTCTTGTCCTTGTACTCGACCTCGGCGTCGGCGAGCGCGGTCTCGCAGGTCGGGCACCACAGGACGGGCTTGAGGCCGCGGTAGACGTGCCCTTTCTGCACGAGAAGGCGGAACGCGCGCAAGATCTTGGCCTCGTACTCGCGCGACATCGTCTTGTACGGGTTCTCCCAGTCGCCGAACAGGCCGAGGCGCTTGAAGTCCGCGCGCTGGAGGTCGATGAAGCGCTCGGCGAAGGCCGCGGCGTCCTTGCGGAACTTGGGGATGTCGGTCACGCCGCGCTTGCTCATCTTCATTTCCTTGAGCAAAGCGGTCTCGATCGGCAGGCCGTGGCAGTCCCAGCCGGGAACGTAGGGCGCGGCGTGGCCCATCAGCGCGCGGGCCTTCACGGTCATGTCTTTGAGGACCTTGTTCAGCGCGTGGCCGATGTGGATGCTGCCGTTCGCGTAGGGCGGCCCGTCGTGCAGGACGAACGCCGGCCGGCCCTTCTGCCGCTCCTGGAGCTTGCCGTATATCCCGGCCTCGGCCCAGACCTTCAGCAGCTCGGGCTCGCGCTTGGCCAGATCCCCTTTCATGGGGAAATCGGTCTTCGGGAGGTTGATGGTGGCCGACCAATCGGTGCGAGCTTCGGGCATGACCCTATCCTACAAATTTTGATAGTATGGCCTCCATGGACACCTTCATCGCCGTCTGCCTCGCCCTGATCGTCCTCGAACTGGCCGTCATGATCGGCGTCTTCGCCTACACGATGCTGCGCGTCAAGGACGCCGCCGCCGCCGTCGAGGTCGCCGCGTACCGCGTGGACCAGGAAGTGCTGAACGTCGGCGAGACCTTCCGCTCCGGCTGGGGCGGGACTTTAAGCACGATCGTCACCGCCGGCATGTCGTTCCTCCGCCGCTGACATGAGCGCGCTGAAGTCGCTCAAGCGCTGGTTCATCGACCCGCAGTTCTCGCGCAAGAAGCAGTTCCTCCGCTCACTCGACATCTTCAAGGGCCTGCGCGACCGGGAGCTCGGGCATCTCGTCGCGGCCCTCCACTCGCGCAGCTACCGCGAGGGCGAGGTCGTCTTCGTCGACGGCGACATCGGCCGCGCGCTGTTCATCCTCGAGACGGGCGGCGTCGAGCTCACGCGCCGCGGCGAGGACGGCAAGCCCGTCGTCATTTATCAGCTCAAACCCGGGGACTTCTTCGGCGAGATGGCCCTCCTCGAATCCCTCCCGCGCACGGCCACGGCGACGGCGACCGAGCGGACCCATCTGCACCTGCTCTACAAGAGCAAGCTCGACGCGCTGCTCAACGGCGAGCCGCGCATCGGCGTGACCATCATGAGCCACCTCGCGAGCCTCCTCTCCGCGCGCCTGCGCCGGCTGAGCGCGGACCCCAAGCTCCTGTCCAAGAATGACTGACCGGGGCGCCGCCCGCCGCGAATTCCCGTTCGTGCCCGCGTTCCTCATCGGCGGGACGGCGCTGTACGCCTTCTACCAAGTGCACGAGGCGCTGACGCCGTTCCTGCTCGCCGCCGCGTTCGCCTACGTGCTGAACCCGATCATCACCTACTTCGAGGCGCGCGGCCTGCGCCGCTTCCACCTCGTGCTCTGCGGCTACGTCGGGGCCCTCGCGCTCATCCTCGTCGGCTACGCGGGCCTGAAGACGGTCATCCTCGAGGAGACCGAGACGTTCACGACGCGCGCGCCGGCCTATCTGCAGCAGTTCAAGAAGGCCGCGGCCTCGCAGCAGGCGGCGCTCACGCAGAGGCTCCCGCTTCCGCCGAAGATCGCCGAGCACGCGCTCGAGTCGGCGCTCGGCGGGACCCTTCACGTGCTGCAGGACCTGCCGGCGCACGTCCTGGCGCTGCTGCCGCTCCTCGCGCACGCGCTGCTCGTCCCGTTCATCGGCTTCTTCTTCCTGCTCGACGGCCCGGACGGCGTCGCCGCGCTGATCCAATCCTGCCCCAGCCGCCTCGTCGAGCAGGCGATCCACCTGCTCAGCGAGATCGACACCGCGCTCGGCAACTATCTGCGCGGCCTCATCATCGTGGCGACCGTGATCCTCATCATCTCGTTCTTCGGCCTCTTGATGCTCGGCGTCGACAACGCGCTGATCATCGCGGCCGTGTCCGCCGTGAGCTCCGTCGTGCCCTACTTCGGGCTCGTGATGGGCATCCTCGTCGGCGGCGGGATGGCCTTCTACCAGTTCGGGACGCCGATGGCGGCGATGAAGGTCGCGGCGCTGTTCCTCGGCATCCGCGGGCTCGAGGAGACCATGATCCAGCCGATCATCGCGCGCCACAGCCTGCATATGCACGCGATGACGAACCTCCTCGTCCTGATCCTCGGCGGCGAGATGTTCGGCTTCCTGGGCCTCGTGTTCGCCGTCCCCGCGGCGGGGATCATCAAGGCCCTCGTCACCGTGACGTGGTCGTGGTACACGAGCGAAAGCGGCCTCGACCTTTCCGCCGCCGAAGGCGCCGGCGTCCCCTACACGTAGGCTAGCGCTTCTTTAAGTCGCGCGCGACGCGCAAGCCGGTGCCTCGCTCGCTGCGGATGTCCGGATTCTCGCTGTCGCGGTTCGTAGCACGCAGATTGTACGCGTCGCCGTCCCACTGGCCGCCACGGTCGCTGCGGTAGGCGCTCGTGGACTCGGCGATCCACGCGGAGCCGTCGGCCGGCGCACCGTCGTAGGAGGCGTGGTACCGGTCCTCGGTCCATTCCCAGACGTTGCCCGCCATGTCGCACAGCCCCTGCTTCGTGTTTCCCGCGGGCTTCGAACACACCGGCCAGGTCGCGCCGCGCCCGCAGCCGAGCTCCACGGGCCGCTCGCTGAACACGACCCGGAGGCACGTCGGAGGCTCGTCGCCCCACGGGTAGCGGCGCGCGCCGCCCGCGCCGCGCGCGGCGTACTCCCACTCCGCCTCGCTCGGCAGTCGCCCGCCGGCCCACGCCGCGAACACGCGCGCCTGCGTCCACGTGACGCAGACGACCGGCTGCTCGAGGCCGCGGAACGCGGGGCCCAGGCACTTCAGCTCCGGCTCGGTGCACGCACCCGCCTCGACGCACGCCCGGTACTGGCGGTTGGTGACCTCGGTGCGCCCGAGCTCGAAGGCTTTCACCGCGACCTCATGGATCGGCCGCTCCGCCGGCGCGTACTCCGAGCCCATCCTGAAGGTCCCGCCGGGGATGCGCACCCAGTCAATCTTCGTCTTGTCCGGCGGCGAGGCGCCCAGAAGAAATAGCGCCAGCGCCGCGGCGAGGGGCCTCAAGACCGCACGTAAGGGGCGAGCAGCACGCGCAGATCCGACGGGACGCGCGCCGGGCGCCACAGGTCGGTCACGATCGCGTGCCGGGAGTGGACGCGTGCGACGATCTTGCCGCCGAGCTCCCCGTCGACGACCTCGCACGAGAACGAGATGCTCGCGCGGCCGAGCTCGGCGATCCACGTACGGATGGTCAGCAGATCATCGTAGCGGCTCGGCGCGAGATACTCGCACTGCGCCGACACGGCCGGCAGGAAGAGCTTGCGCTTGACCTCGAGATCGCGGTAGCGCACGCCGAGCGAGCGCATCAGCTCCGTGCGCCCCTGCTCGAGGTACTTCAGGTAGTTCGCGTAGTAGATGATGCCGGCCTTGTCGGTGTCCGCGTACGTCACGCGCACCTGGAACTCGTGGAACCGGCTCTTCTTCCCGCCGGTCTCCGGCGCGGGCTTGGGCTCCGGAGCCTTCTCCTTCTCGGCCGCCGGCTCAGGCGCGGGCGGCGGAGTGCCGGTCGTATTGGGCAGGATCACGTCCGTGAACGCCTGACGGTCCTCGCCGAGGACCTGGTTGACGACCGAGAGGATGCCCGTGAAGCCGACCGGCTTGCGGAGGAAGAACGTCTTGGGGCCCGGCTTGATCTTTCCCTTCAGCTCGTCGAGCGTGAGCCCCGTGGAGAAAATGACCGGGGTCGACTGCGTCTGAGGCGACGCGCGCAGGCGCTCATACGCAGCACTTCCGTCCGAGCCGGGCATGTAGAAGTCGAGGATGATGAGGTCCGGCTTGAGCTCCTGGGCGAGCATGAGGCCCTGCGCGGCGTCGAAGGCGACAGCGACCCGGTAGCCGGCCGACTCGAGGCCGTCCTTGAGCGGGGCGACCAGCGTGACATCGTCGTCGACGACGAGAATCGTGCGGGACATGGCGGGTTCAGCTTACAAATTCACCCGCGCGCCGTCCAACGCTACTTCGTGCCGGTGAAGGACGCCACGACGCGCCGGTTGCGAGCGCGGTTGGCCGCCGAATCGTTGGCGACGAGCGGGCGCTCCGGGCCGTAGCCGGCGGCGCTCAGGCGAGCGCCGTCGCAGCCGAAGCGGTCGATGAGCGCCTGGCGCACGGCCGCGGCGCGGCTCTGCGACAGGGCCTTGTTGTAGTCGGCCTTGCCCACGTCGTCGGTGTGCCCCTCGATCTCGGCCTTGGTGTCGGGATAAGCCTTCAGGAAGTCGGCGACCTTCTTGAGCTGCTCGTCGTACTCGGGCTTGACGATCGATTTCGCGGTGTCGAACTTAACCTCGAGAGCGATCGTCACTTTTTCGGCAGCCTTGGGCGCGGGGGCCGGAGCGGAGGCGGGGGCGGGGGCGGGGGCGGGGGCCGGAGCGGGCGTCGCGGCGACAGGCGCAGGCGCGG
>JBBQVX010000082.1:0-17051 GCA_038211115.1 Elusimicrobiota bacterium | reverse complement strand
GGACGCCGGCGGCGCGCGCCGCGGCCTCGATACGCGCGATCACGGCCTTGAACTCCGCGCTTCCCATCGGGAGGCCCAGCGAGAGCGAGAGATCGTACGGGCCGATGAACAGGCAGTCGACGCCGGGCACGCGGACGATCTCCTCGAGATTGCGCAGCGCCTCCGCGTTCTCGATCATGACGATCGCCGACGCCTTCGGATTCGCGCGCTTGACCGTCGCGACGAACGCCGCGGCCTCGCGCGCGTTCGCGACCTGGGGCGCGATGACGCCCGAGGCGCCCGCCGCGAGATACGCGGCGATGTCGGGATTATCCCAGCCCGTCGCGCGCACGACGGACGGCGCGCCGCGGACCGCGGCGAGGAGCTCCTGGATGCGAGCGAGCGGGAAGTGGCCGTCCTCGCCGTCGATCCAAAGCCCGCCCGCGCCCGCCGCGAGGCGCCGCGCCAGCGGAACGTCCGGCGACATCAGGAAGCCGAAGGCCCCGAGCTTCGGCTCGAGGGGCGGATCGGACGGGACGTCGGCGTAGGCGGCGAAGGCCGCGTCCACGGCGCCCTCGTCGGACGCGACGATCACGTGCCGGTAGCCGCGCGCGTGCATCGCGAGCGCTTCCTCCCGGGTCGCGGCGCGGCCGACGAGGGCGACGCCAGCGTCGCGGGCCGCCTTCTCCACCTTCGCGGCCTGCTCGGCGTCGAGCTCGGGCCCGACCTCGAGGAAGCGCAGCCCGCGGGCGCGAGCCTTCACGATGGACCCGACGTTCGCGACGCCCGCGGCGTCGTTGATCGAGACGCCCGCGAGGAACACGCCGTTGCTGCGGCCCACGAAATCCTTCACCGCGCCGAGATAGCGCGTGACGTCCGATGGGCCGACCGAGCGCCGTCCGAGCGGCGGCAGGTAGGTCTTGCGCAGGAAGCGCAGCGTCTCCTTGAGGCTCGACGCGTTCTGGAGCACGGCGCCGAGGAGGCCCTCGTCGAGCTTCGGCTTGAGGAACGGGTCCGACGCGGAGCGGAAGCGGCCGATCACGATCGCGGGGACGCGCGAGAGCGCGTTGACGAGCGCGCTGATCGTCCCGCGCTCGGCCGCCTCGCCGTCGACGAACACGGCGCTGATCCCGCCGCCGCCGGCGACGGTGGCGGCGCTGACCGGATTAGGCGTCGCGAGCTCGGCGCCGTAGCTCAGGCGGCCGGCCTTGAGGCCGTCCGCGACGGCCGTCTTGTCGAACAGGCTGGGCGCGGGCGCGTGCACGAGCTCGACGTTTTCGGGAGCAGGAACCTTGGCTTGATCGAACGCGGCGTCGAGCGGCGGCTTCGAGTCCCCCTTCTCCGCGGCGGCGAGCACGCGGCTTTTCACTCCCTGAAGCAACGCCAGCGGCGCGACGGCGACCGGAACGAGCGCCGGAACCGGAGCCGCGATGGGAACGCCGATCGACGGAGCCGGAGGAGTCATCGACGGCGCCGCGAACGAAAGTGCCGCCGGCATCACGGCCACGGGCGCGATGGGCGCCTGGACCTGGATGGCCGGCGCGGAGAGGAGCAAGACGAGCGCGGTCTTCACGCTCCGACGATACCACGGAGCGGGGCGGAAGCCGAAGCGCCGAAGGGCCTAGTGGAGGGCCGCCTTTGGCCCTAGAAAATCCGCTCGGACGTGACGATCTTCCAGCCGTCCGGGACGACCGTCAGCGCGTACTTCTTGATGAAGGCGACGGCCTCTTCCGCGTTCATGTCGAACTCGAGGCTACGGAAATCGATCGATTCGGCGGGGCGCCAGCGCAGTTCGGCGGGAGGATGGGCCTTCCAGTCAGCGATGAGCTCGTTCATCGAGCGCGTCGTGGCGGCGACGAAAATCTCGCGGCGCGGAAGGTTCAGCGCCTCGAAGACGGTGACTTTCAGGAGATCGGCCATGGTCCCGTGGACATTAGACCTATGATGACAGAACCTCGTCGCAAACGCATCCGACGGGCTAGGGAGAATGCGTGACTTTTTTATGACGGGAAGGCTACCGGCTCGAAGGCTTCAGGCGCCGCCAGCGGTCGAGGTCGAGGAGCTGGATCTCGCCCTCGGAATCGACGAACCGGGCGCTGGCGCGCTGGGCTTCCAGCGTCAGGCCGGACGCGGTCGCCCCGCCGCCGAGCCACGGCAGAGGCCAGGCCTTCTCCGTGCCGTCGAGGCAGGCGGCCACGAGGGTTCCGCCGTCCGCTGAGAAGGCGGCCGAGGACACGGGACTCTCATGGCGCAGCGGAGGTCCGATCGACAGCCCCGTCGCGACGTCCCACAGGCGCGCCGTGCCGGCGCCGGCCGTGACCAACGTGCGCCCGTCGGGGCTGAAAGCCGTCGCGACGACGGGGCCGTCGTTGCGCATCAAGCGGCCGGCGGCGCCGGTCGCGGAATTCCAGACGCGCGCGTTTCCGGCGTCGTCGCCGGTCGCGATGCTCCGTCCGTCCGCGCTGATCGCGACGGCCAGCGCGCGGCCCAGATGGCGCAGCGTCCGCTCGATGCGCGTCGCCGCGGGAACCCGCCACAGCCGCACGGCCCGGTCGTCGCCCGCGGTCGCGAGCCAAGTCCCGTCGGGTGAGAGCGCGGCGGCGTTGATCGTCTCGTTGTGCTCCATCGGCTTGCCGAGCGGCGCGCCGGTCTTGGCGTCCCGCAGCCTCGCCAGCGCTCCCGCGGCCGTGACCACGACGCTTCCGTTCGCGGCGAGCGTCCTCTCACCTCCGGAAGCGCGGACGGGCGCGGCGCGGCGGCGGACGGTCTCCGCCGGGGGCGCGTCGTCGAAGCGCCAGAAATAGGTCCGGTCGCCGCTGGTCGTGATCAGCCCCGCGTCTTCCGCCGCGGCGGCCGCGCGGACGACGAGCGCGGGATGGCGCATCATGCGTCCGAGCGGAGCGCCCGTCCCGGCGTCCCAGAGACGCGCCGCGTGATCCTCCGACGCCGTCAGGACGCGGCGGCCGCCGGACGTGAAGACGACGTCGCGCACGGCTCCCTCGTGCCGCATCGGCCGGCCGACCGGCGCGCCGGTGCGCGCGTCCCACAGCCGCGCGGTCTCGTCCCAGGACGACGTCGCGACCATCCGGCTGTCGGGGCTGAAGAGGGCCTTCATGACGCGGCCCTGATGGCGCATCGGCGTGCCGGCGGGCGCGCCGTCGCGCGCGCTCCAGAGCCGGACCGTCCCGTCCGCGCCGCCGGTGAGCACGGTCCTTCCGTCGGGGGCGAAATCCGAGGCGTAGATTCTCGCCCCGTGGCGCATCGTCCGGCCGAACGGCTCGTTGCCGGGCACGCGCGACAGGCGCGCGAGGAGCGCCTCCTCGCTGACGGAGAGCAGCGTCTTCGAGTCCGGCGAGAACCACACCGCGTGGACGTGGTTACCGAGGTCCAGCGGCGCTCCCTGCGGCCGGCCGCCGTCCACGGACCAGATCCGGCTGAACCCGTCCTCGCTGCCGGTCGCCGCCCACAGTCCGTCGGGGCTGAGGCGGACGCTCACGACCTTGCCGCCGTGGCGCAGCGGCGGGCCGGCGGGCGCGCCGGTCCGTACGTCGAATACCCGCGCGGCGCCGTCTTCGCCGCCGAGGAGCGCCATCGCCCCGTCGCGGCTCAGGGCCGCCGCCAGGATCGGCGACTCGAGCGCGAAGTCCGGTCCGGCCGGCTCGCCGTCGGGGCGGTAGGCCCGCGCGCCCGCGCCGTCGACGAGCAGCACGACGCGCCCGTCCGCGCTGGCGGCCGCGAGGCGGCCCGGCGCCATCGCCTTCGGCGCCGCGATGATCGACAGGAACGCCAGCGCGTTGTCCCGCGCCTGGCGAGAAGGCGCCAAGCGGTCCGATTCCGCCGCGTACAGGGCGGAGACCGCCATGTTCCCCGTCTCGGCCGCCTGCTGGGCCTGGATCGAGTACGAGACCGCGAGCTGGCGGCGCAGCGCGTCGCGCTCGCGCACGATCTGCGCGCCGGCGAAGGCAAGCCCCGCGGCCGCGAGCGCCGCCACCACCGACGCCGCGAGATTGCGCCGCAGGAACTTGCGCGCGCGATAGCCGCGCAGGTGCGCCAGCCCGCTGACGGGCAGGCCGCGCCGTCGCGCCTCGAGATCGGCCAGGACCTCGCTCGCCGATTGATAGCGCCGCGCGGGATCAAAGCGCAGGCACTTCCGGACGATCGCGGCGAGGTCCTCGTCGGCGCCCTCGAGGCCGCCCAGATCGCCCTCCCCGCGCTCGACCGCCGCGCGGTAGGCGCCGAGGCGCGCCTCGAGCGTCGCGGCCTCCGTCACCTCGCGGCCCAAGGTCTCCGCGTGGGGCGGCCGCCCCGTGAGCAGGGCGTACACGGTGGCGCCGAGCGCGTAGACGTCCCAGCGCACGTCCGGCGCCGAGGCTTCACCCGCGACGGCCTGCTCCGGCGCCATGTAGAAGAAGGTCCCGAGCGCTCCCGACGAACGGCTGACCGCCCTCGCCTGGCCGAAATCGGCGACGCGGACCCGCCCCTCCTCGTCGAGGAGGACGTTCGCGGGCTTCAGGTCGCAGTGGATGAGCCCTTTCGCGTGGACGAACGCCAGCGCGCGCGCCAGCTGCTCGAACCACTCGCCGACGCGGCCGGCGTCGCGGCGCTTGGCGCATTCGCCTTCGAGGGAGCCGGACTCGATCAGCTCCATCGCGAAGAACGGGGGAGAGCCGGACAGGTCGGCGTCGAGCAGGGCCACGACGTGCGGGTGCTTGTCGAGCCGCACGAGCAGCTCCTCCTCGCGTTTGAGCATCGCCATGTTGAGCCGGTCCTGGTCGAGGAAGACCTTCACGGCGACCCAGCGCCGGGTCCTGAGCTGGAAGGCCTTCCACACCTGCGCGAAGGCGCCGCGGCCGATCGGATGCGTCAGGAGGTAACCGGCGATCGCCGGGGCCTCGGGATGCTGGTCGGCGCCCTGGGGGAGCGACAGCTCCTGGGAGCCGGCGGCCTCGCCGGACGTCTGCCGGATCGTGGAGCCTTCCTCCGGCGAGACGTCGCCGCTCATTTCTGGGTCATCTCGATGACGCCGCGCCAATGCGGGGGCGGCGTGCGCGCGCACAGCTCGGCGATCGAGAGCAGGTACGCGGCGGGCCGGTCCGAGGACGGGAACGCCTCGAACCGCTTCACGGCCTCGGCCCAGTCGCCCTTCTCCAGAGCCTCGAGGCCGAGCCCGAGCGCCTCGGCGCGCGCCGGGTCGCCCGGAGCCGGCGTGAGCTCGAACAGCTCGACGTCGGCGGTCATGCCCGCCGGACGGTAGCAGCCCAGGCGCACGGGCACGGCCGTCGTCGGCGAGACCTTCTCCGCGACCGCGCGCGTGACGAGGATGGGCACGCCGAGAACCTTCGTGATGCCCTCGACGCGCGAGGCCTGGTTGACGACGGTGCCGAGCAAGCCGTAGGAGAAGACCTGCTCGGAGCCGATCGAGCCCGCGACGACCTCGCCCGAGTGCAGGCCGATGCCGCACTTCCAGCCGCCCGTCGCCGCGCCGATCCCCGCCGCCATGCGCAGCGCCGAGCGGCAGGCGCGGTCGGCGTGCTCGGGATCCTCGAACGGGACGTTCCAGCAGGCGAGGATGCCGTCGCCCATGTACTGCAGGATGACGCCGCGCTCCTCGAGAATAACCTTCGTCATCGCGGTCATCGCGCGGTTGAGCTCGCCCGTGTAGCCCAGGATCTCGCGGCTGTTCTGCTCGGTCATCTTCGAGAAGCCCCGGATGTCGAAGAACATCACGGTGCTGACCGCGAGCTTGGGCTGGAGATCCTTGAGGTCGGACGACTTCATGATCTTCTCGACGACGGGGCCGGCGAAGAAATGCTCGAGGTTCCCCGACAGCGTCTGTAGGCGGGCCATCGAGACGCTGCGGCCGACCATGTCGGCGACGAGCCCTACGAAGCGCGCCTTCTCGTTGAAGAGGGCGGCGTCGGACGCCCCTCCCTGCCGCCCGGCGACGTAGAAGACGACCGCCGGCTCGCCGTGGATCTTGGCCGCCGCGCACAGCGCCCAGTCCAAGCCCGCCATCGCCGTCGCCTCGACCGCGCCCGGCTGGGTCCACGAGTAGACGGTCGGTTGCGGCGAGTCCGCGACCGCCTTGCGGATCAAGGTGCGGCTCGGGCGGCGATGCTCGGCGCCGGCGTCGGCCGAGTCCTCGCCGAGGACCACGCCTTCCTCCGTGACGACGCACGCCCACTCGCCGCTCGTCGAGCGCCGCATCATGGCGGCGATGTGGGCGTAGAAGTCGTGGCGGTCGCGCCCGCGCAGGATCTCGGGCAGCGCGAGGAGCTCCTCAAGGCGGAGGCTCCCGGTCGCGGAGCCCATCGCGTACAAATCGCGGACGGCGATCGTCTGCAGCGGGACCGGCTCGGGACTGGCCGACGAAGGCGCGGGCGCCGCGACGGCCGAGAGCGTGAAGCGCGTGCCGCCGATCGCGAAGAAGTCTCCGGACAGCAGCGAGAAATTCTCGCTCTCCTTGCCGCCGTGATAGATCGGATTGGACGAGCCCGCCAGCCGCTGCACCTTGAGGCACCCGCCCTCGAGGGCGGCCTCGGCGTGGCGGCGGCTCACGCGCGGGTCATTGACGCGGATCTCGCAGTCGGTGCCGCGGCCGATCACCGCGCGGCGCCCTTCGACGAGGTCGAGCTCGAACTCGGGGCCCTCCGGCGGCGCGATCTTAAGGCGCGCGGACATCGTCTACCAAACCCTGCAGGCCTTCGGCGCGACCATAGGATCGCTCGGCGCGCACGAGAAGGCCTTCGCGAACTCGGCCGAGTTCGACATCGGGCCGATCACGCGGAAGCGCGCGGCGGAGTGAGGATCGACCTGCGCCAGCATGCGCGCGGCCTGCTCGGTCCGGTTCTGGCACCAGATCTGGGAGAACCCGAGGAACAGCAGCTGGCGCGGCGTGAAGCCCCGGTAAGGCTCCTGCGCGCCGGGCAGGCGGTCGACGGCCATGCCCGCGACGAACAGGCCGCCGTTGTCGGCGGTGTTCTCGCCCAAGGTGAGCTTGCCGTTGAGCTTGACGCCGGCCAAGGGCTCGTAGGAGCCGTACTGATCGACGAAGCACTGCGCGCGCCCCTCGAACGCCTTCGCGTCGTCGGCCGTCCACCAGTCCTCCATGTTCCCCTTGAGGTCGAACTTGCGGCCTTCGTCGTCGAAGCCGTGGGTGAGTTCGTGGCCGATCACCGCGCCGATCGCGCCGAGGTTCACCGCGTCGGGCATCGCCGGGTCGAAGAACGGCGGCTGCAGGATGCCCGCCGGGAAGTTGATGTCGTTCATCTGCGCGTTGTAGTAGGCGTTGACCGTCGGCGGCGTCATCGACCACTCCTTGAGGTCCACGGGCTTGCCGATCTTGCGGAGCTCGCGCAGATGCTCGAACTCGTTGGCGGAGCGCACCGAGGCGAGCAGAGCCTTGCGGTCGATCTTGACCGCCGAGTAGTCGCGCCACTTCTCCGGATAGCCGACCTTGTTGCGGATCGCGGCGAGCTTCGCGAGCGCCTTCGCCTTCGTCGCGGGGGTCATCCAGCCGAGGCCGGAGATGTCGTCCTTGAGCGCGGCCTCGATCGCGACGACGAGCGCGTCCATGCGCTTCTTCGTCTCCGGCGGATAGGCCTTGGCGACGTAGCCTCGGCCGAGGTCCTCGCCGAGGGCGCGGTCCGTGAGCTCGACGCAGCGCTTCCAACGGGGCTTGAGCTCCTTGGCGCCCGTGAGGCGGCGGCCGTAGAAGTCGAAGTTCTCGTCGACGTAAGCGCGGCCGAGCCACGGCGCCGCCGCGGACAGCACGCGCCAGCGCAAATACGCCTTGAGATCATCGAGCGGCGCCGAGTCGAGCAGCGCGCCGAAGCCCTTGATGAAGTCGGGCGTCGCCGTGTTCACCGCGGTCCAGGACGGGCCGCCGGCCGCGTCGAAGTAGCGGTCGAACGCGAAGCTCGGCGCGAGCTTCTGGAGCTCGCCGCGCGTCATCTTGTGATACACGTTCGCCGGATCGCGGCGCAGCACGCGGTCCATCGAGGCCTTGGCGAGCGCGGTTTCAACGCGCATGATCGCGACGGCGTCCTTCGCCGCCGCCGTCGGATCGGCGCCCGCCAGGCCGAGCATGCGCGCGACGTGCCATTCGTAGCCCCGGCGCAGCTCGACGGACTTCGCGTCGTCCTTGAGATAGTAGTCGCGGTCCGGCAGCCCGAGGCCGGCCTGGTCGACGGCGGCGATCACCGACGACGAGTCCTTGAAGTCCTGGTCTGAGCCGTAGCCGAACCCGGCGTTGACGCCGGCGCGATGCAGGGCTCCGAGCAGCGGAGCGAGATCCTTCACGCTCGCGAGCTTGGCGATCGCGTCGAACGCCGGCTCGAGCGGCTTCAGCCCCGCGGCCTCGACCGCGTCCTCGTCCATGCAGGCGGCGTAGAGGCCCCCCGTGCGGCGCGAAACGGCGTCCTTCGGCGCGGCGGCGGCGGTCTCGAGGACCTCGCGCAGGATGAGCTTGTTACGCTCGGCGAGCTCGTTGAAGCGCCCCCAGCGGGACTGGTCGGGCGGGATCGGGTTGGCCTTCAGCCAGCCGCCGCACGCGTACTGGTAGAAATCGACGCATGGCTTCACCGTCAGGTCCATCGAGGAGGGATCGAAGCCCTGGATCGCCTTCGGGGCGTCCGCGGCGGAGACGGAGACGGCGGCGAGCAGGAGAAAGAGGGAGGTGATCATGGCCGGATTATACGAAACTCCGCTCCGGCCGGCTTTGCTACAATCGCCCCGTGCTCCACCTTTCGGCGTTCGTCGTCGCGGGCGCGGCGGCCGGCACGCTCGGCGCGATGGTCGGCCTCGGCGGCGGGATCATCATCGTCCCCGTGCTCTCCCTGTTCCTCGGCGTCCCCATCCATCAGGCGGTCGCCGCCAGCCTCGTGGCCGTCGTCGCGACCTCGAGCGTCGCCGCCATCGGCTACGTCAACGACGAGATCTCCAACATCCGCCTCGGCATGACCCTCGAGACGGCGACGACCCTGGGCGCGATCGCCGGCGGCCTGCTCGCCGCCCATCTGCGCCGGGAGACCCTGAGCGCCGTGTTCGCGGCCTTTCTGCTGGTCAACGCGCTCTATCTTCTGTTCAAGCAGGGCGGACGGGAGAGCGCGCCGCCCGACGAGACGGACACCGGCGTCCTCGGGGGGCGTTATCACGATCCGGCGCTCAAGCGCGAGGTCTCCTACCGCGTCCGCCGCGTGCCCGTCGGACTGGCCGTGTCCGCGATGGCGGGCGCGATCTCGGGCATGCTCGGCATCGGGGGCGGCCCGATCAAGGTGCCGATGATGACCTCGATCATGGGCTTGCCGATGAAGGCCGCCGCCGCGACGAGCAACTTCATGATCGGCGTCACCGCCTGTGCCAGCGCCGCGCTCTATTACAACCGCGGCCTGATCTCGCCCGCCGTCGCGGTGCCCGTGGCGCTCGGCGTCGCCGCCGGCTCCTTTTACGGCGCCAAGCTGTCCAAACGCGTTCATGGAGCGCAGCTCGCCAAGGTCCTGGCGGGAGTGCTCGCGATCCTGGCCGTGCAGATGACGCTCGCCGCCGCGGGAATCCGCCTGCGATGAACCGCGAGCACGATCCGGTCAGCGTCGCGGTGTCCCGGACCCTGAAAATGGGCGTGGTGCTTTCGATGACCATGATGACGGCCGGCCTCCTTCTCGCGTTCGCGCGCGGCGGCCCCCTGCCGGACGCCGCGACTCCGTTGCGCTCGCTCGCGTCCGGGCTGGGCTCCGCCGATCCCGGCGCTCTCATGAGCCTGGGGCTTCTCGTCCTCCTCGCGACGCCCGCCGCCCGCGTCGTCGTCCTCGCTTGGCAGTTCGCGCGCCGCCGCGAATGGCTCTTCCTCGCGGTGTCGCTGATCGTCCTGAGCGTGCTCGCCGGCAGTATCCTCGTCGGCCGCGGCGAATAAAGGCGACGCTACAATAACGTTCGGCGCCCGTCATCACGCCGGCATCCGGCCCATCCTATGATCTCAGCATAGGAGGTGGACAATGAAATCCATCAATAAGTCGTTGCTCGTCGCCGCACTTCTCGGCGCCTCCGTATCGGCGCTCGCGCAGAACCCCGGCGGCCAGAACCCGGGCTCCGGCGCCACGAGCGCGGACCCGTCGAACGAGTCGAGCCGGAACAACGCGAGCGGCGCGCGCACGGAAAGCGACGTGAACCCGCGCACCGGCAACACGGAAACCCGCACGACGACCGACTCGAACATCCAGACCACGCAGCCCAACACGGTGCACATGGACGCCGACGTGAACCACAACACGTCCGTCGACGACATGTACCAGCCGAAGCGCAAGCGCACCTTCTGGGACCGCGTGTTCGGCCGCAACAAGCAGCTCGACGCGGACAAAACGCAGGCCCCCGCGAACACGAACGGCGACGTCCAGCCCTAAATTCCGAAGGCGCCGCCGCGTCCGGAAGGGCGTGGCGGCGCCGCGCCCTGCGTGGTATGCTGTCGCGGATGAGGCGCCTCCTTCTCGCCGCGTGGTTCTTCCTCCCGCCCCCCGCCCTCGCCGCGCCGAGGACGGTGAAGGTCCTGTTCATCGGCAACAGCTTCACGTCGGTCAACGAACTGCCCCGCCTATTCGCCGCCGTCGCCGCGTCGAAGGGCGTCCCCGTCGAGGCCGCGATGCTCGCCAACGGCGGCTGGGGCTTCTCCGAGCACGCGAACTCCCCCGAGACGCGAAAGCGCCTCGCCGCCGAGCCTTGGGACTTCGTCGTCCTGCAGGACCAGAGCCAGCGCCCGTCGTTCGAGCGCGCCCAGACGGAGAAGGAGGTGTTCCCCTACGCGGCGGCGCTGGCGGCTCAGGTCCGCGCGGAGCGCCCGGAGGCCCGCATCGTCTTCTACGAGACGTGGGGGCGCCGGGACGGCGACGCGTCGAACTGCAAGGGCGTGCCCGCCGTCTGCACCTACGAGGGCATGCAGGAGCGCCTGTCCGCCACATACGCAGAGCTCGCGCGGCGCGGCGGCGCGCGCCTGGCGCGCGTGGGCGAGGCGTGGGCGCGCGTACGCAAGGGGCATCCGTCCCTGGACCTCTACGGGGGCGACGGCGTCCACCCCTCGGCCCGAGGCTCGTACCTGGCCGCCTGCGTGTTCTACGCGACGATCTTCCGTAAGCCGTCCGCGGGTGCTACGGCCGCGGCCGGCGTCACCGCCGAGGAAGCCGCGATCCTCCAGACCGCCGCCGACCGGCGCTTCTAGCCCGCGCGTTTGCGAAACAGCGCCGCGTCGCGCGAGGGCCGCTCGAGGGACCAGCCGAAGCGCCGCGCGATCCACGCCAGGGTTTCGGGCCGGTAGAACGCGACGTGCGTCGCGTCTTTGTGGTACCACCACGCCGGAAACGACGCGTCGTCCTCGAGCACGCCCGTGAGGACGCCGAGCGTCCCTCCGGCCTCGAGGAGCGCGTCGATTTGAAGGAAAACTTCGGCGGGACGCCGCAAGTGCTCGACGACCTCGGTGCAGACGACGAACGCATAGGTCTCCCGCAGCGCCGCCTCGTCCGGCGCGAAATACGGATCGTAGTCGCGCATCGTGAAGCCGCGCTCGCGCATCATCGTCGAGGCCGTCGGGCCCGGCCCGCTGCCGTAGTCGAGCCCGCTAGCGCCGGGCGGCAGCCGCAAGGACAGCGGCGCCAGCACGCGATCGAGGAACGCGCGGTAGCCCGCATCCGCCGGGGAGTTCCGGTGCGTCTCGTAGCGCGCGCGTTCGGCGGCCGAGGACAAGTGCTGAGCCGCCGGCACGAACGTCAGCGCACAGGCCGCGCAGCGCAGAAAATCGCGGTCGGACCGATGGAACGGCGAGGCCGCGCCGCCGCACAGCGGGCACGCCGTAGAGCCCACTCCTAATCCGTCGGCTCGGCGATCACGGCTTCCTCCGCCGTGAGGGCCACGGGGGCCTTCAGCGGCTCCACGCGGATCGGGCACGCCGAGTCCGTGCAGCGCGCGCAGTATTTCCGGCGGCAAGGGTCGATGTGGGCGTGGAGCTCGCCCTCGAGACCGGCCGCCGCGATCAGCCGGCTCTCGAAGCGTTCGACGTCGTCGTGCGCCTCGGCCACCGGCAGGTACTCCGGGACGACGAGATGGAGGTCGACGTGCGTGTAGCGGCCGGAGCGCATCGCGCGCAGGCCGTGGACGGTGATCACGCCCGTCTCGTCGACGCCCTTCTTGAGCAACCCATCGAGACCCGCGACGATCGCGCCGATCGTCGCCGAGTCCTCCTCGTCGAGCAGGGCCGCCGCCGACTCGCGTACGAGCCGGAAGCCGGTTTTCCCGAGCAGAACCGCGACCGCGAGCGCGATCAGCGGGTCGAGCCACGCCAGACCGGTGGCCTTCACGAGCAAGAGGCCGAAGAAGATGCCGATCGTCGTGTAAAAGTCGGAGAGCACGTGCTGCCCGTCCGCCTCGAGCGTCTTGGACTTGAGCCGCCGGCCCGTGCGCAGGAGATACCAGCCGAGAAGGCCGTTCAGCGCGCCCGCGCCGGCGTTGATCAGCATGCCGGTTCCGAGGCTCTTAAGCTCGACGCCGCGGAGCAGGGCCATCGCCGCCTCATAGACGATGACGCTCGCCGCGAGGGAAATCAGCCCGCCCTCGAACGCCGCGGCGAAGTACTCCATCTTGCCGTGGCCGTACGGATGATCCTTGTCCGCGGGCTGCCCCGCGAAGATGACCGCCCCGAGCCCGAAAGCGGCGGCCGCGACGTTGACGATGCTCTCGAGGGCGTCGGACTTCAGCGCCATCGAGCCCGTCATCCAGTACGCGGCCGCCTTCAGGCCCAGGATGAGAATGCCGCCCGCGAGCGAGACGCCGATCGCTCGGACGCGCTCCCGCTGGGCGGCTTCCGAAACGCTCATTTATTCCAGGACGAGGAACTGTCCGCCGACGTGACCCGGATGGATCGGGCAGTAGATGCGGAAGATGCCCGCCTTGTCGGCCGTGAACTCGATGGTCTTCGTGTTCGCGCCTTCCTTGTTATCGACGGACGCTTCGGTGCCCGCGATGCCTTCGATCGCGAACGCGTGCACGCCCGAGGGGGCGGTGTTGATCAAGGTGATCTTCACCTTGTCGCCCTTCTTGACGACGAAGAACGACGGGGTCCAGATCTTATTGCCCTTGACCTCGATGTTCACCGACTTGAACTCGCGGACAGGGGCGGCGGGCGCGGCGGGAGCCTTCGGCTCCGCGGCGTACGCTGCGACGGCGACGAGCGTGACGACGGCCATGATTAAGTTTCTCATCCGTCGATCATAGACCATCGGCTGGACGCGAGTCCAGGGAAGCGGTAATATCCTTTTGTGAACGATCCGCTCGACGCCCTGCGCCTCCTGTTCCGCGAGAAGTTCGGCGCGGACGCCGCGACGCTCGTCCCGGTGCGCGCCGAAGGCTCGAACCGGCGGATCTACCGCCTGGCCCGCGGAAAAACGTCCGCCGTCGGCGTGCTCAACGACGACGTGAAGGAGAACCGCGCGTTCATCGATTTTTCGAAGCACTTCCACGAGAACGGCATCCCCGTCCCCGAATTCTTCGGTGAGGATAAGTCCGGCACCGCGTACCTCGAGGAGGACCTCGGCGACGTCGCGCTGTTCCAGTTCCTCAGCAAGAAGCGCACGAAGGACGGCTTCCCCTCCGACGTGGTCGCTTCCTATAAGGACGTCGTGCGCTGGCTGCCCAAAATCCAGATCGTCGCCGGCAAGACCGCCGACGACAAATGGTGCTACCCGCGAAAGAGCTTCGACAAGCAGTCGATGCTGTGGGACCTGAACTACTTTAAATATTATTTTTTGACCCTCGGCGGCATCCCGTTCCACGAGGAGAAGCTCGAGGAGGACTTCCAGGTCTTCGCCGACTACCTGCTCGCGGCCGAACGCAAGCATCTCCTGCTGCGCGACTTCCAGTCCCGCAACGTGATGCTCAAGGACGGAAAGCCGTATTTCATCGACTACCAGGGCGCGCGCCGCGGCGCGCTCCAATACGACATCGCGTCCTTGCTCTACGACGCGAAAGCCGACGTCCCCTTCGAGCTGCGCGACGAGCTCCTGGATCTTTATATTACGGAGGCGAGCAAGCTCACGGTGATCGACCGGGCCGAATTCAAGAAGTTCTTTCCGGGCTTCGTGCTCATTCGCATCATGCAGGCGATGGGCGCCTACGGCCTGCGCGGCTTCCACGAGAAGAAGCCGCTCTTCCTGCAGAGCATCCCCTACGCGATCCGCAACATCGAGCGCGTCCTCGTGACCTCCGGGCTCCCGGTCGAAGTCCCCGAGCTCATGGGCGTCTTCAAGAAGCTCGTCGGCTCCTCGGCGCTCCGCCAGTTCGGTTCGGCCAAGCTCAAGCTGACCGTCCGCATCCAGAGCTTCTCCTACAAGAACGGCATGCCCAAGGACCAGAGCGGCCACGGCGGCGGCTACGTCCTGGACTGCCGCTGCCTGCCCAACCCGGGACGCTTGGCCGAGTTCAAGGCCCAGACCGGCCTCGACGGACCCGTCGTCGCGTACCTCTCCAAGGAGGACGGCGTCGACAAGTGGGCGCGCTCGGCCTTCTCCCTGATCGACCAGGCCGTCGAGGATTACGGACGCCGGAACTTCACCGATCTGTTCGTCGCGTTCGGCTGCACCGGCGGCCAGCACCGCTCGGTGTACATGGCCGAGCGCCTCGCCAAGCACCTGCGCGACCAGGGCGTCTCCGTGGTCGTCGCACACCGCGAAAAGAAGAACTGGCCCAAGAAATGAAGGCCTTGATCCTGGCGGCCGGCGTCGGCTCCCGCCTCAAGCCGCTGACCGACGAGACGCCCAAGGCGCTCATCCCCGTCGGCGGCGTGCCGATGCTCGAGAGGGCCGCGCTCCGCCTCAAGGCCGCCGGCGTGAAGTCCTTCGTGGTCAACGCGCACCACCACGCGCAGAAGGTCGCGGACTTCTGCGCGGGATTGTCGCGACGACTCGCGGTCCCCGTCTCGGTCTCCCGCGAGGACGACCTGCTCCTCGACACGGGAGGCGCGATCAAGAAGGCGTCCGCCCTGCTCAAGGGCCGCGAGCCCTTTCTCGTGCACAACGCCGACGTGCTCACCGACCTCGATCTCCGCGCGCTGCTCAAGGCCCATAAAGACTCCGGCGCTCTCGCCACTTTGTCCGTTCGCGAACGCGAGAGCGGCAGAGCTTATCTCTTCGATATGAAAAATCGCTTCGCCGGCCACGACCGCGGCGAGGGCAAGGTCACTTGGGCCAAAGGCCAGGTCCCCAACCCCCTGCGCCTGCCTTTCGACGGCGTTTACGCGCTCTCTCCCGAATTCCTGGATAAGATCACGGAATCGGGCGCGTTTTCGGTCACCAAGACCTTCCTGCGCCTCGCCGCCTCCGGCGCCGACATCCGGGCATTCCGTTCCGACGCCTGGGCCTGGCACGACATCGGCACCGTTGAGAAGCTCGCGGCGGCCGAGGCCTGGATCGCCGCGAACGAACCTCCCCGCCATACGTAATAATAGAAGGCCCGCCCGATACCGGAAGGCCAGGAGAAACCAGATGAAGACCCTGCTCGCCGCCGTCCTCGTGCTCGCCGCCGGTTACGCCGCCGCAGAAGATCCGGCCCCCGCCGCCGCCCCCGCCGCGCCCGCGCCCGTCAACGCCGAGAAGAAGGCCGAGGTCCAGAAGATCAACGCGGACATCAAGGCCGACCGCGAGAAAATCCACGAGGACAAGAAGGAGATTCGCGAGGATTGGAAAAAGCAGCACGACGAGGTCAAGGACCTCAACGCCCAGGAGAAGACCTCGGTCGACGCCGTGAAGGCCGACAAGTCCAAGTCCCCCGCCGACCGGAAGGCCGCGATCCAAGCGATCCGCGCCGACTACAAGGCGAAGAGGGAATCCGCCCGCGCCGCGCTGAAGACCGACCGCGAGGCCAAGCGCGCCGACATCAAGACCGAGCGCACGGACATCAAGAAGGACAAGGTCCAGCGCCACGAAGTCAAGCACTCGAAGTAAAGTCGTCGGCCGGGGCGTCCCCCGCGCATGGGGGACGCCCCTCCTTTTAGTAGAATAGACCCGTGGAAGACCCCCGCCCCACGCCGTCCGAGTCCGGCGACGCTCCCGAGCCCAAGGAGGCGTTTCCTCCGCGCCCGAAGCTCACCGGCCGCCCGAAAGGCCATGAGCTCCCGATCCCGTGGGTGCGCCTGCGCTCGACCGCGTCGGGCCACCAGCTCTACAAGCGCATGCTCGGCGAGGTCGACCCGAAGGCGCGCCCCGGCGATATGGTCGCCGTCTACGACCGCTTCGACGCTCCGTACGGCGTCGCCCTCTACAACCCGCGCAGCCTGATCGCGCTGCGCCTGCTCACGCGCGGCGTCGGCTCGTTCGACGCCGACGCCTTCTTTAATGAACGGATAGCGACGGCCGTAACCTTCCGACGGACCGTATTAGAACTCGACGCGAGGACGGACGCTTATCGTCTCGTGCACGATAACGGCGACGGATTGCCGGGACTCGTGGTCGACCGCTACGGCGACTGCATCGCCCTCGAGTTCTACTCGCTCGGCATGTTCAAGCAGTCCGCGCGCATCGAGCGCGCGCTGAAGATTCACTTCCCGAATGCCCGCTTCTTTCATAGGGCCTCGCCCCACACGCAAAGCATGGAGGGATTCGACCTGGATCCCAACAAAGGGACGGGCACGCGTGTAAAAGAAAATGGCGTCACGTTCATCGTCGACCCGTCGACCGGCTACAAGACAGGCTTCTTCACCGACCAGCGGGAGAACAGGGCCTCGATCATCCCTTTTGCCAAAGGCAAAAAAGTATTAGATGTCTGTTCCTACACCGGCGGCTTCGCGCTGTACGCGAAGAAGCTCGGCGGCGCGGAGGAGGTCACCGCGGTCGAGCTCGATCCCGACGCGGCGGCGCTCCTCAAGATGAACGCCAACGCGAACCAGCAGCGCATCGACGTCGTCTGCGCCGACGCCTTCCCCTATATGCGCCAGGCCGCGATGAACGCCAAGCGCTACGGCCTCATCGTCCTCGACCCCTATAAGCTCATTGCGAACCAGGAAGGCTACGCGCTCGGCCGGCAGAAGTACATCGACTTGAACC
>JBBQVX010000081.1:0-17143 GCA_038211115.1 Elusimicrobiota bacterium | reverse complement strand
AGGTACCACTTGTAGTTCGCGGCGAAGATGTCGCCGAGCGTGATCGTCGAGATCTCGACGGGCGAGCGGTTAAAGGAGCCCGCGACGAACACCTCGAGAGGGCGGCCGGCCGGGCCCACATCCGAGGTCTTGGACTTCGTGGCCACGCGATACCAGTATTTCTCGTACGGGGTGACGTCGGCGTCCTGGAAGCTCTCGGTCTTGGTCTCGCCCGCGGTCGTCCACGGACCGATCGCGCTCGTCGCGCGGGTCACGACGTACCCGCCCGTCCACGGATCGGTGACGGCCTCCCAGGCGATCGAGACGCTGCCGTCCTTCGTCGCCGTGGAGATGTGCGCGGGGGACGTCAGCATCGGGTGCAGGTCGTAGCTGACGAGCCGGTTCTTGCCCTTGTCGGCGATCACGAGCTTGTCGCCCTGCACGGCGACGGCGATGGGCTCGAGGAGTTCGCGCTCCTGCTTGCCGCCCGCGAAGAAGTCCGCCAGCCACTTGCCGTCCTTCGTGTGGACGCTGACGCGGCGCAGCTGCGAATCGAGCGTATACAGGTAGTTCTGTCCGTCGAAAGCGATCGAAACGGGCGACTTGAACTCGCCGGGGCCGTCGCCGTCTTCGCCCCACGAGTTGATGTAGGCGCCGGAAGGCTCGCACTTGAACACGCGCTTGAGGCCCTTGTCGACGAAGTAGATGAAGCCCGCCTTGTCCCACGCGACCGCGACGGGCTCGAGAAGCACGTACGTGCCGACCTTGGGGCCGAAGCCGAACAGGAACACGCCCTCGGGGCTGAACGCGTCGATGCGCTGGTTGCCGGTGTCGGCCACGTATACGACGCCCTCGCCGTTGATCGCGACGCCGTTGGGGTTCTTCATACGCCCCTCGCGGCGCTTGCTGTCGAAAAAGCCCTGGGCTTCTCCGACGTTCGACTTCCATTTGCCGTCGAGCCCGAACAGCTGCAAGCGGTGGTTCGGAGCGTCCGTCACGTAGAGCCCTTCGACTTTCGAGGACTTCACGGCGGCCATGCCGCCGACGCCGCGCGTGACCTCGCCTCCCTTGCCCTTCGAGGTGCCGAAGCGCTGCTTCTCCTTGCCTTGGGCGTCGATGAGCACGAACTGGCTTTCCTTCGGCAGCCAGGCGTAGAGGTCGTCGCCGTAAGGGGCGAGCGTCGCGGCCGAGTACGGCCACATGCGGCTCGGGCCGGAGACCGACATCTTGGTCTGCAGGTTCATCGGCAGCGGCTTGATCTTCAGCTTATTGGCGAGCTCGACGCGATGGATGCGGTTGTTGCCGGTATCGAGGACGATGATGAGCCCGTCGGGCGTGACCGCGATGCCCTCGGCCTTCTTCATCTGGCCGATTCCCGAGCCGAGCGAACCGAAGCGCCCCATGATGAAGCCTTCACCGGACTGCTCGACGACCTTGCCGTTCTTGCCGTCGACGACGTAGAGGAAGCCGTACTGGTCCACCGTGAAATCGTTGCCGAGGAGCGCGTATTCCTTGACGAACTTCGCGGACGCGTCGAACTTCTGCATGCGCTCGTTGTTGCGATCGAGAATGAAGACGTTGTCGGACGGATCCACGGCGATGCGCGTCGGGTTGTTGAGCAGGCCCGGCTCCTTGCCGTAGCGCCCGAACAGGAAAAGGAGGATGCCTTCGTTCGTGAACACCTGAATGCGGTTGTTGCCCGTGTCCGAAACGTAAATGCGGCCGTCCGCCCCGACGGCGACCGACTCGGGATTTTTCAGTTTACCCGGCTCGGAGCCCTTCTCGCCGAATGCATAGACGAAGTTCCCGTCGCGGTCGAAGATCTCGACCCGGCTGTTGCCCGTGTCCGCCACGTAGACCTTTCCGCTGGGCCCGACGGCGACTCCGCGCGGCGCGCTGAAGGCGCCCTGCTGGCTGCCGGTGCGCCCGACGGATTTGATCAGCTTGCCGGACGCGTCGTAGAGGAACAAGGAATTCTTCTTCTCGTCCACGACGTAGAGGCGGTCCGCGGCGGCGGCGGCGGCGACGGGCTTGGCCATCTCGTCTCCCTTGATGGGCTCGAGGAAGCGGATCGTGTCGTACGCGCGCGCCGGAACGGACAGCAGCAGCGCGCAAGCGAGAAGGTTTATGCGGTTCATGCTTTTACGGCCTCCTTAATAAGCTTATTGACGAGGGCGGGGTTCGCCTTGCCCTTGGAGAGCTTCATGACGCCGCCCACGATCGAGCCGATGGCGGCGTCCTTGCCTCCTTTCAAATCTGCGGCGGCCTTGGGATTGGCTGCGAGAGCCTGCTGCACCCACTCCATGACCTGCTTGTCGTCGGACACCTGCGACAAGCCGAGCTCGTCGACGAGGGCTTTCGGATCTTTTCCGGTCTCCCACATCTTGGCGAAAACGTCCTTCGCGCCCTTCGACGACAGCGTGCCGCCCGCAATAAGCGCGGCCAAGCCGCCGAGGTGCGCGGCGGCGATCGGGGACTGGGCGGCGTTCTTGCCCTCGGCATTGAGCCGGCCCAGCATTTCGGTGGTCAGTAGGTTGGACACGGTCTTGGCGGATCCCGGGGGGGCGGCCGCGACGGCCTTCTCGAAGTAGTCCGCGAGAGCCTTGTCGCCGGTCAGCACCTCGGAGTCGTAGGAGGATAGCCCCAATTCCGTCATAAAGCGAGCCCTTTTCGCGGCCGGCATCTCGTTCAAGCCGGCCTTGAGCTCGGCGATCCATTTCGGATCCGCGACGAGCGGCACGAGGTCCGGGTCCGGGAAGTAGCGGTAGTCGTGCGCGTCTTCTTTCGAGCGCATCGAGCGTCCGGTCTGAGTCGTCGCGTCCCAGAGCCGCGTCTCCTGGACGATCTTGCCTCCGGACTCGACGATCTCCACTTGACGGCGGAATTCCGCGTCGATCGCGTCCTTGACGTTCTTGAACGAGTTGAGGTTCTTCGTCTCCGTGCGCGTGCCGAACTCCTTCTGGCCGACGGGGCGGACGGAGACGTTCGCGTCGCAGCGCATCTCGCCCTTCTCCATGTCGCAGCGCGAGGCGCCGGTGAACTGGATGACCTCTTTAAGAGCCGTCAGATAGGCGTACGCCTCGTCGGAGGAACGCATCTCCGGCTCGCTGACGATCTCCATCAGCGGAACCCCCGCGCGGTTGAGGTCGACGAGAGAGCCGTCGAGCTTCGTCCCGGCCAGATCATGGACTAATTTTCCCGCGTCTTCTTCCATGTGGATGCGCGTGATGCCGATCGTCTTGACCGCGCCGTTGACGGTGATCGCGAGCTTCCCATGCTGGGAGTAAGGCTGATCGTACTGAGAGATCTGGTAGGCCTTCGGCAAGTCGGGGTAGAAATAATTCTTGCGCGCGAAAATCGACTGCTCGTTGAGCTTGCACTCGAGGGCCAAGGCCGCCTTGAACGCGAGCTCGACGGCTCGGCGGTTGAGCACGGGGAGCACGCCGGGCTGGGCCGTGCACAGCGGGCAGACGCGGCTGTTCGGCGCCTGGCCGAAGCCGTCGGTCCCGCAGCCGCAGAACAGCTTGGTCTTCGTGGCCAGCTGGCAATGGACTTCCAGCCCGATGACGAGCTCGTATTGTTTCACGCGATCCTCATTATTCCCTTAAATTGACGCTTCAGCCAGGGCGAAACAGGCACGCAGGCTGGAACTACAGTCACGCCTTCCCCAAATAACGCTCAAACAGCCTCAAATCGCTCGGATAGCGCAGGGCTTTGGCCGCGGCCTTCTTCGCCATCCACTTCGTCTTCATGATCTCGACTTCGTCCGGCTTGCCGGTCCTCTCGACCGGTTCCATTCGGTACCAGCGCACCTTCTTCGTCACCGGTCGCCCGTTGCGGTTGAAGCGGTAGCGGATCAAAGCGAGCGGCCCGATCTTGCGGCACTTCCAGCCCGTCTCTTCCTCGACTTCGCGCAGCGCCGCCTTCAGCGGCGTCTCCCCTTTCTCCAGATGGCCTTTCGGGAACGTCCAAACGATCTCGCCTTGAAGGTTGGTGACCTTGACAAGCAGAACCTTCCCCTTCTTCTCGACGATTCCGCCCGCGGCGTACTCTTTTCCCGCTTTCATCCCTTCAAGATCGCGAACGGCTTGACCGCTTCGTACGCCTTCGCCGCGGACATCATCTTCGCTTCCTGGAACACGTCGGCGATCAACTGCAGGCCGATCGGCATGCCCTTCTTCGAGAAGCCGCACGGGATCGAAACGCTCGCGTTGCCCGCCATGTTCGACGGGATCGTGAAGATGTCGGACAGATACATCGCGATGGGGTCGTTCGTCTTCTCGCCGAAGCGGAACGGGGGCGTGGGCGTCGTCGGCGCGGCGATGAGGTCCACCTGTTTATAGACGTCCTTGAAATCGTTCGCCATCAAGGTGCGCACGCGCTGCGCCTTCGAATAGTAGGCGTCGTAATAGCCGGAGGAGAGCGCGTAGGTACCGAGCATGATGCGCCGCTTGACCTCCGAGCCGAAGCCCGCGCCGCGCGTCATCTCGTACGTCTCGAGAAGGGTGTTCGCCTGCCGGTCCATGTAGCCGTAGCGCACGCCGTCGAAGCGCGCGAGGTTCGAGGAAGCCTCGGACGGGGCGATGATGTAGTAGGTCGCGATCGCGTACTTCGTGTGGGGCAGGGACACTTCCTTGATCTCGGCCCCGAGCGACTTCAAGACGGCCACGGCGTCGCGCACCGATTTCTCGACCTCGGGATCGAGACCCTCGATGAAGTATTCCTTGGGCAGGCCGATGCGCAGGCCCTTCAGGTCCTTGAGCGCCGGAGCGGGGGCGGCGGGCGCGTTGACCGCAGAGGTCGTGTCCTTCGGGTCGTGGCCGCCGATCACGGACAACGCGAGCTCCGCGTCCTCGACGGTGCGCGTGAACGGACCGATCTGATCGAGCGAGGAGGCGAACGCGACGAGGCCGTAGCGCGAGACGAGGCCGTACGTCGGCTTGAGGCCGACGACGCCGCAGAACGCCGCGGGCTGGCGGATCGAGCCGCCGGTATCGGAGCCGAGGGAGAACGCGCACATCCGCGCCGCCGCCGCCGCCGCCGAGCCGCCCGAGGAGCCGCCGGGCACGCAGGCCGCGTCCCACGGGTTCGTGGTCTTCTGGAACGCCGAGTTCTCGGTGGAGGAGCCCATCGCGAACTCGTCGAGGTTGGTCTTCCCGACGAGGACCGCGTCCGCCGACTTGAGCCGCTCGGTGACCGTCGCGTCATAAGCCGCGATATGGCCTTTCAAGATTTTGGACGCGCACGTCGTCTCGACGCCTTTGACCTGGATGTTGTCCTTGATCGCGACCGGCACCCCGGCCAGCGCGCCGAGCTTCTCCCCTTTCTTGCGCCTGGCGTCGACCGCCTTGGCCTGCGCGAGCGCCTGGTCCTTCGTGACGGCGAGGAAAGCCTTGACGGTCCCGTCGAGCTTCTCGATGCGGGCGAAGTGCGCGAGAGCGACGGCCTCGGCCGTGGCTTCCCCGTTCCGGACGGCGTTCGCGATCTGGACGGCGGTCAGTTCAGTTTGATCCATTTTTCATTTCCGCGATCACGCTCTGCTTCTGGTACCAGCCGGCGGCCGGTTCGCCTCTCGGCGGCGGAGGCGAGTTCAGGACGCGCATCAAGCCGCCGTAAAAAATATCCAGGGAATAGCCCGCGGCCTTCCCCCTCTCGCTCAGGATCAAGGTCTCCCGGTCGATCTTCCAAGCGCCGGCCGCTTTCGAGGCCGTTTTGAAGCCGTCCGTCGAGAATTCGATCTCCGCGCCGAGCATCGCGTCGCCGTCGGCGAGCTTCCACTTTCCCAGCAGCGCGTCCGGCAGAGGCCACGTCGCCGCCCTGACCGTGACCGGCGATACGGACTCGAGCAAGAAAGTGCTGGAGTTCCATTTGAACGCGCTGCTCTCGAACTCCGGGCTGCCGAACCGGTAGTTCTTGAACGGCCGTAGGGTTCCGCCCTGAGACAGGCCGCCCTTTTTGAAGGAGAACGTCTGCACCACGCGGGCGGGGTCGAGCCCGTCCGGCTTCGGTCCGTCGTAGCGGATCGTGAATCCAAAGGCGGATTCGCGCCGATCGCCGGTTTTTTCGAAGACGAAGACCTCTTCCTTTCTCGCGGAATTCATGCCTAAAACGAATTCTCCGTTGACCACCGACAGTATCGCGCCCATCGCCGCCATGCCTTTCCTCAAGCTATTTGTCGATGAACAGCGACTCTTCCTCGCCGTTGTGCCGCTCCACCGGAGCGTCCTTGCGGCCACGGCGGCTCGGACCCGGCTCGCCCTTCTCGGGCTTGATGCTCAATTCGTCGTCGAGGTCGGACTCGGGCGCTGCGACGCGCTTCGGCGCCTTGTCCACGCCGGCTTTCCCGATGCTGACGGCCGGGCCGTCCTCGCCGAAAGACGGGGCGGCGCGCCCGGACGCGGGTGCGCGGCGGGGCGCGGCGGTCTCCGGAGCCCGGGGCTCGGGCCGCGGCGCCGGCTCCGGCTCCGGGTCGGGCTGCGCCTCGGACTCGAGCGAGGCGATCGCGGCCTGAATCTTGTCCCGGCGCTGAGGATCCAACTCGAGCGCCTTTTTTAAGTCCGCGATCGCGCCGGGCTTGTCGCCGAGCAGCGCGCGCGCCTGGCCGCGATTGGAGTAGGCGAGGCCTTTGCGCGGGTTGAGCGCGATCACCTTGGTCAGGTCGTCGACGGCGCCGCGGTAGTCGCCAAGGAGAAAGCGCACGTTCGAGCGCAAGTAGTGCGAGTCCTCGTGCTCGTCGTTCGTGACGATGAACGCGGAAAAATCGGCGTCCGCGCCCCGGTAGTCCTTGAGCTCGCGCAGGGCCTTGCCGCGGTAGTACCGGGCCCACGTGAACTTGGGGTTGATCTCGATGATCGAGCCGTAGTCCTCGGACGCGCCGCGGAAATCGCGCAGGCGGTCCTTGGCCGAGCCGCGCATCAGCAGCGCGGCCGCCGAGCCGGGATCGCGCCGGACCGCCGCGTTGAGCGGCATCAGAGCCTCGCGCGCCTTGCCGGAAGCCGAAAGGACGCTGCCCTCGCCGAGCGGGCCCTCGACGGAACGAGTATCCGCTTCGGTGGCGGCCTTGAAGTCGGCGAGCGCTCCGTCGTAGTCCTTGAGGACGAGACGGGCCTTACCGCGCGCGGCGTAGGAGACGGCGTCGTTGGGCTTGATCTTCGCGGCGACCTTGGCGTCCTCCGCGGCGCCGGCGGCGTCGCCGAGCGTCCAGCGGCACGCGGCGCGGAAACCCGCCGCCGTCTTCCAGCCCGGAACGGCCTCGAGCGTCTCGTCGAAGCGGGCGGCGGCCTCGACGAGGTCGAGCTTGTGATAAAGCCGGACCGCGGCCGAGAACGTCTTCTTCGCCTTCGCGTCGGGCGTTCCGGCCGCGCGGGCCGGAGCGGCCAAGAGCAGCAGGGCCGCCGGAACGGCGAGCCTCATTCGAGCACCTTCTTCACCTTGAAGTACGGACCGTCGCGCTCCGGGGCGTTCGCGAGGAGGGCTTCCGTGTCCGCGAAGGGCTTCGGCTCGTCGTCGCGCATCACGTTGACGGCGCCGAGAACGGAGGTCGTCGGCGCCACGCCGCTCGTATCGGCCTTGGCGAGCTCGGCCATCGAGTCGAGGATCTTGGTCAGCTGGCCGCCATACAGCGCGATCTCGGCGTCGCTTAGACGCAGGCGCGCGAGCTTGGCGATTTTCTTGACGTCGTCGTCGGAGATGCTCATCAGGCGGGCTCCAATGGAGCGTAGCGAGTCAGCAGCTTAGCCACGCGTCCGTCGTCGAATCGCACGGTCACTTTCATCGTATCGCCGGCTCCGGAGATCTCGGCGACGATCCCGCGGCCGAACTGCGGATGCTTCACGCGCTGGCCGTTCTTGAAGCCGGCCGCGCGCGCGGACGTCGGCGCCGGCGCGCCGGCCGGGCGGACGAACGCGGGCGCGCCGCCTGGGGCGGACTCGCGAGCCGCCGAGCCGAACAGCTTGGCCTCGATGATGAAGCGCGAGGGCAGGCTCGCGTAGACCTGGCCGAACAGGCGGCGAGTGGCCGCGTAGGTCATGTAGAGGCGCTCGCGAGCGCGCGTGATGCCGACATAGCATAGGCGCCGCTCTTCTTCCAGATCCTCGGGCGTCGCGTTGCCGCCGCCGATCGGGAACAAGCCCTCCTCGAGCCCGGTCAGGAACACGACGGGGTACTCGAGGCCCTTGGCGAGATGGATCGTCATCAAGGTCACGGCCGGGGTGTTTTCGTCGTAGTCGTCGAGCCCCGTCTGCAGGGCGACTTCCTCGAGATAAGTGGCCAAGGTGCTGACGCGGCCGTTCTGCTTCTCCTTGTCGTCGTACTCCTTCACGGCGTTGAGAAGCTCCTGCAGGTTGGCGAGGCGTCCCGCGGCCTCGGGATCCGTGTCCATCTCGGACTCGATCCACGCCCAGTATCCGGTCTGCTCGAAAATGAGCGCCATCGCGCCGCCTGCGGGCATGGTCTCCGTCGTTTCCTGGAGCTTCGCGAGCGTCTGCGTGAAGTCGCTCAGCGCGGAGTGGGCCTTCGCGCCGAGGCCGTCGATCTGTCCGTGCGCCCAGAACGCCTCCCACAGCGAAAGGTTATGCTGGAGCGCGTAGCCCTCGGCGAGCTCGAGGCTCTTCGCGCCGAGGCCGCGCGGCGGGCAGTTGATCACGCGGTCGAGAGACACCGAGTCGCGCTTGTTGACGACGATGCGCGCGTAGGCCATCGCGTCTTTGATCTCCTTGCGCTCGTAAAAGCGCATGGCGCCGACGATCTTGTAGGGGATGCGCGCGCGGCGCATCGCTTCCTCGAACGAGCGCGACTGCGCATTTGTGCGGTAGAAGACGGCGGCTTCCTTAAGCGACCGGCCTCCCTGCACCTCGTCCTGGATGCGGCGCACGACGTAGGTCGCTTCCTCGTACTCGTTCGGCAGCTCCTGGACGCGGACCTCGTCGCCGGGAGGCGCCTTTGTCCAGAGCTTCTTCGATTTGCGCGTCTTATTGTGATGGATGACGAGCGCCGCGGCGTCGAGGATGCGCGCGGTGGACCTGTAGTTCTGCTCGAGCGTCACGACCTTGACGTTCGGGAAATCGCGTTCGAACTCGAGGATGTTGCGGATGTTGGCGCCGCGCCACGAGTAGATCGACTGATCGTCGTCGCCGACGACGCAGACGTTCTTGTGCTTCGCCGCGAGCGTCTTCGTCAGGATGTACTGGGCGTGATTCGTGTCCTGGTACTCGTCGACGAGAAGGTGCGTGAAGTGCTCCTGCCACTTCTCGCGGACCTTCGGGTGGTCGCGCAGGAGCTGGCAGGTCTTGAGCAACAAGTCGCCGAAGTCGAGCGCGCCGGCCCTGTTCAGCTTGGCCTCGTAGAGCTTGTAGATCTTCGCCGCGGTCTGCCGCGACTGGTCGATCGAGCTCATGGCGTGGATCTCGTAGGATCCCGCGTCGAGCAGGTCGTCCTTCGCGCGCGAGATGATGCTGACGAAGAGCCCCGCCTTCGACTTCTGGTCGTCGAGGCCGAGCTCCTTCATCGACTCGGTCACGAGCTTCTTCTGGTCGCCCTGATCGTAGATCGTGAAGTGCCTGGGGAGCCCGAGCTCCTGATGGTGGATGCGCACGAGCTTCGCGCAGAACGAGTGGAACGTGAAGGCCCAGACGAGCGCGCCCTTGCCGGGCGCGAGCTCCTCGAGGCGCTTGCGCATCTCGCCGGCCGCCTTATTCGTGAACGTGACCGCGAGGATGCGGTCGGGCGGAACGCCCGTCTCGATCAAGCGCGCGATGCGGTACGTGATGACGCGCGTCTTGCCCGTGCCCGCGCCTGCGAGCACCAGCAACGCGCCGTCCAGGTGCGTGGCCCCCGCGCGCTGCTCGGGATTGAGCTTCTCGAGATCGACGCCCATGTTCAGCGCGAGACGGCCGCCTCGCGCTTCGGAGCGTACAGCTTGTTGCAGTAATCCTTGACCATGCGGTCGGCGCCGTATTCCGAGGCGACCGAGCGGATCGACTCCTTCATGACCTTGACCCAGCCGCGCGGGATGCCGTGCTCGTCGCGATCATAGTACAGCGGCACGATCTTCTCCTCGAGCGTGCGGTAGATGTCCTCGGCGTCGGCCTTGTCGGCCTCGGGACCCGCGCCGCGGCCGCCGGCCTGGCCGATCGGCCAGCCGTTGCCGCCGTTAAAGCCCTCTTCCCACCAGCCGTCGAGCACGGAGAAGTTCGGCACGCCGTTGGCGCCGGCCTTCTCGCCCGACGTTCCGCACGCCTCGAGGGGCGCGAGCGGGTTGTTGAGCCACATGTCCACGCCCTGCACGAGGTAGCGGGCGACGTGCATGTCGTAGTCCTCGATGAAGGCGATGCGGCCGCCGAATTCGGGGTTCTTCGCGAGCTGGTAAACCTGCTGGATCAAGGCCTTTCCGCCGTCGTCGGCGGGATGGGCCTTACCCGCGAACACGAGCTGGACGGGGCGCCACGGATCGAACAGCAGCTTCTTCAGGCGCGGAATGTCGCTCAGGATGAGCGTCGCGCGCTTGTAGCTCGCGAAGCGCCGGGCGAAGCCGATGACGAGCGCCGGGTGGTCGAGCAAAGCGCCGCTGGCGAGCACTTGCGCCGGGTCGTGCTTCTCCTTCATCCAGCGCGCGCGCGCGCGGGCGCGCGCCAACTGCAGCAGCGCGCTCTTGTTGCGGCTGTGCTGGAGCCAGAGCACCTCGTCGGGGATCGATGCGACCTTGGACCAGACGGCCTCATCGTCCTGGCGCACGCGCCAGTCCGCGCCGAGGTAGCGGTCGTAGAGCGCGCCAAGCTCCTGGTTGACCCAGGTGGGCAGGTGTACGCCGTTCGTGACGTGCCCGATCGGAATTTCGTTGACCGGCGTCGAGGGCCACAACGATTTCCACATCTCACGGGAGACCTCTCCGTGACGGCGGCTGACCGCATTGCGGCGCTGGGCGATCTTAAGCGAGAGCACGGTCATGTTCCAGCCGGTGTGGCCGGGCACGCGCGCGAACTCCATGAAACGCTCGCGGTCCACGCCGAGCTGGGGCCAGTAGGACGAGAAGTACTCCGCGATCATCTCCTCGGCGAACACGTCGTGGCCGGCCTCGACCGGCGTATGCGTGGTGAACACGGCGTTCTCTCCGACCTGCCGGAGGGCCTCGTCGAGGGCGACGCCGCCGGAGACCTTCTCGCGCGCGAGCTCGAGGAACAGGAACGAGGAGTGGCCCTCGTTCGCATGGAACACGGCCGGGTGCACGCCCATCGCGCGCAGCACGCGCACGCCGCCGATGCCGAGGATGATCTCCTGGCGCAGGCGCATCGTCCGGTCGCCGCCGTACAGGCGGCCCGAGATCTCCCGGTCGAGCGGCGAGTTGCCGTCGACGTTCGTGTCCATCAAGTACAGCGGCACGCGGCCGACCTGGACCTTCCACACCGCGACCTTGACCGTGCCGCGTCCGAGCGGGATGTCGAGGAGCATGCGTCCGCCCGATGGGCCGAACACGGGCCGCACCGGCGAGACGGCCCAGTTCACGGTCTCATAGACGTTCTGCTGCCAGCCGTCGGCGGATATCTTTTGGACGACGTAGCCTTCGGGGTACATGAAGCCGACGCCGACCAGGGGCACGCCGAGGTCCGAGGCGGACTTGCAGTGGTCGCCGGCGAGGATGCCGAGGCCGCCGGAGTAGATCTTGAGGGAGTTGTGGACGCCGAACTCGGCCGAGAAGTAGCCGATGTTCTTGCCCTTCATGTCCGGATGGTTCTTCGCGAACCAGGTCTGGTCCGTCGTCATGTACTTATCGAAGGCGGCGATCACCGCCTCGACGCGGGAGAGGAAGCCGGCGTCGGCGGCGAGCTGCTCGAGGCGCTCCGCCGGGCAGTTGCGCATCAACGAGACCGGGTTGTGGTGCGTCTCCGCCCATAAAGTGCGGTCCATCTCCTTGAACAGGGCCCGGGCTTCGGGATGCCAGCTCCACCAGAGGTTGTACGCGAGATCCTTCAGGCGGGCCAAGCGGCCCGGAAGCTGCCAATCGTTGTAGGAATCAGTGGTGACCATAGACGAGAATTCTACCTTTTAAGAGGATACCGTCCAAGGGCCGACCGAGCGATAAGCGAGGAAGCGCCTCTTCCAAATTCCGTCGGAAATGGGGCTTGACGCCGACGGTGGGGAAGACTATCCTCTCGTCGTGGGAACACTCGTCTTCGCCCTTTTTTTGGCCGCTTACGGCGCTCCGTCCGCCTCCGCGCAGGAAGCGGAGACCGGCCTGCGCGCGCAAAAGGCCCGTGAGACGGTAGACGCGCTGCCGGTCGAGGCGCGCGTCGAACTCAAGAAGATGTACCGGCGCTACAAGGACGCCGTCGCGCGCCGGCTCGAGCAGGGCTGGGGCACGGGCGTCATCAGCGAGGCCGTCATCGAGGAGGTCGACGAGCCCTTCATGCCCGCGCGCCTCGTCGAAAACATGATGGAGCTCCGCAAGAAGGAGATCGACGAGATCCAAGCGTCCATCAAGGACCTCGGCGAGGACGATCCCGCCAAGGCCAAGCGCCTGCAGGCCATCCTCGACAAGAAGCGCTCGGAGCTGCGCGGCCTCGCGAGCAAGAACAAGCGTGAAAAGGGCCTGTGCCGGGACTGGTCGGACCTCGTCTGGACGGAGTTCATGTCCATGAACCTCGAGTACTGGGGCGCCCGCGACGAGCGGCGCGCGACGCGGCCTTATCACACCGCCGCCGTCGCCTGCTCCCCGGCGGATTCGCCGACGGTCTGCCTCGCCTTCGACCCTTGGGAGGACGGTCGCCCGAGCGTATTCGCCTACGGAGCCTGGGACGAGTCGGCGCCCGGAGGCCGCTTTCCGGCGGAATATTTCCTCCACGTCCTGCCGGACAAGACCGAGAAGGCCGAAGGCAAGCGGTGAGCGGCGCGCTCCCCCTCTTGGCCCGGCTCGGAGAGGCCGCGAGCTTCCCTCAAGCCGTGCGCAACTACGAGTCCGACCCCTGGAGCTACCTGCGCCGCAAGCTCGGCGAATGCGAGGCTCCGCTACGCGACTACAAGCGGACGCTCTACGAGGAGGCGATCGGCCTGCTGCTCCTGGACCTCAAGGAATCCTTTCTCAGGCCCGGATCCCTGATGGATCACAAGGAGACATTCGACAAGCTCCTGACGCCGGAGGATTACGCGGATCTCTCCTTCCACCTCGTGCCGGGCGGCGACCCCGCGAAGCGCCGCGATTCCATCAAGCTCATGCTCGCCGGCGCGCGGGCCAAGACCTGCTTCGACGTCGAGAAGCTTCCTCCGGAAAGGCGAGGCAAGCCGTGGCAATCCCTCGTCGAGGAAACCGGGCGGAGGCTCGAACTCGACAAGCTCCGGGAGCTCTACGAGCGCGGGCCCCGGACCGATTTTCGGCGCGCCTACGTGGCACGGCGCGTGCGCCGCAACCTCGCCGAATACCTGACGGTGACGCGCAGCGAGGCCGGCATGCGGGACGACGTCACGCTGTTCGTCCTGACCCGCCTCGAGGCCGTGATCGCCGCGCTCCTGCGCTTCCTGAGCTAGCCGACGAAATAAGGCGAGCGGACCTTGCGCACGAGGCCGTCGATCAGGCCCTGGGCCGACATCTCGCCCATCTTCACGCGCGTCTCGAGCGTCGCCGAGGCCAAATGCGGCGCCAGCACCGCGTTCCGACAGGCGGCCAAGCCCGGCGCCATCTTCGGCTCCCATTCGTATACGTCGAGGCCGGCGCCGCGGATCTTCCCCGTCTTCAGCGCGCGCACGAGCGCCTTCTCGTCGACGATCGGGCCGCGCGCGGCGTTGATCAGGTACGCGGACTTCTTCATCAGGCCGAACGCGCGGTCGTCGAGCAGGTGCCGCGTGCCCTCGTCGAGCACCGTGTGCACCGAGACGTAGTCGGACTCGCGCAGCAGTTCCTCGAGCGGGACGAACGAGGCGTTCAAGGCCTTCTCCACCTCGGGCGCCGCGCGGCGCGTGTCGTAATAGAGGATCTTCATCGAGAAGCCGCTCGCGCGCTTGGCCATGGCCTGTCCGATGCGGCCGAAGCCGACGACGCCGAGCGTCTTGCCGAACACGTCGCTGCCGAGAAGCATCAAAGGATCCCAGCCTTTATACTTACCGCCGCGCATGTACGCGTCGCCCTCGACGACGCGCCGCGCCGCCGCCATCAGCAAAGTCCACGCGAAGTCCGCCGTGGACTCGGTCAGCACTCCGGGCGTGTTGGTCACCGCGACGCCGCGCGCGGCGCACGCGGGAACGTCGATGTGGTCGTATCCGACGGAGAACGTCGACACCGCCTTGAGCTTCGGCGCGGCCGCGAGCAGCTCCGGATCGATCTTGTCGGTGAGGAGACAGAGCAGGCCGTCCTTGTCCTTCACGCTTTTGAGCAGGAGCTTGCGCGGGATCGCCGTTCCCTTGTCGTAGTGCTCGAGCTCGAAGTGCGGCATCAGGAGGTCGAGGCACTCCTGCGGGACGCGGCGCGTGACGAGGACTTTGAGCTTGCTCATGCGGCGGATTATAGCAGAAGTGCTAAAATGTCGATGTGCCGCTCCAGATCGGATCCCTCCGATTGTCGTCGAAGATCATCCAATCCCCCCTCGCCGCGTGCTCCGATCTGCCTTTCCGGCTGATCGGGCGCGAGAAGGGGCTGGGCATGTGCTATCTCGAGATGATCTCCGCGCAGTCGCTGACGCGCGAGAACGCGAAGACGCGGCGCATGCTCAACACCACGGCCGAGGACAAGCCGCTCGGCGCGCAGCTGCTCGGCTGCGACCCGAAGATGATGGCCGACGCCGCGCAGATTCTCGTCGAGATGGGCTTCGACCTCATCGACATGAACCTCGGCTGCCCGGTCAAGAAGGTCGTGGGCAACGGCGAGGGCTCGGCGATGCTCAAGAACCCCGACGGAGCGGAAAAGGTGTTCCGCGCCGTGCGCGACGCGTTGCCGTCGCGAATCCCCGTCACGATGAAGACGCGCAAGGGATTCCAGGACCCGTCGGGCGTCGAGGCCGTCGAGCTCGCCAAGCGCGCCGAGGCCGCGGGCCTGTCCGCCGTCACGATCCACGGCCGCACGCAGGCGCAGGGCTACTCCGGCAGGTCGGACTGGGAGGCGATCGGCCGCGTGAAGGCGGCAGTCAAGATCCCGGTCATCGGCAACGGCGACGTGCTGACCGCCGCGGACGCCAAGCGGCTGTTCGAGGTCTCGGGCTGCGACGGCATCATGATCGGCCGCGGCGGGCTCGGCAACCCATGGATCTACAGGAACCTGGACCGCGGCATCGACGGGAACGCTGAGGCGTACGTCCCGTCGGTGGCCGAGCGCAAGGAAACGCTCCTGAAGCACTTCGCGCTCGAGCGGCGCCTTCTCGGCGACCGCCAGGCCGCCCTGAACATGCGCCGCATCACCGTTTGGTACTCGCAGGGCCTGCCGCACAACAAGGTCATGCGCGTGGGCGTCTGCTCGACGATGGACTGCGAGCTGATCGTCAAGCTGATCTCGGATTTCTTCGATCAGCTGCCCGCCGACGCCCCGCCCCCCACCGTGCCGGTCCTCCTCGCGGAATAAAATGGTGTCAGGCCTCCCGTTGTTGCAGTATTCCAATGGGAACAGACCGATGGGAATACTGCAACAACGGGAGGCCTGACCCTACAGGTTAGGCGCGGCGGCGAAGATCTGCTCGGGGGTCGCGCCCATTTTATAGCGCGTCTCGAGCCACAGCCGGCGCGCGATGTAGGCGAGCGGCCCGATCGAGTGCACGTGCCGGGCCGCCGGGCGCAGGCGCGCGGGCAGCAGCGCGATGCGGCCACGCGCAGAAAGCCGCCGTGAGAACTCGAGATCCTCGAGCACGGGGAAAGCCGGGAAGCCGCCGACGGACTTATAGATCTCGGGCGTGGTGCACAGGCCGTGATCCGAGGAGGCTAATCCGGAGCGCACGCGCGCGTTGGACCACATCGATAAAGCGGAAAGCCCCGCGCCCGCGCCGTACGCAACGGAGAACGCCGTCGCGGCCAGGCCGGCCGTCGGCGTGGCGAGCCAGTAGTGCTCGAGCGCCTGCTGCCAGTTCCCCGGCGGCTGGGCGTCGGCGCGCAAGAACAAAAGCAGGTCGCCGGTCGCCTTCTCCGCGCCCGCGTGCCACTGCGCGCCGCGATTCGGCTTGCCGAGGTCGATGGCCTCGTCCGCCCACTCGCGCGCGGCGTCGAGCGTCCCGTCGTCGGAGCCGCCGTCGACGACGACGACTTCCATGGGGCTCGTCTGCGAGACCTGACGCAGGCGCTTCAGCGAGGAGCCGATCTGGGGGCCCTCGTTGTAGGCGGCGACGATGACGGAGAATTTCACTCGGCGTCCAGCGGGCGGAAGGCGAGACCGGTCGCGATCTTCGGGAAGAAGTAAGTCGACTTCTGCGGAAGCAGGCCGACCGCCTTCGCCGCGCGCCGGACCTGAGCGACGCTGAACGTCTTGACGAGCGCGGCGGCGCCGCCGGCGGCCTTCGCCTTCTTCGCGGCGAGCTTCGCGTCGGGCGTGTAGCTCATCTCGTCGGGCGCGACGCCCGCCAGCAGCTGCGAACCGAGCCACTCGACCGCGAGGCCGCTGCGGCAGCCGTTGGGCTTCGGCTCCCCGAACCAGAAGCCCTTCTCGATCAGGCCGAACGCATAGGGATTGCGCGACCGCTCGACGAGCTTCTCGAGGGCGGCGAGGCTCGGAGCCTTCTTAAGGGAGGCGAGGCTCCGCGCGCGCGCGAGCAGGCTGCGCTTCGCGATGCGGTGCGTGGGTAGGACGACGAGGCCCTTGTCCTCGTCGGGCACGAGGTACGTCAGAACGGCGTCCGTGCCGGGGCCCTTGGTCTTGGCGTGGTGATCGCGGCTGACCGAGTAGCGGTGATGCCCGTCGGCGATCAGGACGGCGCGCGGAGCGAGCGCCTTGCGGATCGCGGCCGTGAGCTTGGGCTCGTCGACGACCTCCAGGGCGCACTCGGTCGCGTGGTCGAGCTCGGCGGCAGCGTCGTCCACCCGGGCGAGCGCTGGGCGATCTGCCGCGACTCCGAGGGCAGCCCGTTCGGGCTCGGCGGGCGTTAGACTTCTTAGCCGGCCGGCGGCGCCGTCCGCTCGAGCGCCTCCCAGCCGATGTCCCGCTGCCGCGCCTCGTGCTCCGCCGCGGCACCGCCGCGGAGCCCGAAGAGTCGCTTCGCAAAGAGCA
>JBBQVX010000080.1:0-17169 GCA_038211115.1 Elusimicrobiota bacterium | reverse complement strand
ATGATCCCGTCGAGCACGACGACGTCGGGACGGAAGCGGCGGGCCTTCGTCAGGCCCTGGCCGCCGTCGCGCGCCGTCTCGACGCGGAACAGCCCCGTGGCCTCCGCCGCGAAGGCGACCATGAACAGCAGGTCGTCCTCGTCGTCGACGATCAGCAGCTTCTTGAGCTTTCCTTTAACCATGGCGCGACGCCCCCTTTCGGAACGCGTGCTCCTTCCACTCGGGAAGGAAGAACTGGAAGCAGGCCCCGCGCCGCGGCCGGGCGACGACGATCGTCGAGCCGTGCAGGGTCAGGATCTCCTTGCAGATCGCGAGGCCCAGTCCCGTGCCCTTGTAGCCCGGCCCGGCGGAGCGCGCGACCTGCGTGAACTTGCTGAACAGGCGCGCGACGCGGTCGCGCGGGATGCCGGGGCCGTCGTCGGAGACCTGCACGCGCACGCCGTCGGCCTCCCGCCCCTCGAACGCGCCGCGCGCGGCCCGGAGGCTCACGCACACGGAGGACGCGGCGAAGCGCTGGGCGTTGTCGAGCAGGATGTCGAACGCCTGCGCGATCAGCTCGGGATCGGCGCGGACGTCCGGCAGCGGCAAGGAGACTCCGATGCGGGTCTTGACCGCCCGGCCCCGCTCCGACGCGCGCGACCTCGACGTCATCTCCGCCGCAAGCGCGCCGACGTCCACCCGCTCCATGCGGCCGCGCGCCGCCCCGGACTCGAGGCGCGAGATGTCGAGGAGGCTGTTGATCATCTTGTTCAGCCTCAGCACGTTGCGGTGGCACATCTCCGCGATCTCGCTCTGCTTCGGAGACAGCTCCCCGGCAAGGCCCTTGCGCAGGCTGTCGATGCCGGTCATCACGATCGCCAGCGGCGTGCGCAGCTCGTGCGAGACGGTCCCGATGAACTCGTCCTGGAGCTCGGCCAGCCGGCCGCGTTCGCTCGCCATGCTCATGTCTGGGCGTACGCCGGCAGCGTGAAGCGAAACGCCGAGCCCAGCCCCTCCGCGCTCTCGACCCATATGCGGCCGCCTTGGCGCTCGACGATCTCCTTGCAGATCGCGAGGCCGAGGCCGGTGCCTTTGTAGCCTTCGCGCTTGCTGCTGCGGTTGACCTGGACGAATTTATTGAACAGCTCGGGAATCCGGTCCCGGGGAATCCCGGGGCCGTCATCGGAGACGCTGAAGCGGACGAACTGCCGAGCGGTCCTCACGAGGACGTTGCCTTCGACGCCCGGTGCCTTGGCCGCCGGCGGGCCGTCCTCTTCGATCTCCGCGCGGACGGTGATTCGCGAGTGCGCGTAGCGGAGGCCGTTGTCGATCAGGTTGTTCAGCACCTCGACGAGGAGGTCCGGGTCCGCGTGCACGGGCGGGAGGCTCCCCGGCACCTGCTCGGCGATGCGGACGTTCGGGCTGCGGTCCATCAGCTCGAAGCCCTGAACGATGTCGCTGATGAGCTCGCGCGCGTCGATGCGCTGCGGCGTGATCGTCGCTTTCCCGGACTCGAGCCGCGAGAGCTCGAGGATACGGCCGACGATCTTCTCGAGCCGCAGGATGTTCCGGTACTGCATCGCGAGCATCTCGTTCTGCTCCTTGGTCAGCACGCCCTTGAGCGCGTCGCGCAGGCCGCTGGCCACGACCTTGATCACGGCGAGCGGATTGCGCATTTCGTGCGACACGGTGCCCATGAGCTCGTCCTTGAGCGTGTCGAGCGCCTCGCGCTCCTTGATCTCGGCCTTCAGCTGCTCGACGCGGCGAAGCTCGGTGAGCATGCGGTGCCGCTCGACCGCGTAGCTGATCGTGCGCTGCAGCGAGTGGCCGTCGATGCTTCCCTTGACCTGGTAGTCCTGCGCGCCGATGCGCAACGCCTCGATCCCGACGGCCTCGTCGGGAAGCCCGGTCAGCACGACGACCGGCACGTCGGGAAAGGCCGAACGCAGCTTCTGCACGCTCTCGATGCCGCGGGCGTCCGGCAGCATGGCGTCGAGCAGGACGACGTCGACGCCGCCGCGCGCGAGGATCTCGAGGCCCTCGCGCAGGGACTGCGCGTGCTCGAACGAGAAGCGGCTGGCCGCGCTCCGGACGCTCTTCATATAGCTCATGAAGAGGAGCGCGTCGTTGGGATCGTCCTCGATCAGCAGACCCCGTATCGTTCTCTCGGCCATGAAGGGAGTTTACACGCGCTCGCGCGCCGCGGCCATGGTGGGAATGTAACCGGTTTTGGACGGGCGCGCCGCTACGGCGACGGAGTCGGCTTCTTCTTGCCGTACTTCTTCGCGTAGCCGGCCTTCGTCACCTGGCGGCCGCGGCTGATCGCGAACGCCTCGGGCGGGACGTCCTCGGTGACGCTCGTGCCCGTCGCGATGAAGCAGCCGGCGCCGAGGCGGACCGGAGCGATGGTCTGGGAGTCGCTGCCGATGAACACGTCGTCCTCGACGATGGTCCGTTGCTTGACCGGTCCCCCGTCGTAGTTGCAGGTGATGAAGCCGCAGCCGACGTTCACGTTGCGGCCGATCTCGGCGTCGCCGATGTAGCTGAGGTGCGACACCTTGGTGCGCAGGCCGATGCTCGCGTTCTTGATCTCGACGAAGTTGCCGACATGCACCTCGTCGCCGAGGCTGCTGCCGGGGCGCAGGTGCGCGTAAGGCCCGAGCGTGCAGTCCCGGCCGACGCGGCTGTTGTCGATGCGCGTGCCCTGCTTGATGTGGCAGCCGCGCCCGATCGAGGAATCCATGATCCGGCAGGCGCTCTCGATCTTCGTCGCGCCCTCGACGACGGAGTTGATCAGGATCACGCCGCTCTCGATGAGGACGTCGCGCTCGATCCGGCAGCGCGGGTCGATGACCGTCGAACGCGGATCCTGGAGCCGCACGCCCTTGAGCATGAGCTCCCGGTTGAAGCGCTCGCGCAGGATCGTCTCGGCGCGCCACAAACCGTGCAGATCGGCCACGTCGAGGGCTTCGTCGGCGTCGGCGACGCGGTAGCCGCCCGTCGACAGCCCCTGCTCCGCGAGCGTTCTCACCACGTCGGCGAGGCGCCGCTCCTTGCCCGCAGGCGCCGCCGCGAGCGCGCGTAGGGCGGCGTACAGCGGCTTCAGCGCGAACGCGTAGACTCCCGCCGGCACCTCCCGGATTCTACGCTCCGCCTCGCCGCAGTCGAGCTCGTCGCGCAAGTCCGTGATCGCGTCCTCTGCACCGATCACGCGCGCGAGGCCGCGGGCGTCGGAGACGGACGCCGTCCCGACGGTGCACGCGGCGCCGCGCTCGACGTGGCGGCCCCAGAGCGCCCCGATCGAGCGGTGGCTCAGCAGCGGAGCGCCGCCGTTGATCACGATGACGTCCCCGTCCAGCTCCGCGAGATGCTCGGCCGCGGCGAGGACGGCTTCGACGCCGCCGGTCCCTGCCTTGAGCGGGAAGAAGGTCAGGCGCTCGTAGTCGCGCAGGCGCTCGCGCAGCTCGCGCTCACCCGGGCCCGTGACGAGGCCGATCGAGGCGTGCGGGATCGCCGTCGCCGCGTCGAGGACGTGGCGAATCAGCGGCTTGAAGAACACGGGCTGCAGCGCCTTGGACAGGGTCGTGTTCATCTGGTCGCCCATGCCGGCGGCCAGCACGAGGATGTGGGGCGGCTCCACGTTTTTCATGGCCGGGCCTCCGCGGAGTAGCGCGCTTTCTTGACCGCCTGCAGCAGAAGGTCGCGCCGGCCGGCGGGCTGCTCCGCGCGGTACCCCGCGCCGAGATCCCACACGAACATGCCGCCGAGGCCTTGATCCCGGGCGAATTTGGCCGTCTTGTCGACCGTCACCTCGTTGGCGTAGGACACGAACTGACCGTCGGCGCCGTCCGCGCCGGGGATGCCCAGATAGGCGGCCTGCGCGCGCTCGTCCCAATGGTACGACGGGTTCGCGTAGTCGTACTCCGTGATCTTGTACTCGTCGGCCAGGGCGTAATAAGGAAGGTTCTTCACCTGCGGCGGGCTCTTCCAGGCCCGGCCCGGGCCGTCGATCTCGCCGCCGGTCCAGACGCTGCCGTTGAAGCTGAGGCCGACGCCGAGCTTGGCGCGCGGCACGCCCGCGGCGATGAACTGCTTCGTGAGGCCGTCCGCCGACGGGAGCCCCGCGCCGCCGTTGGGGAAGCGGCGCCCGCCGTCGTACAACGGCCCGTTGTGCCAAGACACCCAGCCCGGGTACGCCCCGGACAGGTTGTAGGTCATGACGTTGATCTGGTCGAAGCGCCCGGACAGCTGGGCGAACAGGCCGGGCTCCCAGCGCACGGCCGCGGTCAGCAGCGGGCGCGGGGTCACGGCGTCCAGCCGGTCCCGCAGCTCCTTGATGAACGCGGAATACGCCTTCGCGTCCGCGGGGACGATGTCCTCCATGTCGATGTCGATGCCGTCGTAGCGGTTCTCGCGCAGGAAGCGCAGCAGCCCCGCGATGAACACGTCCCGGTTCTTCGAGCTCATCGCGCCCTCGAAGCCCGCGCGCGAGTTCTGCCCCCCCACCGTGAACAGGATCTTCTTGCCCGCCTCATGGGCGGCCCGGACGGCGGACGCGATGTTGGCCGGCGTCAGTCGGTTGACCCTGGCGTCGAGCGTCCCGTCGGCCCGGGGCACTACGGCGAAATGCGCGACATGCGTCACGGCGTCGTAGTCGATCTGGTCGGCCGCGAGGCGGCCCTGGCGCCAGCCCGGATAGTACGCCGTGACCCAGCCCTGGCCGCGGGCTTCCGGGGCGATCAGCCCGAGAAGGAGAAGGAGGACGGAGGAACGAAGAGAGCCGTTCATCGTCGGTCAGTGTACGAGTTGGACGGCCATCGGTCCATGATCGATCTGTGACTAAATTATTATTAAGTTGTTTGGAACCCCTTGCGGGGAGATGACCAGGGTGTTATCCTTACTTGACGATTACGTGACATAGCCTCATCCCAGCCGTGACCTTGCCGAACCATCCAGGCAAGGGCCGCCCGCCCGGGCGGCGATGCTCCAAACTCAAGCGCGCCGGCTTCCACAGCCGCCGGCCGCAGTCTCGAAGGCTTAGGAAGCGGATTCTCGCTTCCTCCCCCCGTCCCTCGAGGCGTTCCGCGCAGCCCGCGTAAAGGAGCGTCAAGCATGATCAATGAAATCCTACACGGCCGCCTCAAGACCACCTTCCGGCGCCTGATCCTCGGCGCCGCTGTTCTGCTCGCCGCCCCCGGCGCGCGGGCCGCTTTCCAGTACCCTCAACTCGGCGCCCGCTCCGCGAGCATGTCCGGAGCGTCCGTCCCGTCCGAGGGCGACTCAACGTCCATCTTCCAGAACGCCGCGGGCGTCTCCGGCCTCCGCCGCGGCGAGGCCTACATGATGTACACGAAGCTCTACGCCGGCCAGGAGGGCGTCGACTCCATCGGCCAGAGCCTCATCACGGCCGGCGCGCCCACGCGCTTCGGCGCGATCGGCGTCGGCCTCTCCGACTTCAAGGCCGCCGGCCTCCTCAACGAGCGCGTCCTCGGCGTCAGCTTTTCGCGCGCCCTGTTTCCGGGCCTGGACGCGGGCGTGACCGCGAAGTACCTCTACCATAAGTACGCGCCCGGCTCGGATCAATCGGCCGGCGGCGATCCCGTCTTCGCCCACGGCACCGCGCGCGGCGCCGCCGCGTTCGACGCCGGCGTCATCGCGACCCTCGGGAAATCGCTCAAGGCAGCCTTCTCCGCGCGCAACATCAACTCCCCCGACATCGGGCTGGACTCCGAGGACCGCGTGCCGCGCGAGTACCAGGCCGGACTGTCCTACGACAAGGCCGAGTGGCAGCTCAAGGCGACCGCGGACGTCGTCTACCGCGACAATCACGTCGGCACCCTGCGCGAGCGCGCCACGCCGTCGGTCGGTCTCGAAAAGGGCATGGGCGACGAGCGCGTGAAGTTCCGCGTCGGCGCGAGCCTCGACCAGTTCAGCGCCGGCGTCGGCATGCAGTTCGACCGCTTCGGCTTCGACTACGCCTTCATCCTGACCCGCAACCTCGTCTCGAGCAGCGCGGGCTCGCACCTGATGGCCGTTCGCTACCGCTTCGGAGGCAAGTAATGAAGATCAAGACCGCCGTGCTCGCCGCTATCGCCGTCATCCGCCTCGCGTTCCCCGCCCCCGTCTCCGGGGCCGTGGACGCGCTCGGCGTCGACCAGATCTATCCGACCGTCGCGGGCGGCAAGGAGTGGATGTCGACCTGGAACAACGGCGTGGCCCGGACCTTCACGTGGGGCAAGGACCCGCAGGACCCCTGGTTCGACGGCAAGGGCAACGCCACGTACGCGATCGACGGCCACGGCGTGTTCTCGATCTCGGGCGCTGTGCCGCGCATGTACGTCTACGATCCGTCCCTCGCGGGAAACTGGCATAACGTCGAGATGACGGTCTACGCGAAGCGCATGTCCGACTCCAATACCTCCTACGGCGGCATCGAGGGAGTCGCGCGCACGAACCACACGGCCGACACGACGAATCCCTGCGACACGCGCGGCAACGACGCCCGCTTCCGCTACGACGGCCACATCGACTTCGAGAAGGAGACGAGCCATCCGAACTCGGTCGCGACGCAGAACAAGCCGTACTTCGCCGGCGGGCTGCCGTTCAACCAGTGGATCGGCTACAAGCTCGTCGTCTACGACCTTCCCAACGGCAACGTGAAGCTCGAGAACTACATGGACCTGACCGACGGCTTAAACGGCGGGACTTGGGTCAAGGTCAACGAGATCGAGGACAACGGCGCGAACTTCGGCGTGGGCGGCGTCGCCTGCAAGGCCGGGATCGATCCGGCGATGCGCCTGACCGCGAGCGACGTCCGCGCGGGCTCCGAGACGGGCACGCCGAACCAGGTCGTCTACTGGCGCAGCGACAACGTGGGAACCAACGGCCTGCTCTACAAGAAGATGAGCGTGCGCGAGGTCTCCGCGGCGACGGTCCCCGTCGACCCGACCGCCCCCGCCGTCAGCGCGGTCGCGCCGTCGGGCGTCGGCTCGAACGGGGCCGCGATCCTCTGGACGACGAGCTCGCCGGCCGACTCCCAGGTCGAATATGGGCCGACGGCGGCCTACGGTTCCTCCAACTCGCTCGACCCGTTCATGACGACCGCGCACACCGGGAACCTCCTCGCCCTGAGCCCGGCCACGCTGTATCATTACCGCGTCAAGTCGCGCGGCGCGAACGGCGTCCTCTCGACGTCCGCGGACTACACGCTGACGACCAACCCGGCGCCGGCGCTCGTGCCGGTCGTCTCGGGAGGTTTCTACGACAACTTCTCCTCCTACGCGAAGAACACATGCTTCGCCGACGGCACCGCGTTCGGGCCCTGGACCGCGGCTTACTCCGGCTACGGCTGCATCAAGACCTCGGTCAACGGCGCGATCTCCTACGTCGAGGAAGCGCCCGCGGCTTCCGCAGCGCCGGCCGAGACGCACGCCTCGATGATCCTGGGCCCGAGCTTCTCGGGGCCGCTCAACTACTCTCTGAACCTCGTGACGGTCGCCCAGCTCCGCACGGGCTCGGCACCCAATCCCTGGGAGGTCGCCTGGGTCGCGTGGAACTACACCGACGACACGCACTTCTACTATCTCGCGCTGAAGCCCAACGGCTGGGAGCTCGGCAAGGAGGATCCGGCGTACCCGGGCGCCCAGCGCTTCCTCGCCTCCGGCTCTTCGCCGGTCTTCCCGGTCGGCTCTTGGTACAACATCAAGATCGTCCAGGACACCTCCAACCTCATCAAGGTGTACGCCGATGAACGGCTCGTCGCCTCTTTCCTCGACACGGAAAGGCCGTACGTCTCGGGGCGGATCGGCTTCTACAACGAGGACGCGCAGGTGCGCCTGAAGGACGTCGCCGTCAACCTCCCGAGCCCCGTCTCCGACCCCACCATCGGCGTCGCGGCGAACGGGATCCCGGCCAAGGCTCCGCAGAGGCTGCTGAGCCCGGCGCGCGCGGACGGCATCAACGACTCGGCCGTCTTCGGGGCGGCCGCGGCGGAGGTCAGCGTATTCGACATCAACGGCAAGTCCGTCTTCCACAGCTCGCGGCAACCGATCGTGTGGAACGGGCGCGACGGCGCGGGACGCGTCGTCGAGTCCGGCGTGTACATCGCGCGGATCAAGGAGAGCGGGGCCGGCGTCGTCTTCCAGAGCTTCGTCGTGGCCAAATGACGCCGCCGCGCTATTCCTGCTCTTCCTCGTCGCCGGGAACGGCCGCGTCGCGCGGCTCCGCCGCGGCCTTGGCGTCGGCGGGCGCCTTCTTCGGCGCGGCGGCCGCCGCCGCGGCCAGCTTCGAGCGCTGCGCGGGCGTCAGAAAGGTCGAGAGCGAGGCCACGTAGCGGTCCTCGATGCCGCGGATCTCGCCGAAGACTTCCTTGAGGTCGTCGAGGCGCCGCTGGACCTCGCGGTCGGACTTGCCGGCGGCGATCAGCCCGCGGACTTCCGCGAGCCCGTCGCGCTGACGATCGAGCAGCGGCCGCTCGGCCTCGTCCCTCAGCTTCGTCGTCTCCCGGTATTGGCGGGTCTGCTCGTCCGTCAGGGCGGCCCCTCCGGCGCCGAACGCCGGAGGAACCGCCAGGAGCGCCGCTCCCAGGATGGTCGTGAGCGCGATCTTCATATTTTTCCCCGTTAGAAGTGGAAGTTCAGGCCGCCCGTGGCCATGTAGCCGCTGTCGTTGATATCCCGCCCGAACGGATGCGCCGCGTCGCGCGAGCGATAGGCCGAGAGCCAGATGTAGCGGTACGAGCCGTCGATCGACCAGTTCTTATTGAGGAACACCTGCAGGCCGGCGCCGGCGTGCGGGCCGAAGCGATGATCGGTGCGGTCGTCGAACGGAGAGCCCGCCTTCGTGTGCGTGTAGTACCAGCCGGCGCCCGCGAGCAGATACGGCGAAACTCGCTGCCCCGCGAGCAGGTAGGCGAGCAGGGAAGCCTGGACCGGAATAATGTCCACGACGGTGCTCCCGAACCGCTGCTGGCGGACGTCCACCGAGCCCTCGACCGCCCAGATCGGCGTGATGTGCAAGCGCACCTGCGCCCCGCCGCTCCAGGCGCCCTTGTCCGCGTCTTTCGGCTTCGTGTACACGCCGCGTCCGCCGATCGACACGCCCGGCCGTGATCCGACGACGACCCCGTCATCCGTCGAGGCGGACGCACCGAGCGCCGCGGCGAGAGCGAGAACGGGCAGAACGAAGCTGACGATGGACTTTTTCATTGCGGCCTCCCTGCGATTATTAATGACGGCTCCACGGATTGGGCGACACGTCGTTGTGGACGTCGAAGATAAATCCGTTCAGATAGGGGGAAGATTTTCCGGCCGCGGACAGCCGCGCGGTCTTCGTATAGAAGTCGCGCGCCTCCTCGACGGTGCGCTTTCCGTGGACGATCTCATCGGCGAGATTCAAGGACAGGTAATTCATGGCCTCGCTGTCGGAGCGCGACGACAGCTCCGCGGAGACCTGGTCCACGTCGAGCTTCTTGTCGAAGCGGGTCAAGTCCTCGACCTTGTCGTCCGGCGTCCCGTAGCCGATCGTGTTCTCGAGGTAGTCCTTGTCCTTCATATAGGTGTAGTGCGGCCACGCGCGCCGGTGAACGATGGTCTTCTTCCAGGGGCCGTTCGCGTACCACACCAAGGCGTTCTCGCCGACTTCATCCGGGCGGCCGTATTTGGCCATCGTCGCCCGCGCGCTCGCCCGGGCGAGCTCCGGCCAGCTCGCGATCGTCTTTTCGACCGATTGGGCCGTGGATATCTTGTCCGACCAGTTGGCTTCGCCCGATTCCGCGCGCGCGGACGTCGGGAGCGCGTAAGGGGCGAGCGCGATCAGCGCTGCGAGTCCGGCACGGGCGGCGAATCGGGTCATGGACCGTTCCTCCTGAATGCTTCGGGAACAGTCTAGCCCCGCAAGAGGCGCGGGCCCATAGAGGCCGCGTGAACTTATTTTACCGGGTTAAGGACAGGCAGACGGGCTCGCGGGTGGGCAGCATGACGCGCATGCCGGAGGAGTCCGGGGCGCCTGATGCGGCGCCGCAGTCGACGCGCGTGAACACGTACTGCACGGTCTTGGCGGGATCGACGGAGAGAAGTTCGGGATCGAGCATCTTGTCGAGTATCGTGTGGTTCTTCCTCAGGGCGGGAAGCTCGGAGACGCGGAACCAGTCCCAGGCCGCTCCGACGGGGTACGACTTGCGCTCGTAGCGGTCCGCGTTCTCGACATGCCCGTCCGAAATCCATTGAATCCAGTTGCGCCCCTGAGGATTCAAATAGCCGTACTCGCCGCCGGCGGGCTCGTACAGGGCCAACTCCTGCGTGTGCCACATGACGGCCACGGGATTTCCGTCCGCCCCGCTGAGGATGTGGCCGTGGTCGAAGTCGCGCTCGTCGCCCAGATGGCGGAATCCCTTCTGGTAGGTCTGCTCGACGAAGCCCTGGAGCAACGATTGGAACTCGTCCTTCCCTATATTAGCGGCCCGGCTCGTCTTCGGGCAGGCCAGCAGCGCCAGGACGAGGAGAAGACAAGATTTGGACACACGGCTATCATAGCCGCGTCACGTTACGGAACTATTAGGCCGATGTGACAATGGCCGCCCGCGCCCGGGAACCCCGGGCGCGGACGGACTACGGTCAGCGGTGCGTCAGGTGGTGATCCTCCCGGCGCGCCTTGGGAACGACCTTATTCGCGATGGTATTGCCCGCCGCCACTCCCGCGATCGCGGTGATGGCGAACAGGACGATCGCGACGAAGAACAGCGCCTTCGCGATGCCCGCGGCGGCTCCCGCCACTCCGCCCAGCCCCAGCGCGCCCGCGACGATCGCCACGAGCAGGAACGTCAGTGACCATCTCAGCATAATGCCTCCTTGCGGCTTTGACCCATTGTAGCCCCGCGCGCCCACGCGGCGCCGTCCCGGAACGGTAAAGCCCTCATGACGAGCCCCGGCAAAATAGCGTCACGCTCGCGCCATGGACTCCGCCCCCCGCGCCGGGCTACAGTGTCGGTATGAAACGAGACATCCTCCGGGCCGCCGTGCTGGGCGCCGTGTTCATCTGCGCCACGGCGCAGTCCAAGCTTCCGCAGATTCCCGAACTGAACCGCGCCGAGTCCGGAAACGACGCCGCGGCGGCGGAGGAGACGCTCAAGCACTGGCCAGAGGCATCGCGCCTCGCCGCGCGGCAGATGCTCGCGCGCTACGGCGCGCCCAGCCGCGGCAGCAACGACGCGTTGGTCTGGCTTCACAACGGCCCTTGGGAGAAGACCGTCGCGCGCCGCGACGCCATGGGCGTCCTCGAGCAGACGATCGGCTACCGCGTTCCCGACGCCAAGGTGGAGCCGATCCTTAAATTCGACGCGCGTGTCGAGATCGATCAGAGCACGAACGAGCTCGCCGCGCGCTCCGGGAGCGAGCGCGTGAACTTCCTGCTCCTGAATCTGGCCGACGACATCGTCACGGAGAAGCGCAGCGCCGAGGACGCCAAGGCGTTCTACGCGAAGGCCCTTCAGCTGTCGGCGGCGGGGAAGTCCTCGCAGTATCTCGAGGGCTTTCTGTTCGAGCCGCCGAACGAGAAGACCGTCACGCCTTAGGAGAGTTTTGCGTCCATCGTGATCTACGCCGCCGCTCCGAGCAGGCGCGAGATCGGGCAGCCGGCCTTCGCTTTCTCCGCCGCCGCCGCGAACGCTCCGACCGACGCGCCGGGCACCGTCGCCGTCACCGTCAGATGAATCGCCGTGACCGTGAAGCCCGCGTCGAGCTTCTCCAGCGTGACCGCGGCCTGGGTCGAAATGGAGCCGAGTGTGAGACCCGCCTCCCCGAGCTTGCCGGACAGCGCCATCGAGAAGCAGGCGGCGTGCGCGGCCGCGATCAGCTCCTCGGGGTTCGTGCCCTTCTCGTCGCCGAAGCGCGTCGTAAAGCCGTAGCGCGTGTTGACGAGCGCCCCGCTCTCCGTCGAAATCAGCCCCTTCCCCTCCTTGAGGCCGCCGGTCCACACCGCCGACGCGATGCGCTTCATGCTATTCGCCGCCGATCGAGTCGTCCACGTCGGGATCGACGGCGCCGGCCTCGATCGACGATCGCGAGTCGCCGCGAAAGCGTTCCGGCTGGACCTCGTTGAAGGTGTCGGTCAGTTCCTTGTCGAGCGGCGCGCCGACGGGACGGGTCTTGCCCCCCTCCGGCTTCCGGTTCTCATCGATGTCCTTGGTCTTACGGGGATAGTCGTTCATGCGCGTAGTGTAGCCCGTTCGCGGCGGCCCCGCCGCTGCGGCCGCGTCAAGATTGCTTATACGCGCCATGACGGCCCACGTAAGACGCCGGATTCACAAATCATTGACCGTGCGCGCATGGCCCGGCCCGGCCTCGACATGGCAAACTGGAATCTTCAAGGAGGCTTGACTATGAAAACGCAATTAAAGCTCGTGATCTTCATTTTCGCGGCGCTCGCGGTCGCCGAGGCCGCTCGCCACGTCGCCGCGCAGGGCACCCAGACCCAACCCCAGACGCAGAACCCCAGCCAGACGACGCCTGGCCAGAACCCGAGCCAGACCGCGCCCGCGCAGAATCCCAGCCAGACCGTGCCCGGCCAAAACCCGAGCCAGCCGCTGCCGGGGCAGAACGCCGCGACGCAGCTGCCGACCGTCAGCGGGACGGCCGGATCGAACGCCCAGGCCGACCAGCAGAGCGTCCTCCAGGTCCGCACCGCCGTCACCCAGGCGATCACCGCGTCGAACGGCAACCAGGCCTCGGGGACCAACGGCATCGCCGTGAACGACCTCAGGATCACGGCGCTCAACGGCAAGGTGACCTTGAACGGCGTCGTGCACACCGAGAAGGAAAAGGCCGACGCGGCCGCACGCGCCGCGACGGTCGTCGGCACGGGCAACGTGGTCAACGAGATCATCGTCCGCTGATCCGCTACGGCCCGAACGCGTGGCCGCCGAGGATCGAGAGCGTCCAGCGCGATCTCGTGCCGTTGGCGTTGAGGGCGCGGGCCAAGTCTATGCGCACAGGGCTGTTGCTCGCGGACCTCGAGGGGGCCACGCGCAGGCCCACGCCGACGCTGTGGCGCAGATCGTTCACGCGCGTGGGGGCCGACGGCCCCCACGCGTAGCCGGCGTCGTAGAATAACACCGCGCCGAGATCGAGCAGGTGCAGCCATTCGTCATAAAGGAAGACGCGGTCCTCGACGTTCAGCAGCACGCGCCTTTCGCCGCTGAACTGACTCAGGCCGTACCCGCGCAGGCCGTTGCTCTCCCCGAGCATCAGGCGCGACGACGGGTCGAGCCGCCAGCCGTGGTCGTAGGACGCGTGCAGGGCGATCGTCTGCCTCGGTAGGAGATTCGCGTGGAAGTACGTCGCCTCGCCTCCCGCGACCCGATTCGCGTTACTCCCGTTGACGAACGATGTGGTGTAGGAGCCGCGCAGGAGCAGCAGCCGCCCCTCCCAGTCGAAGCCTTTGCGAACGGTCAGGCCCGGAAGCACCTGCGACTGAGAGCTTTCCAGCGCGCGCAGCGGCGGCGCCCACGCCAGCGTCGGGAACACGCCGAGGCCGAGGTTGTAGTCCTCATCGTGCGTGAACTTCTGCATGCGCATCTCGGTGACGAAGTCGAGGTCCTCCCAGTCCCCTCCGAGCTGCAGGAGGACGAACTGCTCCCGCGCGGGAAGTTCGCTGGGCGACCTGGAGCCGATCGGCAGGAAGGAGACGTGGCGGTTGAGGACGCCCGCGCGCACGCGGCGCGTTCGCTCCGTCGACGTCGCGAGCGCCACGCCGAAAAAGGCGCCGACCTCGCTCGCGCTACGCTGGACCTGCCCGGTAAGCGCCTCCCCCGAGTACGTCGAGACGATGTTCTCGGAGTACGCGCCGGTCAGGCCCGCCGAGTGGCGCGTGATCGACGCGAAGAACGGCCGGCTGACCTGCGCGGAGAAGTTCCGGCTGTCCTGCGCCGTGTCGGCCGAGAGCGAGTAGTTGAGGTGACGACGGCCCAGGACCTGGGCGTCCTTCCAGAAGAACGTCTTCGACGGCACGGTGCCGGTCTGATTGTAGATCGCCGAAAGCTCGTTGCCGCGCCCGATTAGGTTGTGCTCGGTGACACCCGCCTTCCACTCGGTCACGCCGCCGACGCGCTTGAAGTTCGCCACGAGCTCGAGGCTCCACGCGTCGTACGTGTGGACCGTGATGTCGACGGTCCCGCTCGAGTTCAGCACGGCGTCGGAACGCGCGTGGCGGATGAACGGCAGGAGCTTCAGGTTGCGCTCGGTCTCGAGCAGCAGCGCGGGGTCATAGGGATCTCCGACGTCGAAGAGCAACTCGTGCCGGACGACGCTCTCGCGCGTCGTCCGGTGCACCCAGTTCGCGGCGCGGTAGAGCCTGCCGGACTCCGCGTCGACGGCGGGATCGAAGACGTTGTGGGTGTCGATGGAGATCGACCCGATCGGACGGCCCGCGAGGGCCAGCTCACGCTTGCGGCGGGCCCGGGACGGGACCGCCTGGAGAAGCAGCAGCCCGAGCAGCGCGGCGGTCCTCAGGCGCCTTTGACTCATCCCGGCTGATTATACGCCGCCGCGCTCCGAGGAAAAATGAACGGCCGGTAAGCCTTACTGGAAGGTCTGATGACGGACGCGGCCCCGCGAGACAAGAGCGTTGCGCCCTTGTCACGCCGCCTCTACGGCGCAGGGCCGGCCGCGATGTTATTCTGGCGCATGTGGCCTTATCTCGCCGTGTTCTTCGCGGCCCTACTGGTCGACAGCGTGCCGGTCTTCGCCCCTCCGGCATGGACCTTGATCGTCCTGCTCGTGGTCAAGTTCAAACTCAATGGGTGGCTCGCGGTCGCCATCGGCGCCGTGGGCTCGACGATCGGGCGCTACTGCCTGAGCTGCTTCATGCCGAAGATCGCAGGCCGACTGTTCAACGCGCGCGAGAACGGGAACATCACCTACCTCGGAAAGAAGCTCGGCGGCCGGTTCTGGCCCGCGTTCGGCTTCGTGTTCGCGTACTCTCTGACGCCGCTCTCCACGACCGCGCTGTTCACCGCCGCGGGCGCCGCGCGCGTCGACCCGCGCCCGATCCTGCCCGCGTTCCTGATCGGGAAGTTTATCAGCGACGCGATCATGGTGTTCAGCGGAAAGCAGATGATCCGCGGCCTCGGGGACATCGTCAAGGGGCAGGGCTCGCCCAAGGCGATCGCGCTGGCCGTCTTCGGCTTCCTACTGATCGTCGCCGTCCTGTTCATCGACTGGCGCGCGCTGCTCGAGCGCGGGAAGCTGAAGTTCCGCTTCGACATCTGGCGGTAAAAAGACCGTTACAGCGCGGGCATGGGAATCCGGACGGACCGCGGCTAAACTGATCGAAGGCGCAAGGAGGGTCTATGACACGGAAACACAGCTCGACCGGCGTTTTCGCCGCCATGGGACGGGCCGCCGACGAAAGCCTCGAGATCGCGGAGGCCATTCGCGCCGGCAAGCTGACCCGCAGCCAGTTCGAGTCCTGGTACACGAGGCGCCGCGCCGAGGGCACGGGACTCGTGATCACCCTGCGCGAGAAGACCGCCGATTTGGCCAAGCCGCTGGAAGGAGCGCTCGTGCGCGGCGAGGAGCTGATCCGCTCCGCCGGGCCCAAGCGCGTCCGGCGCGTCCACCGCGTCCACCGCGTCCACCGCAAGGCCAAGGCGAAATGACGCGCCCGCGCCCCCGCGGAAGCGTTCCCGTGTGGGGCGAGCCCGGCGAGGGGCGCCGCCCCCCGCTCAAGTCGGATGCCCGCACCGACGTCTGCGTCGTCGGCGCGGGCGCCGCGGGCTTGAGCGCCGCCTATCTGCTGGCCCGCGAAGGAAAGTCCGTGATCGTCCTCGACGCGGACCTCGCCGGCGGCGGCGAATCCGCGCGCACCACGGCGCACCTCGCGTGCGCGCTCGACGCCGGCTGGGCCGAGATCGAGCGCCTGCACGGCCCGGAGGCGGCGCGCCTGGCGGCGCAGAGCCACCGCGTCGCGATCGAGCGCTATGGCGCGATCGCACGCGAAGAGAAGATCGACTGCGGCTTCGAAGAGGTCGACGGTTTCCTGTTCGACGATTCTGGAGGCGACGGCGCCGGCCTCGAGGCCGAGCTCGCCGCCGGGCGGCGCGCGGGCATCGCGGACCTCGAGCTCCTGCCGCGCGCGCCGCTCTCCGCTTTCGAGACGGGCCCCTGCCTGCGCTACCCGCGCCAGGCCCAGCTCGAGCCGGCGCGCTGGCTGCGCGGGCTCGCGGCGGCCTTCGTGCGGCGCGGCGGGCGCCTCTATGAAGGAACGCGGGCGGCCGCGATCTCCGGCGGCCGCCGGACGCGCGTGACGACGTCCACCGGGCGTCGGGTCGACGCGGACGCGGTGATCGTGGCGACGAACAGCCCGTTCAACGACCGAGTCACCCTGCAGGGCAAGCAGGAGGCGCGCCGCACTTACGCGATCGCCTTGACCGTTCCTCCCGAAGCGACGTCCGCAGCGCTGTATTGGGACCGCCGGGAACCTTACCACTATGTCCGCTTCCACTCGCCCGCGGACGGCTCCGCGCTCTTGATCGTCGGCGGCGAGGATCATCCGACGGGGGCGACGGACGGCGGAGACTTGCGCTACGACCGCCTCGAGCAGTGGGCGCGCGCGCGCTTCCTCACGGCCGGCGACGTGGTCTCACGCTGGTCCGGGCAGGTCGTGGAGCCGCTCGACGGCCTGGCCTACATCGGGCGCGACGCGCTCGAGGGCGGCGTCGCGTACGTCGCGACCGGCCACTCCGGAAACGGCATGACCTACGGCATGATCGCGGGCATCCTACTGACCGACATGATCATGGGACGGCGCAACGACTGGCGCCGCGTCTACGACCCCGCGCGCGTCACCCCGGGGGCCGTCGGTCGCTACGCTCGGCGCGGCCTCGACGCCGCGCTCCAATACGCCGCCTGGGCCCTTCCCGGGGACGTCGCCACGGCGAAGGACCTCGCTCCGGGGTGCGGAGGGACGCTCCGCTGCGGTCTGCGCCCGGTCGCCGCCTACCGGGACGCCGCCGGCACGCTCCACGAACGCTCGGCCGTCTGCCCCCACCTCGGCGGCCTCGTGCGCTGGAACGAGGCGGAGAGCAGCTGGGACTGCCAGGTGCACGGCGCCCGCGACGACGCGCGCGGCCGCGCCCAGAACGGGCCGGCTCCGGCCGACCTCAGGACGGCGGACTGAAGCTCGGCGGCGCTCTGA
>JBBQVX010000079.1:0-17353 GCA_038211115.1 Elusimicrobiota bacterium | reverse complement strand
GGAGACGCGAGAGGCTGCGGGTGAGTTCGGCCTCCATCGCGGCGAAGATCTTGTCGGATGAGACGGGCCGTGAGCCCCAGGAGGACGCGGCGGCCGGGACCGCCGCGAGTCCCAGCGCGGCGAGGACCGCGCTAGCCCTTGATCGGAGCGACTTCATAACCGGTGAACGGCGGCTCGCCCGGCGCCGGCATCTTGGCTGGAGGCGTCGCCTTTCGCAGGCGCCCCTCCGCTTGCGCCTTGCGATAAACGATCTCGAGGTTCCGCTTGGAGTTCTCGAACGTGGGGTCGAAGGAGAGAGCCTTCTTGTAGTAAGCCTCGGCGGCGACCAGATGGTTCGCCGTGTCCTTCCCGCCGGCCTGCTCGGCCAGGTAATGCGCATTGGCGAGGCTCGTGTACGCCTCGGCGGCGTCCTTCGGGGCCCAGGGGCCGGCGTGCCGGTGCACCCAATGGCCGTCCTCGCTGACATAGGGCTGGTAGGACAAGATCGTGCTCCGGAGGGAGTCGTTGGCGAGCAGCTTGGGGTCGACCGCGCACTGGGCGGCGTCGATGAACTGCTCGTAGACCTTGATCGCCTCGTCGTACTTCCTCTCGAGGATGTAGACCTGGGCCAGACGGTAGAAGTTCGGCGGAAAGACCGGATCGATCGCTTGATACATGCGGAAGCGCTTGATCGCGAGATCGAGGTAGTGCTGCGACTCCTCGGGCGGACGGTGGTTGGACGGGTCCTGCGCCCACTGCGCGCGGCGGAGGTGGAGGTTGCCGACCTGATGGTGCATCTGGACGTAGTTCGGGGACAGGCGGCGCACCTCGTTGTACCAGTACAGCGCGCGCTCGTAGTCGTCCATCGCGACGTTGTCCTTGTCTCCCCACTTGGGCTCGTAGACCTTCGTCATGTTGAAGCGGTCGTTGAAGACGTTGCCGAGGAAGTACTTCGCCATCACGAAGTCAGGGTTAAGCTTATTGACGACGAGGTAGTTGCCGATCGCCGCGTCCCAGTTGCGCTCCTTGGAAAAGTAGATCGCGACGTTGTGGTGGATGTCGGCCTTGAAGTAGCCCCAGAACAGGTACAGCGGCTGGAGCATCACGAGCACGATCATCGGGACGACCGGATTTTCGGACAAAAGGCACAGGCGGATCAGGGCGTAGGCGAGGCCGACCATGCAGCCCGCGAAGACGATCCAGGCGCTCCACCACTGCAGGAGCTCGCCGCCGCCCGGGACGCGCGCGAGCGGCCCGATCAGCGAGGCGAACTCGCCGAACATGCCGCCGAAGCCGACGGTGGGCGCCAGGAGCTTCCAATCGAGCAGAACGGCCATATAGAAACCTGCGCCGATCGCGGAGAGGCGCGCCGGCCAAATCAGGAACTCGGACAGCGTCTTGAGGAGCGGCTCTTCAGCGCTCTCAACGGGCGCCGGGGCGGCCGGCGTCCCGGCCGGCGCGGAGCGGGGATGACGCTCGAAGAGCGCGCGCCCGCGGGCCACGTTGACGATCATGCCCGACAGCAGGCCGAGATAGACCCCCGAGGACACGAAGCGCAGGCTCACGTCGAAGAAGTTGTGGCCGAGCATGCCGGCGAAGGAGACCATGAGGCCGGTCAGGTCGTAGGCTCGGGGCGGCGGACGGCCGTCCTTGAGCGCCAGCGAGGTCGTCAGCTGGCCGAGCGAGCGCGTGCCGACCAGCAACGTGCTGAAGACGAGCCACAGGAAGATGCCGAAGCCGAGGATGCCGTTGTCGAGGAACTCCTCGAGGTACTCGTCCTCGGCGTGGTCCGTTTCGGTGTTATGCTTGCCCTCGATGTGGAAGATCGCCGGGCGCCGGAACGCGGGATACAGCGGCGGGAAGGCGCCGAGGCCCGAGCCGATGAGGGGATGCGTGCGGATCATGTCCCACGTCGCTTCCCAAGTAAACAGCCGGAAGTTAACCGAGACGATATGGGTCTCGAGGTTCTTCGCGGTCACGCCGATGAGGGCCAGGGCCCCGAACAGCGCGGCGCCGAGAATCTTCGCGCGGTAAGGACGGCTGTGCTCGGCAAAGTAGAACAGCGCGGCGACCGCGAACAGCACGCAGACCAAAGCGAATCCGAGCATCGCGCCCTTCGTCTCGGTCGCGAACAGGTTGATCAGCAGCATGGCCATCAGCGGGACCAGGCTCCAGCGCCGGGTCTTCAGAAACTGCGTGAGCAGGATCGGGAAGATGATGACCAGGAAGTCGCCGTAGAAGTTGGGGTTGCCGTAGGTCGAGAACACGCGGTCGGAGAACGCGCCGCGCCAGACGAACGGGTCGATGCCCTTCCCGGGGCCCGGCGGGAACATCGAGTTGTCCACGAACTGCAGCGCGCCGTAGCCAATCGCGATCCACGCGGTCCAGATCAGAATCTTGAACAGCCGCGCGACGGCGGCCTCGTCGAATTCGTAGATCGTAATCAGCGCCACGGTCATATAGAACAGGTGACGCAGGAAGAAGTCGGTCGACGACATGTGATACGGCGCCTTCAGATAGGAGAAGACGCCCCAGAACAGATACGCGAGGAACGGGGACAAGCAGACAAGGTCGTCCCGGTTGAGCGCGTGCTTGCCCGCGACCGCGAGGCGCACGAGCCACATCGTCAGAAGCCCGAGGCCGCCCATCTGCATCATCGAGATCTTCACCTGCGCGGAGTCGTAGGTGCGCAGGAAGAAAAGCGACGAGATCAGCAGGTACAGAATCGGAAGCCACGCGACGATGGCGGCGTGGGCGTACGTTTCCGCGTCCGCGCGGAGGTCCTTGCGCTGATCAGCCATGGGGGGTCAATTCTACCTTTTCGACGCCGGGCTCCGTCACCGCGCGGCCCATGCGCACCTCGCGCAGGAGCGTCTTCACGAACACGACGCCGGTGGGCCAGGACTCGGCCGTGCTCTGCCCCCCGAGGCGCGGATATTCATGCGTCGGCATTTCGCCGATGACGAAGCCGAGCTTCATCATGCGGATGGACATCTGGTACTCGATCGGGAAGCCGTCGGCGTCGCAGGCGCAGCGGCGCAGCGAGTCGGCGCGCACGGCACGGAAGCCGTTGATCGTGTCCTCGACGTAAGGGCCCCGGTTCCAGAGCAGGTTGGCGGCCAGCGTGAACAGCTGATTGACCCACTTGCGCGGACGCCACCAGTGGACATCCTCCTCGTTGTAGGCGCCTTTCATCATGCGCGAAGCCACGACCAAGTCGGACCCGTCGGCCTCGATCTTCTCGAAGATCCTCGGGATGTCGCCTGGATCCTCGTTGCCGTCGGGGCTGTAGTAGCAGATCGTCTCGGCGTCCGTGAGCTCCAGCGCCACGCGGAAGGCGACGCCGCGGCCGCGGCGCGGCTGGATGACGACCTTCACGCCCTTGGACTTCAGGAACTCGACCGTGCCGTCCTTCGAGCCGCCGTCGACGGCGAGAACCTCGTCGGCGGCCGACAGCGGAAGCCGGTCGAAGATCTTCGGCAGGGCCTCGATCTCGTTGAAGGTGAGCAGCACCAGCAGCCTTTTTCCTCTCAAGACAGATTCTCCCGGTACCACGCGATCGTGCGCCGCAGGCCTTCGTCCAAGGGCATCTCCGCCTTGAAGCCCAGGACCTTCCGGGACTTCGCCGTATCGCAGGCCCTTCGGGGCTGACCGGAGGGTTTGGACGGGTCGAAAATCAATTTCGTCTTCTCGGCACCGGCCGCCCGCAGCACGGCTTTCGCCAGGTCCTTGACCGAGATCTCCTCCGCCGAGCCGATGTTCACCGGATCCGCGTTCGGATATTTTTCCGCGACGTCCAAGAGGCCCCGGGCGAAGTCGTCGACGTACAGAAACGCGCGGGTCGACTTGCCGTCGCCCCAAACCTTGAGGGGGCTCTCCCCCTCACAGACGCGGCGCACGAGCGCCGCGATCACGTGGGACTTCTCCGAGTCGAAATGGTCGCGCGGACCGTACGCGTTGTAGGGACGCACGATGGCTATGCTCATGCCGTACTCATCGGCATACGCCCGTCCGACGTACTCGCCCATGCGCTTGGCCCAGCCGTAGCCCCGGTTCGTGAGCTCGGGTTCGTCGCGAAACCCCTCGGTCTCGGGCGTCGGGATCCTGCAGTCGCGCGGGTAGACGCATGCGGTGCTCACGACGAGATAGCGCGCGACGTGCTCGAGCCGCGCGGCCTCGAGCACGTTCAGCTGCAAAGTCATGTTGTCGCGAAAAAGGCTTCCATGATGCCGGCTGTTGTAGCCCACGCCGCCGACCACGCCGGCGAGATTGAGGACGACATCCTGGCCCTTCGCGGCGCGGCGGCAGAAGCGCGGATCGCGAAGATCGCCCTTGATCACGCGCAGAAAGGGATTGCGGAGCACCTCGGAGAGGTTGCGCTTGTTCTCCTTGCTCATGCGCCCGGCGACCGTGACGCGAACCTCCTTGTGGCCGCGCAGCAGCCGCTCGACGACGTGGCTACCGATGAAGCCGGCGCCGCCGGTGACGAGGACCTTCTTGCGGTCCCAAAAGCTCATTGCGCGTCCTCGTGCGGAAGGTGCGCGAACGCGCCGAGCGCGATCGAAAGCGAGACGAGCACGGTGCCGCAGATCACGGCGAGCGCGCCGAGGAGCACCCAGCCCCAATGCCGCGTGATGTGCCCCGTCGTCGCGTACTGCACGATCGTCGGCCAGTTGACGCCGGCGCCGGCCAGCCACAAAGCGGCGCCCGCGGCACCCGCCGTCTCGCGCACGCACGGCTTGTCGAGCCACGAGGCCGGCCGTCCGAGAGCCGCGTTCGAGGCCTTCTGCGCGAGCAGGCCGATCGCCGCGAAAAGAGCGCCGCACACGGCCAAGGTCAGCACCGTGAGCAAGCGGTAGATCATCCAGTCCTCGATCGGAACGCCGCTCAGGTAGTCGCGCACGGGCAGCAGCGCCAGGCCCGCCGCGCCGAGCAGAAACAGGGCGGACAGCGGACCGAACACGCGCATCGGGAAGTACGCGAAGACGGTGCCGAGGATCACGCGCAGAAAGCGCACGCCGTCCCGGATCACGGACAGCTTCGACTGGCCGACGCGCTCCGAGTAGGGAATCGGGCGCTCGACGAGACGGGCCCCCATGCAGGCGACGCGCGCGGTCATCGCCGGCGTGAAGTGCAGGCCCGTCGGCAAGGGTGCCAGGCGCGGCAGGAGCGCGCGCTTGAAGACGCGCATGCCGCTCGCGGTGTCCGTCATGCGCACGCCGGTCAGGCCGCGCAGCAGCAGCGCGTAGAGCCTGTTGCCCACGGTGCGCACGAAGGGCATCTCGGAGCCGCCGTGCAGGCGCGCGCCGACGGCCATGTCGGCCTTTTCCGCGCGCAGCGCCAGGATAAGGTCTTTGAACGCGAGCGGGTCGCAGGTGCCGTCGGCGTCGAGGAACGACAGCAGGTCGCCCGAGGAAGCCCGGAAGCCCGTCATCAGCGCGGCGCCGTAGCCTTTGTTCTTCTCGTGCACGACGAGCTTCGCCTCGGACCAGCGGCGCGCCTTCTCTTGCGTCTTGTCGCGGGAGCCGTCGTCGACGAGGACGACCTCCACGCTCGACAGGCCGGCCTCCTTGACGAGCACCGCTCGCGCGTCGAGGCAACGCTTCAGGATGTCGTCGACCGCGTCCTCTTCGTTGAACGCGGGAATGACGATCGAGAGCTTCTCGTTCACGGCTTCGCCCCCACCGCGAGCAGCGAGAGCCCGACGGGCGGGCCGACGAGGTGCTCGAACCAGAAAAGGAGCGGGGCGACCTTGTTGAACAGGCCCATCTGGCCCGCGGGCAGGTCCTTGCGGCGCAGGATGGTGCCGTTTAGGAACCAGCCGATAATGCCGAATAGGTTGAAGCGAGATTCATGGATGACGTCGAAGCCGGCCGTCTTCATTTTTTCAACGAGCTCGGCGCGTTCGTAACGGCGGAAGTGGCCGTCGTTGGAGTCCAGCGGGTTGAAGAGCCACATGTACGCGGGAACGACGAGGACCAGTTTTCCGCCCGGCTTGAGCATGGACGAAAATCTTTTTAAGGTCCCCCGATCGTCCTCGATGTGCTCCAGCACGTTCATGCACACGATGGTATCAAAGGTGCGCCCGCGCAGGGAATCGGGCGGGGCGGCGCCGCCGATGTCGGCGACGAGATACTCGAGCCCCGGCCGCTCGCCGAGGCGGCGCTTCGCCTCTGTCACGAACTCCGGCACGATCTCGACCCCGAAGACCTTGCCGCGGGCCAGAAGCTTCTCCGTGAAGATGCCGATGCCCATGCCGACCTCGAGGATATCCGTCCCGATGAAGGCCTGAACCTGGTCCCATACCTCGTCGTTGAAGCGATCCGCCGCCGAGAGCGTCTCGAGGCGCGTCAACGTGGTCATTTGATCGTCCTCCGGAGCTTGAGCATCATGCGCATATAGGACGGAGCCAGTCGCAGCGCCGACGCTTTGGAAACGCCCTCGAGACGCGGCTCGTACCGGAAAGGAATCTCACGCACCTTGCCGCCGTGGATCAGAATGGAGACGAGCAGCTCCTGCTGGACCGTGAAGTCGTTCGCGGTCGAATCGGCGCACGCTGAGCGGGCGAACTCGGCTTTGTACAGGCGGAAGCCGCCCGACGCGTCGCGCACGGGCAGCCGCAGCACGACGCGCGAGACCGCGTTGAGCGCCCTGCTCAGGATCTGCCGGGTGAGCCCCATGACCGCCGACCCTCCCGGAACGTAGCGCGACGCGATGACGAGATCCCAGCCTCCGCGGCTCGCCCATAGGTCGGCGAGGATCTCCGGCGGATGCGAACCGTCGGCGTCGACGACCGCGACCCACGGGGAGTTCGCGGCGAGCAGGCCTTCGCGCAGCGCGCCGCCGAGGCCGCGCCCCGTCTGCACGAGCACGCGCGCGCCGCCCTCACGGGCGACGGCGACGGTCGCGTCCTTCGAGCGGCCGTCCACGACGACGACTTCGCCGCGCAGGCCGAGGCGCTCGAAGGTCTCCTTGAGGCGCGGCAGAATGAGGCGCAAGGAGCCCTCCTCATCGAGGGCCGGCACCACCACGGTCAGATCGAAAGACTCGCTCACGGCCTCTCCGAGTACAGCTCGTAGAGCTTGAGATACAGCGTCGGAGAGAGCACGGCCAGCGCCGTCGTCGCGGCACGAAAGCGCGCGCGGCCGGTGCATGGAAGCCCCTTCAAGCCCTCGCGAAACGCCTTCGCGGCCTCGAGCGGCCGCGCGCGCAGGGACTCAAGCAGCACGCGGCGGCGCCAGACGTCGAGCCGCTCCGCCTCCACGGCCTCCGGCGACCGGGACAGGCCCTTGTCCGCGAGCCAGCGGTCGCGCGCCGCCCCGTAGTTCGCCCGATCCAAGAAATCGCGCTCGAGCTTCGCCGGGTTCTCGAGCCCGCCCGCGCACCAGTTGTCGCCGTGCATGCGGTGCAGGCCCAGCACCTTCGGGATGTTCGCGATCTCCCCGAAAAACAGCGAGTGCGCCGTCAGGAAATCATCGAGGTAGTAGAAGAGGTCGACGGGGATCGGCAGGAGCTTGAGCAAAGTCTCCCGTCTGAACGCGAGCCCCGAGGTGGCGGTGAACTCCGTGCGGCCCGCGACGTAGTCGTCGAGCGTGTAGCGTGCGGGCCAGGCCGGAAAGCGGCGCGGCGCGGGGACGAGCTTCGCGTCCGTATCGTGCAGGAAGTTCTGCGCGCAGACGACCTTCGGGTCCTTGAACGCCTCGAGCACGGCCTCGAGCTTGCCGGGCAGAAATACGTCGTCGGAGTCGAGCAGGCACACGATGTCGCCCGTCGCCGCGGCCAAGCCGTTGTTGATGGCCGTGGCCTGGCCCCGGCGCTCCTGAAGCAACGCCTTCACACCGGAGCCGTAAGAGGCGAGAATCCCGCGCGAATCGTCGGTCGACCCGTCGTCGGCGACGATGATCTCCACGTCGGAGGCGTCGAGCCGCTGGGCGAGGATCGAGTCGATCGCCGCGCGCAGGAAGCGACCATAATTGTGATTGTCGATGACGACGGAGACCTTCGGAGCCATCGCTCAGCGCGACCGGAAGAACGCGCGGATCGTCGCGATCACGTAATCGGCGTCGTCGGCCGTCATGTACTGGTGGCAACCGATGTAGAACCCGGAGCGGTTAAGGCTTTGGGCCACGGGGAATTTCGCCTCGATGTCGCCGAACAGCTTCTTATAGACGGGCTGATTGAGCAGCGGCAGCATGTCGCGCGTCTCGACGCCGTGGTCCTCGAGATAGTTGACGAGCGGGGTCTTGTCCTCGCCGCGCAGAACGAGGCCGTACAGCATGTACGAATGGTCCCGGTCCGCCGGACCTTTCGGAAGCTGAAGCCGGTCCTCGAACTCCCTCAGGCCGGCGTTCAGCCGCGCGGCCATGCCGGTGCGCGCGGCGTAGATGCCGTCCTTCTCCTCGAGCTGGGCGAGGCCCAAGGCCGCCTCGAGCTCGGTGGCGCGGTAGCTGTGGCCGACGGACACGAACTGGAAGCGCTTGGCCACGATCTCGTGCAGCTTGGCGCCCGTCGCGTCCTTGTCGTCGTCGATCGACAGGTAGATCGAGTCGCGGCCGTGGTTCATCAGGGATCTCAGCCGGACCGCGAGGTCCGGATCGTTCGTCGTGGCGAGGCCGCCCGCGCCGGTGACGATGTAGTGCGCGATGTACGTCGAGAAGCAGCCGATGTCGCCGAGCGAGCCGACCTTGCGTCCCTTGTAGCGCGCGAACATCGTCTCGGCGGAATCCTCGATGATCGACAGCTTGTGCTTCTTGGCGATCGCCGAGATCGGATCCATGTCGGCGGGAAGGCCGAGCAGGTGGACCGGGATCACGGCGCGCGTCTTCGGGGTGATCGCCGCTTCGAATTTGGCGGGATCGAGCGTGTACGTGAGGGGATCGACATCGGCGAACACCGGCACCATGCGATTGTGCAGGACGATGTTCGAGGTCGCGATGAACGTGATCGCGGGGACGATGACCTCGTCGCCGTCCTTCCAGCCGTGCTTCTCTTTTAGAGCTTGGAGGGCGATCTGGAGGGCGCTCGTGCCCGAGTTGCAGAACACGGAATGCTTGGAATCATGCTCCGCCGCGAACGCGCCCTCGAAACGGCGGTGAAACGGGCCGTAGGAAAGACGGTTCGAGTCCAAAACCTCGTTGACGTAGCGCCGGGCCAGCGGGCTGACGGCGAAGCCGCCGACGCCGATTTCACGGTCCATTGGGGCTAATTGTAGGAAATTTATGCGTATTTGCAGGAACTCGCGGGAGTTGACCGGGAGCAACGCGCCCGGAAGGGTAGAAAGGCTAAAATAGACTCGTGCTCGAGTACGCTTTCCTGACGTTCGGCTCCCTCTTCGCGATCGTGGACCCCTTCGCGGCGGTCCCGACTTTCCTCGCGATGACGGCTCGCGACAGCGCCGAGCAGCGCCACCGCATGGCGCGCACAGCCTGCATCACCTGCGCGGGCGTCATGGCGACGTTCGCAGCACTCGGCCCGGCCATCTTCAAGCTGTTCGGCATCACTTTGCCCGCCTTCCAGATCGCGGGCGGCCTCGTGCTCCTCCTATCCTCGCTCGACATGATCCGCGCACAAAAGTCGCCGATGAGAGAGACCCCTGAGGAGTTCGCCGAGGGCATGAGCAAGGACGACATCGCGATCACGCCGCTGGCGGTCCCGCTCTTGGCCGGCCCCGGCGCGATCACGACCTCGATCGTGCTGGCCGGGCGCGCCGCGAACATCGAGCAGAAGGCGATCTTCTACGTCCTGATCGGAGTCGTGGCCTTCATCAGCTACTGGACTCTGACGCTCGCGGCCGACAGCGCGAAGAAGCTCTCGCCCACCCTCCTCAACATCATCACCCGCCTCATGGGCCTGCTCCTGGCCGCGATCGGCGTGCAGCTGATCCTTTCCGCCCTCAAACTCGGCTAACTGTTTCCGGAAACAGTCGAACTCGCACGACTGCGAGTTCGAACGTAGATCGAGACGGCCGCCCACGCGATCAAGGCGCAGCCGAGGAAGTCGAAGAAGCGGCCGACGCCGACGTCGTGCGTGAGCAGGCCGGTCTCCCCGAGCAGATAGGTCCAATCGTGCTCGCCCCCGCCCACGAGGGGCAGTTCCTGCGCGCGCGCGTCCGCCGCGTAGATCCCGATATGCAGGAAGCTCTGGCCGAGCCAGCCGACGCACGCGTCGCCCGAGCGCGGCTGACCGTCCTTGTAGAAGTGGGAGGCGAACGCGATCGGAAACGCGAGCTGAAAAATGGTCCCGCCCGCGACCATCAGGAATCGCCAGCCGAAGAGCCCGAGGATCGGATGCCCCGCCTCGTGGATGAAAAGGTCGATCCCGTTCAGGAGCCACAGCGCGGAGCGGAGCGCGTCGCGGGAGGAGAAGAGCGCGAGGGCCAGGACCGCGACCGCGGCCCAGCGCCGCCGGTCGGACGTCACGCGCGGGCGGCCGGCTGCGGAGAGGACAGCGCCTCGTCGGCGTGGCGATGAAACAGCTCGAGCATGAGCAGGGCCCACAGACGATAGCCGTGATCGCGCCGGCCGCTCTGGTGCTCGCTCCAGAGGCCGCGCAGCGTCGCCTCGTTGAAGTAGCCTCGCGCGAGCGCCTTCGACGACAGGACGTTTTCCTCCCAGAAATTCTTGAGCCCGCCGCGGAACCAGGCGCCGAGCGGGATGCCGAAGCCCATCTTCGGGCGCGACAAAATTTCCTCCGGAAGCAGGTCCTTGAAAGCTTCTTTCATGATGTATTTGTGGCCCCGCAAGCCCTTCAGCTTCCAGTCGCCGGGCATGCGAAATGCGGTCTCGACGAAGACGTGGTCGAGCAGCGGCGAGCGGCCCTCGAGGGAGCACGCCATCGTCGCGACGTCGACCTTCGCCATGAGGCACTCGGGCAGATACGTCTTGAAGTCGACGGCGAGCATGCGGTTGACGAAGTCCTCGCCCTTCGTCGCCTCGAAGGCGGCGCGGATGTAGCGCAGCGACTCGCCGATCGAGGCGCCGAGGCGCTTCTTGAAGCCCTCGGAGTAGAGGGCCGGCTTGTCGTCCTCGGAGAAGAAGCCGACCATCTTGAGGTGGCGTCCCGGAAGGTCGGCCGACAAAATCGAGCGCAGGAAGCGCTTGGCGCGCCAGACGTTGCCCATCGGCGCGTCGTGCTCGGGAAGAAGCTCCGCGCCCGCGCGCAGCGCGCCGAGCACGGGCCCCGGCAGGACGTCGGCCAAGCGCGCGGCCTTCATCGCGAAGTAGCGGACGTAGCCCGCGAAGTTCTCGTCGCCGCCGTCGCCGTTGAGCGCGACGGTGACGAACTTCCGCGTCTCACGCGCGACGTAGTAGCTCGGCAGCGCCGAGGCGTCGGCGTAGGGCTCGCCGTAGTGCCAGGCGAGCTTCGGGAGCACCTCGGCCATCTCGGTCTTGACGATGAACTCGGTGTGGTCGGTCTTGTAGCGCTCGGCGATCAGGCGGGCGTACTTCGTCTCGTTAAAACGCTCTTCTTCGAAGCCGATCGAGAACGTCTTCACGGGCTTCGAGGAAAGCTGCGACATCAGCGCCACGATGATCGAGGAGTCCACGCCGCCGGACAGGAAGGCGCCGAGCGGCACATCGGAGATCATGCGCAGGCGCGTGGCGTCCGTGAGCGTCGTCCGCAGGAGCTTCTTGGCTTCCTGAAAATCTTCGGTGATCGGTTTCTGACCCAGCGGCAGATCCCAGTACCTCTCGACGGTTATTTTCCCGTCTTTCCACGTCATCCAATGCGCGGGCGGCAGCTTGCGCGCCGAGGCATAGATCGTCCGCGGCGACGGGATGTACTGGAGCGTGAGGAACATGTCGACGGCGACCGGGTCGATCTCGCGCGAGAGCGTGGGATCGAGCGCGAACAGGCAGCGCAGCTCGGAGCCGAACAGCAAAGTGCCGTCGGGGCGGACGGCGTAGCAGAGCGGCTTCTTGCCGATGCGGTCGCGCGCGATGAACAGGGACTTCTTCGAGCGGTCCCAGATCGCGAGCGCGAACATGCCGCGCAGCTTGGACACGCACGCGGGCCCGAGGTCCTTGTACAGCGCGAGGACGACTTCGGTGTCGGACTTCGTCTTGAATGAGTGGCCTTTGGCCTCGAGCTCGGCGCGCAGCTCGAGATAGTTGTAGACCTCGCCATTGAAGACGATCCACAGCGACTCGTCCGCATAGGAGATCGGCTGGTGGCCGGTGTTCAGGTCGATGATCGCCAGCCGCCGCATCGCGAGGCCCGCGGGGCCGTCGAGGTGGTAGCCCTCGTCGTCGGGTCCGCGGTGGGAGATTTCGTCGTTGGCGCGCTTGAGGACCCCCTTATCGGGAGCCCGCCCGTCGCCGTAAACGACGCCGCAGATGCCGCACATGCCGGTTTAAAAAGGCAGCCGTGCTCTCAGAAAATGACGGTCTTCCTTGGGGAGCAGGCGCCAGAAGGTGATAGTGTAACAGGCCCCCGCCGCCGCGCACAAGGCGAAGAATGTCGGCCAGCCCGTCACGCGGGTCCGCAGCGGCCACGCGAGCGCCAGCAGGACCGCGACTCCCGCCGACGCGGGGATCAACGTTTCGCGCGCGAAGCGCGCCCACGTCAACTCGAGCAGGCGCGAATGCACGATCGTGACGAACACGAGTGTAGACGTCGCCTGCGCGATCAGGCCGCCGAGCGCCGCGCCGAAAAGGCCCCAGCGCGGGATCATCCACGGCCACAACGCGAGACAAATGAGGGCCTGGAGCCAAGCCGCGGCCGAGGACCACCAGCCGTCCTTGCGCACCGCCGCGACGGAGATCGGCAGAAAGGAGAGCAGGCCGGCCGCCTGCGTCGCGACGAGCAGACGCGCGGGCCACACGCTCGTGTCGCCGAAGCGGCCGCCGAGCCAGAGCGACAGGAATTGGGGCATCAGACAGAACAGAAGCGCGTACGCGGGCGCGATGAGGCCGATCAAGGTCCTCGAGGCGCGCAGATAGACGCGAGACGCGGTCTCGTGGCCTTCGTGCGCGCCGAGCCCGCCCATGACGGGCACGAGCGCCGCGGAGGCCGTGGCGGGCAAGGTCTGCACGCGCGAGAGCAGGCTCGCGGGCACGGCGTACAGCGTGAACTCGGACATCGAGCGCAGCCCGGCGACGAACGCGCGGTCGAGCTGCCCGCTGACCATCTGCGCGAGCGCCGCCGGCCAGAAGCCGATCGAATAGCGGAAGAAGGTCGAGAACGCCAGACGCCCGCCGTGCCCGGCCACCGCGCGGCGCTCGCGCGCCACGCCGTAGAGGCAAAAAACCGCGACGAGCGCGTGCACCGCGACGAACGCGGACGCCGCCGCGCCGAGGCCTCGGCCGACCGCGAGCGCGCTCAGAACGCCGAACGGGATCAGGACGCCCTGAAGCACGGCGACGGCGGACTGCCACTGAAATCGGTGCAGGCCCTGGAACGCGGCGCCGGCCCACGCCGTCACGGCGGCGAAGACGGCGCCGAGCGCGGCCGCGCGGATCATCCACGCGCCGTGCGAGCGGTAGTAGCCCGGCACGGTGAAGACGCGTCCGACGAGCGCGGGCGCAGCGATCCAGAGCACGAGCGCCCCGAGCGCGGCCCCGCCGACGATGAGCAGCGCGCCGTGGCGCAAAGTGTCGTCGAGCGCGCCGCGCTTGCCCTCGGCCTGGAACTGCGACGCATAGCGCACGAGCCCCGGCCCCGCGCCGAAGTGCAGCGCGCCGACCCAGCCGGCGGCCGACTGCATGAGGAGATACAAACCATAAGCTTCGACCCCGAAGCCGTGCACGAGGCGAGGAATGACGAGAAGGTTGATCGCCGCGACGGCTCCCTGCCCCGCGAGCCCCCAACCGACGTTGCGCGCGAAGCGCTCCCCGCGGCTCACGATCCGCCTCGGTAGAGTTCTAATAGCCGTTCAACGACGTGAGCGATGGAGTAGCGTCGCTCGACTTCGAGCCGCGCGCCGCGTCCCAATTGCACTCTCAATTCGTTGCCGTTCAAAATCCGTTTAATCTGCTTCGCCGCCCCGGCTTCGTCGTCTTTGCCGAACAAAAGCCCGGTCTCGCCGTCGACGACGGTCTGCGCCGTCCCCCCGACCGCGCTCGCGATCACCGGCAATCCCGACGCCATCGCCTCGAGCAAGGAGTTGGACAGCCCTTCCGATACCGAAGGCAGCACGAAGGCATCCGCCGCCGCGTAAAGGTGCGCCGCGTCCTCGACGGAGTCGAGGACGCGAACGTGCAAGCTCTCCCGAACGCGCTCCGGCCCTTCCCCGACGAGCACGAGCGAGGCGTCGCCGTCACCCACCGCTTTCTCCCAAAGCTCCGCGAACCACGGCAGCCGCTTCTCCCACGACAGCCGCCCCGTGTAAAGGAAGACGGTCCCGGTCCAGCCGAGCCCCGCGCGCAGCGCTTTCTTTTCCGCCGCGGAGACGGGCCGGAATCGTTCCGTATCGACGCCGTTGGGCAGAACCTCGATCGGCGCCTCCCCGAGATGCTCGCGAGCCTCGTCGGCGAGGTCCGGGACCACCGCGAGGAAGCGGGGCTTGAGCCGGGCGAGCAACGACAGCTTCAGCCGGCCGAGAACCGTTCTCGAAGAAACGGCGAGCTCGCCGATGCCGCGCCCCCCTCCGAGCTTGACGAGCACCGGCTTGCCGAGCCAGCGCCCCGCCGCGGCGGCCGCAAGCGCGGGCGAACCGGCGAGGTGCGCGTGAATCGCGTCGTAGTCGCCGCCGTGCTTGAGCAGCCAGCCGAGGGCGCCGAACAGAAACGAGAGCGAGTCGAGCGCGCCGGTTCCCAGCACGCGCAGGCGGCGCACCGGAACGCCCTGGACCTCGCCTCGGGGGGCGAGGCCGCCGACGCGGCGCGTGAGCACGAGCACGTCCGCGCCGCGCGCGCGCAGCGCGCGCGAGAGCTCGAGCGCTTGGCGCTCCGCGCCGCCCACGGCGGGCCAGAAACCGGCGCTCACCATGACGACGCGTGTCCGCGGGATCATGGATTCTTGCGGCCGAGGGCGCCGGGCTTGGGCACGAGCCCATGGGGCAGGACGTTGACGACCGAGAAGCCCGCGTCGGCGTACCAACCCAGCAATTCTTCCTTGGTGTGATGCCACTGGTAAGGCGGCGAGATCCAATCGAAGTTCTCGATGAGGCGGACCCGGAAGCGCGGATCCACCGAGTAGGTGAACCACTTGAGGCCGGGCACGACGCCTATGATGGTCAGCGGATAGCACAGCGCGTAGACGACGGAAACGGGCATGCGGGTCGTGAACACGCGGACGAAGTCGCTGACGATGTGACGCAGGAGGACGATCCACCACGCGAGACGGCGACGGCGGGCGATCCAATCGCGCCCCGGCTTCAGCGGATTGGAGGCGAAATCGGCGAAGCGCCCCGCCTTGCCGTACAGCCACACCGAGAAAAGGCCTCGCGGCTTGACGACCGCGGCGACCGCTTTGAACGCGGCCTCCGTATCGGCGGTGTGATGCAGGACCCCCTGGCTGTAGACGATGTCGAAGGCGCCTTTTTTGAAGGGCGGATGCAGCAGGTCGCCTTCGACGGGATGGAGCTTCGGCTTCGTGCGCGCGAGCGCCGCGACGCGCTGCAGGCTCTCGGACATGTCGATGGCGACGACCTCCGCTCCGAGCTCCAGCGCGACGGCGCTGTAGCGGCCCATGCCGCAGCCCGCGTCGAGGACGAGCTTGCCCGCGAACTCGTGCGGAGGCAGCATCGTCTCCTCGAGAAAGGTCTCCTTGTCACCGGCAAGCGAACCGGGATAGCGCAGCCATTCCCAGCCAAACGCGTCGCGCGTCTTGGCGGTCGCTCGTGCGACGGGGTTCGGCGGGCGCAGGCGCGGCACGCCGCCCGTGACCGGATACTCTCGCGCGCACAGCTTGCACGCGAGCGTGGCGTCCTCGACCTCGCTGTCGTGGCGGGGGTAGGCCTCGAGCACGGCGAACTTGAGGTCGCCGCCGCAGACCGGGCACGCGAGGACGGCGAGAAGGCTCAGCTTCATTTGGCGCTCTCGACTTCCTCGCGCAGCTGCGCGAGCGACACGCCCTCGCGCGACAGAAACACGAGGCCCGTGATCGTCACCAGAAGATACATGATCATGTGCGTCAGCAGCGCGTACGCGAGCGCCGCCTCGGGCACGGCGCCGAAGGTCCGGAGAATCGACGCGACGAAAGCCTCGAACGTGCCGATCGAGCCGGGCGCGGCCGGGATCGCGGACACCGCGCCCGCCCACGAGAGGGTCAGAACCGCGCGCGGGTAGTTCATGATAGATCCCAGTCCCAGGGCGTACGCGCCGGCCCAATACACGGCCGCGTCCAAGGTCCACAGCAGCAGGCTGATCACGGAGGCTTTCGCCGCCGCCGCGGGCGAGCGCAGCACCGCGGCGCCGAGGGCCAACTGCTCGACGAAGCGGTGCACGCGCGGCCAGGCGCGCAGTCGGACCTCGGCGAAGCCGCCGGGCGCGAGCGAGCTCTCCGCGGCGGCGAGGACGATCAAGGCCCCGATCGCGCAAGCGAGCAGAAGCAGCGCCGCGCGCACTGCGTGGACCGGCGCGATGCCGGGCGCCCACCGGTCGGCCAGCACGAAGATCGTCAGCAAGGCGGCCACGTCGAGCGCCCGCTCGATCGCGACGCTCGCGAGCGCGGCGGCGGCCGGGATGCCGAGGCGCCGCGCCGCGAGGCCCGCGCGCGCGAGCTCGCCCAGCCGCAGGAGAAGAACGTTGTTGACCGCGAGACCGATCGCCTCGAGCTTGACGAGGTCCCACACCGGGGCGGGCAGCGCGCGCGTGCGCGAGAGCAGGACGCGCCAGCGCACGGCGCGCACGAGCAGGTCGACGTAGATGAGGACGACCATCGGGATCAGCCAACGGACGCGCGCCGCGGACAGCGCCGCGCCGAGCGCCGCGAACTCGACCTTGCGCAGCGCCAGCCAGAGGAAGACGCCCGTGATCGAGAAGGCGACGACGCCAGACAGGATTTTTTTGCGGCTCACGCGGCCCCCGCGCGCCGCGCGAACGCCGCGAACCACAGCGCCCAGGCCGCCGCCGACAGAGCGGCCCACAAGAACCAAAGCGAAGGAGAGAACTCGAAGGACAGCTCGAACGAGGCGGCGTCCGGCGCCAGCCTCACGGCTTGGAACGCGGGGCCCCACGGGGCGAGCGGAGCGCTCCGTCCATCGAGGACCGCGCGCCAGCCGGGCCAGCGCGTCTCGGAAAGCCCGACCGCGACGGCGCGCTTCGGAACGGGTCCGGCGATCCGCCAGCGCTCCGGGCGGTCGATCTGGAGGATCGGGTCCGGCGTCACGCGCCCGCCCTTCTCGTCGAGGAACGCGGCCAGCGGCCAGGCGTCCGTCCGCTCCTCGATGCCCTGCTTCGACAGCCGCGCCGAGACGCCCGCACGGGACGCC
>JBBQVX010000078.1:0-17554 GCA_038211115.1 Elusimicrobiota bacterium | reverse complement strand
GCTTTGTCGCCTTGATCGAGGACCCGGCAGCCGTACTCAGCGCCAGTGCAATTGCGAAGGCACCGCGCCTTGTCGCGCTCTCTCTGGGTGGCGAAGACCTGGCGCTGGCGCTCGGTGCCCAGCCAACTCCGGACGTGCTGCACCTGTCCAAGCTGCTGGTGCACTACGCGGCAAAGGCCGCGGGACTGCTCTCGTTTGGGCTGCTGCGCAGCGTGGCTGACTACTCCGACCTGGCCGGCATCACCGCGGCGCAGGAGCTCGGCCGATTCCGCCGCCGCCGCCGAGGCGATGGTCTCCGCCCGCGCGTCTAGGCGCGCGATGAGGATCTCCCGCGTGCTGTGCGCTCGGTCCGCGATCATGATGCCGGCGCAAACCGCTCCCAGCGCGAAGAAGCTGGCCGCGAAGCGATGTCTCATCTTCATGTCTCAAGGATAGCCGGGAACGAACATGCTGTAAACATCATTTGTTGCACATGATGTATGATTAATATTCATGGTCCCTGTGAACTTCAACCAGCTGTATTACTTCTGGGTCGCGTCGCAAGAGGGCAGCCTCACCGGCGGTGCCTCCAGGCTGCACATGACTCAGTCCAACCTCAGCCATCAGATGCGGGCGCTCGAGGCGGCGCTGGGCCGGCGGCTGCTCGTGCGCTCGCGCAGCGGCGTCGGGCTGACCGCGGATGGACAGGTCCTGGCCGACGTCTGCGCGCGCATGTTCGAGCCCGCCCGGGATTATCTCGCGTCGCTCCGGGCCGGTCTCGACGCGCCGCCGCCGCCGTTTCGCCTCGTCACCGGACGCGGGGTCTCGAAAAACGACATTCTTGGGGCGGCTGAGACGCTGCGCCGGCAGCGCCGCCCCGTGAGGCTGAGGATATACTCCGGGACCGCGCAGGAGGTCGCCGTGCGCCTTCAAAGCGGCCTGGCGGAAGCCGCCCTCAGCAACACGGACCTCGCCGTCAAGTTGGGCCGGGAATTTCGCTCGATACGGCTTCGCAGCAACCCGTTCTACTTCGCGGCGGCCCCGGCGCTGGCGAAGATCATGCGGCGCTTCCCCTCCGGCTTGCAGCGGCTCGCGCTGCTGCTTCGCCCCTCGGACCATCCCGTGCGCAAGCAGGTGGACGCATTCCTCTCACGCCACGGGCTCGAGCCGACGATCGCGGCCGAGGTGGATGATCCGGATCTGATCCGCAACATGGCCCTGCGCGGCGAGGGCGCGTGCGTGCTCGACCCGGAGGAGGTCGCGACGGACCTTGAACATGGGAAGCTTGTGCTTCTGCATCGCGAGAAGATCGGCATCGAGGGCGAGGTGCGCCTCATCATGCCCCGCAGGCCGCCCTCCCATCCGGCGCTACGCGACGCGATCGAAGCGCTCATCGGAAAAAAGTGAGAGAAGACGCCGGCCCTTGTGGCGTCACGGCGATGTGGCGGATTTTAGTAGCATTCGGCATGACTAATCTCGGCCTGAAGCGCGGCCTTCCTCTGATCCTGGCCGTCGCCGCGCTGCCGGCCGCGACCTGGGCGCAGAATCTCACGTCGAGGAAAAGCTTGTCGAGTTTTGTGTCGACTTTTCGCCTAAAACCGACAAAAATCGACAAGTAGCGACAAAGATCAGATTGGTGAAAAAGACTTACTCCCGCAGGGGAAAGAGTGAACTGGCGAGGGGAGCGAAAGCCCCGTTTGAAGCTTGGGAAGCTCTCGTTCTACCATTGAACTACACCCGCGAGGAGCGATGGAATTATAGCACCCGTGGGTCGAGCGGTCTAGGGCGTCGACCGCGAGCGCCTTTTCTCTAGAACACGAGGAAGGCGGAGAGCTGCAGGCGGTTGTTGACGGCGAAGCGGCTCGCGGCGTCGTTGTAGGTGTCGCGGGTCCTACTTGCCTGCAAGGCCAGCCTCAGCCAATCGACCGGCGCGTAGGTCGCGGCGGCGAAACCGTACTGCAGCTTCGGCGCGATCGCCGCGGCGGCGGCCGCCGTCGAGCCGAAGCGGTCGAGGTTGCGCCCTTCCACCTGCGAATAGCCGGCCGAGACGGCCCACTTAGGGTCGGGAAGCGTGTAGCTCAGCGCGCCGCGGAAGACGCGCAAGCGGATCGCCTCGAGGTTTCCGCTCGCGTTGACTCCCGCGATGCCCGCGTCGATGGCCGTTCCGACCTGCGCCGCCGTGGGTCCCGGAACGCCGAAGGTGAGCGCCGAGAGCTCGACGCCGCCGACGCCGCTGCCGGTCGTGAACTCCCCGACGAAGGCCAGGTTGTTCGCCGCGCTCTTGCCGTCGGACGACGGGATGATCGGGATGAGCACGTCGAAGGCGACCGCCGTGGCGGTCGGGTTCCCCTTGCCGTCCGACTGCAGCGGCACGGCCTCGACGCTGACGCCCGCCGAGAGCTCCTTGACCGGCGAGGCGTAGCCGCCGTTGATCGCGGACTTCCAGCGGGACGACGAGACGCGCGCGGCCGCCTGGTAGATCGGAGACCCGGAGTTCATCTCGCTGGGCCGGCCCAGCGCCGCGGCGGCTTGGACGGCGAGGTCCGCCGCCAGCGCTTTCGTGTAGGTGGCGCGGAACTGCGGCAGGCGGCTGTTGAGCTGGCCGACCGTCGACTGCACCGTGATCTCCGGCGGGAAGTATTCCGTCTGCCAGCCGAACAGCGACCAGTATTGCCCCGCCTTGAGGTTCCAGCCGCCGTTCGTCGCGTTCAAGTAGGCGTGACGCAGGCGGACGGCGGGGCTGTTGAAGAAGTCGCGCTCGCTCTGGGCGCCGGGAACAGCGCCGGGCGCGGTGTTGGGCGCGGCGTTCCCATAAAAATCCATCTCGAGCACGCCCTCGGCGTTCCAGCCGGACGTCTCGGGGAGTACGAGCGAGACGCCGAGCCTGCTCTGGCGTACGCTCATCTGCGTCCGGCGGTGGCGGCCCGCGAAATTGGCGATGCCCGCCGAGGTTTCCTTCGGCACCAGCGTGTTGGCCTGCGACTCGCTGAAGCCTTGGCGCGAGTCGGTGATGAAGTCCGTCTCCAGGAACCCGTAGAAGCGGATCTTGACGTCCTTGAGCTTGGACAGGCCGAGGGTCGCGGGCTCGAGGGCCGCGGCGGGCGAAGCGAGCAGGACGGCGAGGGCGAGGACTCGGATCATGAGAGCTTCTCCTTGACGGCGGCTTTGAGCGGAAAAAAAGCGAGCGCGGCGGCGAGTGCGTCGAAGGCGGCGCAAGCGAGCAGAACCGTCGTCCAGGACACGTGCGCCTCGCTCAGGCGCGCGGCGCCCCAGCCCGAGAAGAGCGAGGCGGCGCCCTTGGCGGTGAACAGCAGCCCGTAGCTCGTCATCGCGTTCTCGGCGCCGAACATGTCGGCGATCAGCGCCGGAAAAAGAGAGAAGATCTCCCCCCACGCGAAGAACGCCACGCCCGAAAGGAGGACGAAGCGAAGCGGATGGTCTCCGGACGCCGCGAGCAGCGCGATGGCCGCGGCCTCGCAGGCGAACGCGATCGCCATCGTCTCGCAGCGCCCCAAGCGGTCGGACACCCCGCCCCAAAAAGGCCGCGCGGCGGCGTTCGTGATCCGGTCGAGCATGATTGCGAGCGTGATCGCGCCGGCCCCGAAGAGCATGGTGCTTTTCGTGAGGCCGAAGCTCCCGGCCATCGGGACGAGCTGCGCCGTGATCAGAAGCCCGCCGGTCGCGACGAGGAGCATGATCGCGTACATGAGCATGAACGGGCGCGTCAGGACGATCCGCAGCGGATTTTCGGCGCCCGCGGAGGCGGCCGGGCGCGGCGCCTCCTTGCCGTCCATGAAAAGGGCCGCGAGGACGACGGCCGCGGCCTGCAGCGCGCCCCAGTAGATGAAGGCGTGGTGATAGCCCGCGCTCGCGATCGTGCGCTCGATGGGGACGACGGCGAGCACGGGCCCGAGCCCGTACGCCATGGACACGACGCCGATCGCCAGCCCGCGCCGGCCCGGAAAGCGGCTGAGGGCGACGCGGCCCCCCGCCGCCATCACCAGGCCGCAGCCGAACCCGCCCACGATGCAGCTCGCGTACAGCAGCGGCAGCGACGTCGCGAAGCCGGCGCCGATCCAATTGATCCCGACGAGCAAGCCTCCGATGATCGCGAGCGGCCGCGGGGCGAAGCGGTCGGCGAGCCGGCCCTCGAAGGGCGCGAGCCAGGTCTGGGCGACGATGTACAGCGTGAACGCCAACTGAACTCCGGAGAGCTTGGCTCCCAGGGCATCTTTTAAAGGAAGCGCGAAGAGCGTCCATGTGTACTGGAGGTTCGCGGCGGCCATGATGGCAAGGACACAGGGCAGCAATGCGAGCCATGGCTTCGGAGCTTTGTCGTTCATCGTGACCTAGATCATAGGCTTACTGAGGCTGCGGCGCCATGACGGCCGTCATGCCGGCATTGACCCTATCCCGTCAAATCCGATAGACTCGGCCCAGTCATATCAAGGAGGACGCGATGAATAAGTTCGAATTCCTGCTCCGCTGGACCCACGTGTTCGCGGGCATCACCTGGATCGGCCACCTGTATTTCTTCAATTTCGTGAACGCCCCCTTCCAGGGCAAGATGGACGACGCGACCAAGAAGCTGGTCAACCCGCACCTGATGCCGCGGGCCCTCTGGTGGTTCCGCATGGGCGCCATGGTGACCTTCCTCTCCGGCCTGCTGATGTTCGGGGTCATCTACCTCTATACCCCCGAGGTCGGCTGGGGCATGAATATGATCATGCGCGGCGCCGAGGGCGGCCTCTCCGACCGCGCGCGCTGGATCATGTGGGGCGCTCTGTTCGGCTCCATCATGTGGTTCAACGTGTGGTTCATCATCTGGCCCGCGCAGAAGAAGTTGCTCGGCGGCACGGCGGGCGACGCGGCTCCCGCGCTCCGCGCGCGCGCCGGTATGGCCTCGAAGGTCAACACGTACCTGTCGGCTCCGATGCTCGTCGGCATGCTCGGCGCCAACCACGCGAACATGGGCTTCAGCTACGGCGCGCTGTTGTGCGCGGCGCTTCTCGGACTCGCGGCGATCAAGGTCTCCTACATCCACGCCGGCTTCGTCGGGCAGAAGGTTTAACGGTGTCCGGTATCCAGAACAAGCCGTACATCATCGACGAGCAGCCGGGCCGCAAGGCCTGGTGCGCGTGCGGCGAGTCCGAGAAGCAGCCGTACTGCGACGGCTCGCACGCGCGCAAGAACACGGGCAAGTCCCCCATCATCGTGGAGATCACCGAGGCCAAGAAGGTGGCCTGGTGCGGCTGCCGCGAGTCGAAGAACAAGCCGTTCTGCGACGGGACGCACCGGTCGCTGCCGCCTCTGACCCCGCCTCCGGCCGCTTAGACGCGGCATAAAGAAAAAAGACGCCCCGGCTCTCGCGAGAGCCGGGGCGTCTTTTCTTTCGACTGGTTCCGGAAACGGCTCAGACCGGGCGGGTCTTTACGAGGTCTAAAAATTCTTTCCGCGTCCGCGCGTCGCTCTGGAAGATGCCCAGCATGCAGGAGGTCGTTGTCGGGGAGTGCTGGCTCTCGGCGCCGCGCATCTCCATGCAGAGGTGGCGCGCCTCGAGGATCACGCCGACGCCCATCGGCTTGAGCTTGTCCATCAGCGTCGTCGCGATCTGAGAGGTCAGGCGCTCCTGCACCTGCAAGCGCCGGGAGAAGACCTCGACGAGCTTGGGAATCTTCGAGAGGCCGATGATCTTCTTGTTCGGGAGATAGGCCACGTGCGCTCGCCCGAAGAACGGGAGCATATGGTGCTCGCACATCGAGTAGAACGCGATGTCGCGCACGATCACCATCTGGTCGTAGCACTCGGTGAACAGCGCGTTGTTGATCATCGCGTCGATGTCGACGCGGTAGCCGCTCGTCAGGTCGCGCAGGGACTTCGCCACGCGGTGCGGCGTGGCCTTCAGGCCCTCGCGCGCGGGATCCTCGCCGAGGTCCCCGATGATGTCGCGCATATGCGACTCGATGCGAGCGAGGTCGATCTCCCCCCCGGTCCTTTTCGAGTTGGTGTTCTTGATTCGGCTCATCTTAGAGGGCCCCCAGCCACTCGAGCAAGGTGCGCACCGGCGAACCGGTCGCCCCCTTCGGCGCGTACGTCGCGGAGTCTCCGCTCGTGAACGCGGTGCCCGCGATGTCGAGGTGGACCCAGGGCTTGCCGTCGACGAATTCTTGTAAAAATAACCCGCCGATGATGGATCCGGCTTCTCCGCGGGCCTTGGAGATGTTCAAGAGCTCGGCGATGTTGCCCTTGATGTTTTCTTTATAGTCTTCGACGAGCGGCAGCTCGCAGAAGGCCTCGTCGGCCCGTTTGCCGGCGGCTTTCAATTGTCCGATCAGCTTCGGGTCGTTGCCCATGATCCCCGCGACCTTCGAGCCGAGGGCGACGACGACAGCACCCGTGAGCGTCGCGAGGTCGACGATCGCCTGCGGCTCCTGCTTCGCGGCGAGGGACAGCGCGTCCGCGAGGATCAGCCGGCCCTCGGCGTCCGTATTCCAGACCTCGATCGTCTTGCCGTTCATCGCGGTCAGCACGTCGCCAGGCATATAGGCGTCGGGCCCCGTGAGGTTGTAAGTCGCGGCGAAGATTCCGTGCACCTCGGCCTTCGGCTTGAGCTCGGCGATGACCTTGAAGACGGCAAGCACCGAGGCCGCGCCGGCCATGTCGCACTTCATCTCCTCCATGGAGGCCGCGGGCTTGATCGACAGCCCGCCCGAGTCGAACGTCACGCCCTTGCCGACGATCGCGACGCGCTTCTTGGTCGCGGCCTTGGGCTTGTAGATCATGTGCACCATGACGGGCGGCTCTTGGGAGCCGCGGGCCACGCCGAGCAGGCCGCCCATCTTCATGTCGGCGCAGGCGGCCTTGTCCATGACGGTGACGGTGACGCCCGCGCCCTTGAGGGTCTCGGCGAGCTCGCCGAGGCTCGTCGGCGTCTTGGCGGACGGCGGACGGTTCACGAGGTCGCGGGCGAACAGGACTGCGGAGGCGTAGGTCGCGGCCTTCGCGCAGGCTTTCTCGATGGAGCCGCGCGAGCCGGCGTCCTGGATTACGATCGCGGCGCTCGTGAGCTTGTCGGCGTCCCCTTTCTTGTACTCCTCGTACTTGTAGGACGCGAGCAGCAGGCCTTCGGCGACGGCCTGCGGGTTCTCGGAGCAGAGCACGGCGATCTTCTCGCGCTTGGAACGGATCGCGCCGAGCAGGGAGCCGGCCGCGCGGCGGAAGTTCTCGCTCGTCGAGCCTTTCTTCTTGCCGAGGCCGACCGCGAACACGCGACGGTGCTTGCCCAGGATGTCGAGGTCCACGCGGCACACTTCCTTCGCGCCGGCCTTGAAGTTTTCCTCGTGCAGCTTGCCGTTGAGCGCGGCCTTCGCGGCGGTCGAAAGCGCCTTGGCGCCGGCCAAACCGGCGTCCTCGTAGACGAAGACGGCGAGGTCGCGGTGGTCGGACTCGAGAGTCTTGAGCGGAAGGGGCGAGACGTTCATGGGCGGTTCTCCTCGTGGATCAGATAGGGGGCGGCCAGCGCGGCGACGACGGCGCCGGCGAGCGGGCCGACCCAGTAGACGTAGTGCATGGACCAACGGCCGGCGGCGATCGCGGGGCCGAACGCGCGCGCGGGGTTCATGGCGCCTCCGGTGAGCGGGCCGGCGATCAGCGCGCCGAACAGGGTCGCGGCGCCGATCGAGAGCGGGCCGAGCGCGCGGCGCTCGTCCGCGGCGAAGACGGCCAAGGTCAGGAAGAAGGTCGCGACGGCCTCGACGAGCGTGGCCGCGCGGTAGCCGATGCCGACGGGGATGCAGGCCCCGAGATAGGCCGGCGCGACGAGGAGCTCGGGACGGCCGCCGGACAGGACGGCGCTCAGGAGCAGGCCCGCGCATGCGGCGCCGAGCAGCTGCGCGCCGAGCGCGAAAACGCCGCGCAGGACGCCGACGCGCGTCACGGCGAGCTCCGCGACCGTGATCGCGGGATTGAAGCGGCCGACCGCTGACGGAAAGGAGTGCACGACGGTCGCGGCGGCGGCGGCATACGCCAGCGCGACGCCCGCGGGGCCTAGCTTCCCCCCCGTCGCGAAATCGAGGCAGAGCGCGCCCGCTCCCGCCAAAGTCAGCGCGAACGTGCCGGCGAGCTCAGCGGCGAACGCCCTCAATCCACCCATCCGGGAGGAGGATATCAAACTACCGGTCAGAAGCGGTAGGAGAGGGACAGCTTGTGCGTCGCGCCGAGGCCGCCGGCGGGAGACCAGCCGTAATCGAAGCCGAAGCGCTGGATCCCGAGGCCGGCGCCGAAGGAGGTGCCGGTCGTGCCGCCGGAGTCGTTGCGGTTGAGGCGGCCGTCGTAGCCCGCGCGCAGGGCGGCGGACAGCCCCTGCTGCATCGGCACGCGCCATTCCACGCCGAAGCAGGGATACATGGAGCGGTCGCGCGGGGCGTTGAGGTCGGCGGTGACGACGAGGCCCTTGGTGATCTTGATCGCTTGGCCGAGCGTGATGATCAGCGGCAGCGGGTCGCCGAGCTCGTGGAACTTGAGCTGGCCGCCGACGTTCTGGACGTTGAGCGAGATGGCGTAGGGGATTTCGGCCGGCAGCCAAGTGCGCCAGCGCACGCCGAGGTCGCCTGCGCCGGTCGAGGCCGTGCCTTGTATCTTGGAGGTCACGTATTTGAGGCCGATGCCGACGTCGACGCCGCGCGCGAACGTGGTGCCGAAGGCGATGAAGATCGCCATGTCCTGGGGCGTGATGCGCTCGCCGGTCGGCATCGCGGTGTTGTCGACCACGGGGATGGCGCCGGAGTTCTGGTAGAGGACGGCGACGCCGAGCGTGCCGAGCGGCTCGGGCCGGAGCTCGCGCTCGCGTTCCCCCGACTTCGAAAACGGCGACTCGACGGGCTGCGCGTACGCGATGAAGTCCTGGAAGGTGGATTGGTAGGCGGCGGCGTGCGTCATCGTCACGTGGCGGTAGCGCAGGCCGGCGAGGCCGGCCGGATTCCAGTAGATCGCGGTCGCGTCGTCGACGGCGGCGTGTACGGCGCTGCCCATGCCCGCCGCGCGCGCGTCGGCGCCGAGCTTGAGAAACTCGGCGCCGCTGGTCCCCTCCTGGTTCGAGCCGAAGCCGCCCGCCCCGGCCTCGAAGGCCGAGAGGACGAGCAAGGCGGCGAGCGTTCGGGAGATCATCTTTCGATCGCGAATTTGAGGAGCGAGGCGGCGCCGTTGTCGCCGACGATGCGGGCGAAGTAGACGCCGCTGGCGGCGCGGCGACCATGGTCGGTCATGCCGTTCCAGACGACGGCGCCCGCCGCGGAGCCGTCGAACGTGAATTCGCGTATGCGCTCGCCCGCGAGATTCATGATCCGGATCGTGCCATTCACGGGCAGAGTGTCGAAGGTGATGCCTGGGGCGTCGAAGCGGCCGTTCGAGCCCGGCTTCCACGGGATCGGATAGACGCGCACCTGCGCCAGCGCGGTGCCGATCGTCACCGGCGCGAACATGGCGAACACGGAGAAGTGCGGCGTGAAGGCGGTGACGCGGCGCGCGGAGGCGTTGACGAAAGTCGGCAGCATCTCCCAGCGATTGATCGTGGTGTTCAGCGTGAACATCTTGATCGCGGAGGCCGCGAGTGGAGGGTTCGTGTTGTCGATGACGTTGTTGCCGTTGACGTCGAGGTAGGGCATCGACAGGGTCGCCGAGGAGCCGAGGGGCAGGACGAAAGGGGCGCCGTTGACGAGCGGGACGATCTCGGCCATGCTGTTTGGCACCAGCATGTAGCCGGTCGGATACGCGGCGATCCCTGCGTTGAGCGAAGCGGGCGAGATCAGGATCGGGTGCTGCACCGGATCGATGGACACGAACAAGGTCGCGGGGCCGCCGAAGGCGTTGGGCGGCAAGCCGATTTGGATGCCGTTGTTCGGCGAGATCGGCGCCACGGTGGAGGTGAAGTTGCCCTGGTACTCGGCGAGCGCCTCGGCGGCGTTGAGGGCCCTGTGCTCGACGCGTACGGATTCGATGTGGCCGAGGAAGCCGCGGTCGTACGCGCCGGCGGCCGATTGGCGGTTGCCGATCGAGATGTCGTGCAGGGCGGCCGTGCGCGCGGGGACGCCGAGGATGGTCGACGCAGGGCGGCCGTTGACGTACAGCGTGGCGCTGCCGACCGCGGAGTCGTACACGCCGATCAAGTGCGTCCAATTCGAGAGCGAGATCGTGTTCGTGGAGGAGACGAGGAAGCCGGTCTTCGGCATGAAGCGCCAGAGGCTTCCGGAGACGTCGAGCGCGAAGTTCTCGGCGCCGCCGCCGTTGCCTCGCACGACGATGCCCGCGCCGTTCTGCTGGGACAGGCTCGTGGGCTTCACCCAGGCCGAGACCGTGATCTTGTCGGTGAAGTTGTAGCCGGCCGTATCGGGAACGCGCGTCAGACTGTTGTTGAGGCCGGGATAGGCGGCGGCGGTTCCCATGCCGGGAGGGCCCGCGACCCAGGTGGGCGTGGACACGCACGCGGCGTTCAGACAGGTCAGGAAGGCGGTGTTGGCGAAGCCCGACGAGTCGGCCGCGGTGACGCCCGTGCTCTCGTCGAACTGCCATTGCCCGACCGTGCCGGCCGGAGCGATGTAGGCCGAGGTCTGGACCGAAGTCGTGGTGATCGCGAGATCCTTGAGCGTCATCGTGGAGACGCCGGCGGCCGACGGGACGAAGTTCCCGTACCCTTGGCTGCCGCTGACGGAGCGCACGCGCGCGTAGTACGTGGTCTCCGGGTAAAGGCCCGTGGCGGTCGCGATCGTCGCGTTGACGTTCAGCGTGTTGACGATCGACGTGAACGCGGGGTCGATCGCGACGCCGACCTCGTAGAACGTGTACGGCGGATTGCCGTTGGGGCCCCACGAGAAGCTGGCGGTCCGGGTGCTGACGGCGGTGACCGTGAAGGCGACGGGATCCACCGCGAGCGTGTAGGCATAGACGGGCGACGAGCGGATGCCCGTGCCCGAGACGTTGTACGCCTCGATCTCGACGCCGTACTGCGTGTTGATGGTGAGGCCGCTCTGGGGATAGATCAGCAGCGGCGTGTCGATAAGCAGCGGCCCACCCGGGGCGGTGTAGAGGCGGTAGCCCGTGGCGCCGGTGACGGCGGGCCACGTCCAGTCGATCTGTGTCGAAGAGCTTCCGACGCCCGTGACGACGGGCGTCTGCGGCCGCGTCCAGACCGAGCCGTTCAGGGGCGCGGTCGGAATGTTGCCGAAGGCGTCGGTATTGCGGCCGCTGTAGGCGATGACGCGGAAGGCGTAGTTCGTCCCGGCCGTGAGCCCGCCGATGCCGACGGAGGTTCCGGTGAAGTTGTCGCCCATCGTGTAGAGCGTCTGGGTGATGGTCGCGAAGTTGTCCGGCGAGTAGGTGACGCCGAAGCGGGTATAGCCGGGGTTGGTGGAGGACCAGCCGACGGTGACCGAGCCGGTCGTCACGGCGGTCAAAGTCATCCCCGTCGGCGGATTGGCGAGGGTGTAGGCGGACCCGGGGGTGGAGTTCGGGCTTTCGTCCGGGTCGAAGGCGTCGTCGGCGCGGACCCGGATGGAGGAGAGGCTGTTGACGGTCAGGCCGCCTTGCGACCAGCTGGTGACGTTCGGCGCAGTGGTGAACAGGAGGCCCAAAGTCGTCGCGTCGATGTCCTTGTACGTCGGCGCGCACGCGTTGATGACCGCCGGCCAGGACCAATTGATCGTGGTGTTGCTCGCGGCCACGCCGGTGGGCGCGAGCGGCTGCTCGATGTCGGCGACGCCGGTCGTGAAGCTGGCGACGCTCGAGTCGGGGCTGAAGCGGATGTCCGGGGCCGCGGAGGCGCCGGAATCGAAGGCGCGCACCTTGGTGTCGTAGCTGGATCCCGGAGTCAGCCCGCTTTCGAGGTACGTGAGCACCGCCCCGATCGTGCCGCTCACGGGGGTGCCGATGTCGCGCGTCACGTTGTACTGGGCGCCGGCTCCGCTGCCCATCGTCACCGCGCCCCAGCTCCAGCGAATCTGGGTCTTCGGGCATTCCCCCGCCCCCGCCGCCGTGGCGCCGAAAAGGCTGACCGGCGCGTTGGGCTGGGTGACCATGGACGATCCGTTGGAGCCGCTGCCGGCGGTCGTGACGCTGTTTAAGTTCTGGGCCGTGGATTGGAAGTAGAACCTCGACGATCGGGCGAGGCCGGAGATCGCGCGATTGGCGCCGGCGACGTCGAAGAACTGGTGGGTCGAGACCTGCGCGAACGGGCCGCCGGCGCCGGTGGCGGAGGCTTCGACGTCGATGGCGGTATGCGCCGGGTTGCCGTTGAGGCCGGTGGTGACGGTGACCGACTGAGGCCCCGTGACGGTGAGGGAGTTGGGCTGGCTGGGCGTGTTGGCGAGGGTCGTGGCGAAGACGTTGCCGCCGGCCGCCGAGGGGCCGACGACGGCGCTGGAGCCCGGAGCGCTGTCCGTGTACGTGGCCTGGAAATTGACGCCGTAGACGGTGTTCGGCGACAGGGCGGCCGTGTAGGCGCGGCTCGTGTAGGCGTTCAGCGGCGTCGTCCAGTCGCGGTTGACGCGATACTTCACGTTCGAGTTGTTGGTGCCGCCCGCGTCGCAGGACCAAGTCGGCACGGTCCATGTGGCGCCGCTGCTGGTCACGCCGCTGACGACCGGCGAGGGCGGAGCGCCCATGGTCGTCTGATCGACGGTGACGTTGAAAGTGGTCGTGTTATAGGTGTCGTCGTCGCTAAGCGAGGCGAACTCGAAGGTGACCCCGCCGGTGCCGAGGGTCCGGTTCGTGCCGAAGCCCCAGCCCCACGAGCCGACACCGTTGCCGGGTGGGGCCGTGCAGTACGCGTCGGAGAGATTGCCGTCGAGCGGTTCGCTGCCCTTGAGCTTGAAGATTTGGCCGCGGTAGCGGGACTGGATCTCGGAGACGGAGAGCGCGCGGCGGTAGATGCTCGTCGGGCCCATCAGGCCGGCGAACGAATTCGTGGACCCTGGCCAGCCGCCGAGGTGAACGGTCGACGCCGCGCCGGTGTAGGCGGCCTGCGTGCCGCTCGTCGCGCCGTCGCGGCGCACGCCGTCGATCCAGAGGGACTTGACCGTGCCCGTGAGCATGAAGATCAGGTGATGCCAGCTGCCGTCGCCGATCCCGACGCTGGCGGCGCGGTCGTCGTTCCAGAACCGCATCGAGGGGACTGCGCTGTTGTCGAGGCCGATGTGCAGGCACTTGTCGGTGGCTCCCGCCTCGCAGTCGATGAGGAGCGTCTGGAAGCCGGTGTTGTTGCCGCCGCCGAGCCAGCGTGCCCAGGTCTCCACGGTGAAGTCGGTGTTGTCGAGCCCGACCGGGTTCGCCGAAGGGGCCACCGAGTCTGGAATGAAGGTGACCTCGTCGATGCTCGCCTCGTCGGCGCCGACGGAGATGCTGCCGTCCTTGGTGTAGCACCATTTGAGCGTGCGTGTGCCGGCGGACACGGCCTGCGACGCCTGGCCCCAGGCGACGCTGCCCGACCAGAGCTGCTGCTGAACGCCGTCGACGTAGAAGCGCAGAAAGTCGAATCCGCCCTCGCTGTCGACGGTGCGTTGAAAATTAACGTTGCCCGACACGCCGAAGGTCCTGGTGACCTGGAGGCACGCGGTTTGGCCGTCGGAGATATTCGTGCTGTTCGAACGGAAAAAGCCGGCCGCCGCTCCACCGAAAGAGATCGTCCACCCGAACGTCCCGCCTGGCGTCGTCCACGGCAGCGCGCCGAAGCCTCCGGACTCGAAGCCGTCGTACATGCTGACGCCGGTGCTCCACGGATAGAAGGAAAAACTCAGGTTCCGGATTTGAGGCACGGACCCGCTGTAGCCGTTGACCGGGAACACGTTGTTGCCGGCGGTGGAGGAGTCGGTGCCGTTGCCCTCGAGCTTCCAGAGCCCCTGGAGGGCCGTGGTGTTGCCCTGCGGCTCGGGCAGGCTGCCGCAGGTGCCGTTGAGCCCCGTCGGCGAGCCGGTGGGCGGAGAGGCCGTGACCAGGACGGAGAAGCTCGGGCGCTGGGTGTAGATGGTGCCGCCCGAGACCTGTTGAACCGAGCCGCCGCCGGCGGGCAGGCAGGTGTCGACGGCGAAGTTGGAGAAAGTGGGAGTATCGGCGCGCGCGGAAAGGCCGGAAAATACGGCCAAAAGCGGGCCTACGATCGCCAAGGCGAACGCGGAGAGGGGACGATGGAAAGGGCTCCGGGCCGAAGTCATCCTATTAGGGAATACCGTATCCCCGGGGTGTTACAGAACTATGTCAGGCGTGCGACGAAGGCCAAGGCCTCTTCCCGGGAGCCGATCTCCCCCTCGGCCTGGGCTTCCCGGACGCGCTCGAGCAGTTCGCCCACCTTCGGCCCGGGGGCGATTTTGAGCGCTTTCATGATGTCCCGCCCGTCGAGAAGACGCTCGGGCGCCGGGGCGCGAGACAGGTCCCGCCAGCGGCGCAGCAAAGTCGAGACGAGCTGGAGGTGATGGACGGTTTTGCGGGCGTCCTCCGGTTTGAGGCGGCTGAGGTCGGAGCGCTTGGGGTCGGCGACCGCGGTTTTGAGCAGGCGCTTGAGGCGCGCCTCGGGCATGTAGCTCGCGTGGTCGCCCCAGCAGACGATCAGCAGGCCCGGGGCGTCCGGACCGAGGTCCCGGAAGAAGCGGTAGACCGCGCGCTCGGTCAACGGGCCGCCCGAGGCCAGGTGGCCCGGACGCAGGTGATGCCGCACGATCGCCGACGCGGTGTCGATCTGCTCGCGCGACAGGCGGAGCCGGCGCAAAATCTTTTCCGTCGCGACCGCGCCCTTCGAGTCGTGCTCGAAAAAGCGCAATCGGCCGCCGATTTTCTTCGCGGTCTCGGGCTTGGAGACGTCGTGCAGCAGCGCCGACAGCAGCAACAGGGCGCGAAACGGCGCCCCCCCGCGCTCCGCGAAGTGCTTCGCGAGATCGCCGGCGAGCGCCGGGTAGACGCCGCGCAGGTTCGTCAGGAGGAAGTCCACGCGCGCGCAGACCGCGAGCGTGTGCTTGAGCACGCCGCCCGTCCCGTAGTAATCCACGGCGCAGCGCCGCGAGGGCTCGAGCTCGGGAAAAATCGCCGTCAGGAGCTCGTTCTCGTCCATGCGCTCGAGCCACGCGGACGCGCCGGGGACGGCCAGGAGCATGAACAGCTCGGCGGCGACGCGTTCGGCGGCCGGCTCCCGGATCAGGCTCGCGCGGCGCCGGATCGCCTTCAGCGTTTTCGCCTCGATCGTCAGGCCGAGCTGTGCTGCGAGACGGAACGCGCGCAGCAGACGCAGCGGGTCGTCGGTCAGGTTCTCCTCGATGTCCGCGCGAAGGATCCCGGCCGCGAGATCCTTCAGGCCGCCTCGCGGGTCGAGGAACGCGGACTCCGGCAGCGACGGCGGCAGCTCCTTCGCCAGCTCGAGAGCGACGGCGTTCACCGTGAAGTCTCGCCGCGCCAAATCCTCCGCGATGCTCTTGCCCTGCAGGCCGGCGACGTCGATCTGCAGGATGGACTTGCCGCGCGCGGGCAGCAGGACGAGGCGATAGACGGCGTTATCCTCGTCGAGCGTCACGAGCGTGCCTTTGAACGCGCGCGCGAGCCCTGCTGCCAGCGCCCGTGCGTCGGCGCAGGCCAGATCGAGATCGCCGAAGGGCCGTCCGAGCGCCGCGTCGCGGATTCCGCCGCCGACGAGCCACACCGGCTGCTTCGCCGCGGCGAAAACCTTCGCGAGCGTCTCGCGCGCCTCGGCGCCGAGCCGGACGCGTCTCGCGGGCATCAGGCCTTGGCGGCGGGGGCCGCGCGCTTCTTGAGCTCGCGGTCGCGCAGCTCGCGCTTGAGCACTTTTTGAAGCGCGTTCTTCGGAAGGGAGTCCACGATCTCGACGTCGCGCGGACGCTTGTACGCGTCGAGACGCTCCTTGAAGTACTGGATCAAGGCCGACTTCTCGAGCGGGCAGCCCTTCTTGAGCACGACGAAGCACTTGATGATCTCGTCGCCGACCTCGTCGGGAACGCCGATGATGGCGCTCTCCTCGACGGACGGATTCTCGGCGATGACGGCCTCGACCTGCGCGGAGAAGACCTTGAGGCCCTTCACGATGATCATGTCCTTCTTGCGGTCGCGGATCGAGAGGTGACCGTCGGCGTCGATCGCGCCGATGTCGCCGGTCTTGAGCCAGCCGTCGGCGGTGAAGGCCGCGCGCGTGTCCTCGGGCCGGTTCCAGTAGCCCTTCATCACGCAGTCGCCCTTGACGCAGATTTCGCCTTCGGCGCCCGGCGCGGAGTCGTTTTCCGCGTCGTCGATGAGCTTGATCCGGACGCCGTCGAGGGCGGGCCCCACCGAGCCGGGCTTGACCTGGCCGGGCGCGCTGATCGTGGCGGCGGGGCTCGTCTCCGTGAGGCCCCAGCCCTCCACGATCTCGACGCCGATGGCGGCCGTGAACGCCTGAGCGACGGCCGGCGCCAGCGGCGCCGCGCCCGAGACGCCGATCTTCACGCGGCGGAACGCCCAGAAGCGCAGGTAAGCGCGCGTCTTCCAATCCTTGGCCTCGCGCGCGAGCGCCGCGTACACCTGCGGCACGGCCGCGAACAGGCTCACGCCGCGGCGGCCCATCGCCTTGAGCCACGGCCGGGCGGGAGCGATCGCGGAGAACACGACGCAGGTCAAGGTCAGGCGCAGGGAGATGAGGACGATCCCCGTCCACGCGAAGCTGTGGAACATCGGCAGGATGCACAAGGTCACGTCGGAGCGGTCGAGGGTCATGCGCCGCAGCGACGCCTCGCAGTTCGTCACGAGATTGCGGTGCGTGAGCATCACGCCCTTCGGGAAGCCCGTCGTGCCAGACGTGTAGAGGATCGCGGCGACGTCGCTCTCGATCGCGGCGTCGACGGAGGCGTCGGCGAAGGCGGACGCGCGCAGGTCCGAGTAAGGGCGGACCAGGGACGACGAAGGCGCCGTCAGGTCCGTCACCCACAGCGCTTTCAGCGCGGCGCACTTGGCGGCGGCGGCGCTCAGGCCCGGCAGGAAGTCGTTCTGCGTGAAGACGAATTTCGCGCCGCAGTCGCCGAGCATGTACGCGAGCTCGTCGGCCTTCGACACCATGAAATTGATCGGCACGGCGATGGCGCCGAGGCGGTTCGCGGCGAAATAGGCGATGATGAACTCGGGCGCGTTGCGGTGGAGGATGGCGACGCGGTCGCCGTGGACGACGCCCTGGCGGCGCAGCCCTTCCGCGACCTCGAGGACTTCCTGTCGCAGGGCGTGGAACGAGAGCTCGCGCTCGCCGAACACCAGCGCGATCTTTTCCCCGCCTTCCTGCGCGGAGCGGTCGAGAAGTGCATTAAGCGTGGGCATGTTCGGGTTCCCTATTTCTGCCGTGGGTCGAGGATGTCGCGGACCGCGTCGCCGAGGAGGTTCCAGCCGAGCACGAACAGGAAGATCGCGATGCCGGGGATGAACACGGTGTGCCAGTACTCGAACGGATTGCCCGACGAGCCTAGGATCCAGTTTCTCGACAGGGAGATCAACTGGCCCCAGTCGGCGTAGCCGACCGGCGCGCCGAGCCCGAGGAAGGACAGCGCCGCGGCCGTGATCACGACGGAGC